>NZ_NFKS01000049.1 GCF_002160515.1 Anaeromassilibacillus sp. An172 | reverse complement strand
GTGAAACTCTGACAGTTGAAGTAAAAGGCGCTCCGACATTCAGCACAATTCAGTGGTACAGAGATGATACCCCTATTCCCGGAGCGAACGGAAACACCTATACTCTCAGTTCCGGCGAGGACGTAGGTAAAATCATCAAGGTTGTTGTATCAGCAAACGGCTGTGAGGGTACATTGACTGCTCAGACCTCTGAGGCAGTCAAAAAGGCAAACCCAGAGCCTGTAAATGATATAAACATACTGTCAGTAACAGATACAAGCATTACAATCCAAACCTATCCTGGAGAAGTATATGCCTGCGTTGATGTGTCTGACTCGGTTTCATATCCAACCGAGGAGCAGTGGGGCACTTCCGGAGAGTTTACCGGACTGTCTGCCGGAAAGGCATATGCAGTATTTGCAAGAAGAAATGAGACAGATACCCATTATGGAACAACTACAACCGGTTATAAATTTGAGGTAGTAACAACAAGCACAAGAATCATTATGCGTGTTGAGGTTACTATAGACCAGCCGGTGAAATACCAAGACTTGCCCGCTGAAGCTACAGTACATACATCTAATATGACAGCTACATTGGTATGGTACGAGGGTCAAGACACAACAGGCGAACCTGTTACAGGAAAAGCAAAGCCTAACCAGTACTATACCGCTAAGGTTACCCTTCAGGCGGATGATGGTTATGAATTTGGTAAGGGCTGCTATGTAAAGGTAAATGACGCTACCGCTGAATTTCCATTAGAGGGTCAGAGTGTTATGTCGATGAATATAATATTTCAAAGTCCTACAGCTCCGGTAGAACTTACAAATATTGAAGTAACAAAACAGCCTGACAAGACAGACTATATTGACGGTGAAAAGTTTGACCCAACAGGAATGACAGTAACCGCATACTATGACGACGGAACAAACAATACTGTAGATTTAAGCGAATGTACCTTTACTCCTGAAACACTTACAGGAGGAATAAACGAAGTAACAGTAAGCTACGGCGGAAAAACAGCTTCTGTTCCTGTAACAGTTACCGTTCCCAGAGAGCTTACAGGTATTGAGGTAACAAAACAACCGGATAAGACTGAGTATAAGGAAAATGAAAGCTTTGACCCAACAGGAATGGAGGTAAAAGCAAAATACAGCGACGGTTCAAGCGAAACCGTATCTCTTGATGAATGTACATTTTCTCCGGAAATACTCACAGAAGGAGTAACCTTTGTAACAGTAACCTATAAGGAAAAAACAGCATCCGTTCCGGTAACAGTTATTGAGGCAGAGCTTACAGGTATCGAAATAACAAAACAGCCTGATAAAACAGAGTATTTTGACGGCGACAGCTTCGACCCAACAGGAATGGAGATAACAGCTGCATATGAAAACGGTTCAACAAAGCCTGTTTCAATCGAAAACTGCACATTCTCTCCTGAAACACTTACAGAGGGAGTAACCTTTGTAACAGTAACCTATAACGAAAAAACAGCATCCGTTCCGGTAACAGTTAAAGCTGTAGAGCTTGCAGGTATCGAAGTAACAAAACAGCCTGATAAGACAGAATACTTTGACGGTGACAGCTTCGATCCAACAGGTATAGAAATAACGGCCGTTTATAACAATGGTTCAAGAGAAACTGTTTCAGCAGAAGACTGCACATTCTCTCCTGAAACACTTACAGAGGGCTTAACTTCTGTAACAGTAACATATAATGGAAAAACAGCTTTAGTTTATATAACTGTTAATTCGGAGAATAATGCTCCTAAGTCTGTTTGCGTAGGTAATACAGATATTACTTCAGGCGGTTACTGGACTTCTGTTGATGGCATAACATGGACAAAATATGACGGTATTCCGGAAGATAACTATGTGTATTATAATCCTGATTATAATACTCTAACACTTCATAATGCGACAATTCATGGCGAGGATTGTGGAATTTATGTTTGTGGATTTCCACATAAATCTGTAGATATGACAATTATACTGGAGGGGGAAAATATTATTTCCAACACAGGAGGAATTCGTATTACTACAGATTCATATAAAGACACATTAGGTAAAGATGCAACTTTGACCATAAATGGTCCGGGCAGTCTTAAGGTGGATAGCTGGCAGCATGGTATTAATATAAATAGCGATTCCGGAAAAGCGACGCTTAATATTAACAATGCTTCTGTTGAAGCAAATGGAAAAGACTTTTTGGGAAGAGGAATCAGCCTTTATGCAGGTGTGTATGCTGAATTTAGTGAACTTATCATCAATATTAATGAAAGCAGCGTAACTGCAAGAAGTGATTTGGGGAATTATAGAAGCGGTATCTATTATAATGGTACTTCATCAAATGATAATATCGCTAAATTGAATATTAGCAACAATTCAGCGGTAACCATAATTGGAGGTATTAAAACAATTGATACAGCTCCGCCAATTCCTGAAGTAGATGATAACAGTGTTTTAAATTGTATCGTCTTTAATGGCAACGACAGAATTGTTTACGGCGATGTGGAATTGCAGATGGACTTCACTATAAAAAGTGGAGAGTCCATGACTATACCGGAGGGTGCAAGTCTTAGCACAGGAAGTTATGCTGTAATAGTAAAAACCGGCGGCATACTGAACGGTGTTGTAAACGGTACAGTTAAATATGCACCGACTATCACCACAGAAAGTCTTGTTAACGGCGATGTGTTGACATCCTATGAACAGCAGCTTAACGCAGACGGTGACCCAACCATTACAT
>NZ_NFKS01000048.1 GCF_002160515.1 Anaeromassilibacillus sp. An172 | reverse complement strand
CTCTATCTAATAACTACAATTATACAACATTATGTTGAATAATTATACAGTTGATTTTGGGAGATAGGCTCCCTTATCAACCTAAATTTATTATACAAGGAGAATAAAACATGAAAGGAAACTTATTGAAAAAAGTTATTTCCTGTGTGCTCGGCGCCACTATGGTTACTTCCATGTTCGTGACAGGTTTTTCGTTTGCTTCAGCTGAAGTAGGATACATAAATCTTGACCGTACAGATTTTAAAATAACCGTTCCAAGCGCTTACGGCAGCAATCCTTCAACATATATGCCGGACGGCAACAAGAGTACTATCTGGGAAACAGACTGGAGTCAGGGAAGCACTCAGCTTCCTGCTGAAATACTTGTGGATATGGGCGAGGTTAAGGAGAACGTATCCAGAGTTATTTATACTCCAAGACAGACAGACGTAAACGGAAAAATTAAAGACTATAAGGTTTATGCCGGAGAAACAACAGAGGATATGCAGCTTGTATCTGAGGGCTCTTGGGACTGGGGTTCAACAAATACAGAAATTGCTGCTAAAATCGATGACGCTTATGCAGATTTTGATATTCCTGTAAATGCTCGTTATATCAAGATTTTGGTTGAATCTGCAACTACAAAGCCACCGGATCCTAACCAGACAATCACATGCGCAGAACTCAATATCGCAGTTGAGGGCGAAGTTGAGCCTCCTGTACCGGACGGAAAAATTCCTCAGAACGAAATGTCAGTAGAGTACGTTGTATCTCAGTACGGCGGAAGCCCTGCAAAGAAATGCTTGACGGAAACAAGAGCACCTGGTGGGAATCTGACTGGAGCTCCAGTGCAACTTATTTTGAACCGGGCGATTACTTTATTATTGATTTGGGTAAAGTAAGAGAGGATCTTTCTCAGATTATTTTCACACCTCGTCAGGATAATCAGAACGGTCATATTTATGAATTTGAAATCTACACAAGTGCTGTTGAGGGCGACTTGACAGATACTGATATTGATAACGAAGCAAACGGCTTTACTTTAGCTGGTAAAGGCGAATGGGGCAGCGGCACTGACGACTGCACAGCCACCTTTGCAAGCAGAGATGCAAGATATGTAGCAGTTAAGGTATTCTCTGTAGGCGGCGACGGCAATACAATCACATGCGGCGAGTTTAACGCAAAGACAGAAGCAGACGTAACAGTTGATGTTTCTGCTCTTGAGGGCGCAATCGCTATTGCACAGCAGGCTATTGCTGATACAACAAACGAAATCGCTAAAGAGAAAATCCAGGCTGCTCTCGACGCAGTAGGTGATGTAAATCTTTATGTTCAGGAAGGTGTACAGGCTGCTGCTGACGCTCTCCTCGAAACAGTTGAAACATATGCAACTATTGGAAATGTTACAACTGTAAAACCTGGTAAGGTTTGGGTTGACAACAACGGTAATGCAATTCAGGCTCACGGCGGCGGTATTCTCTACGATGAGAAAACAAAGACATACTACTGGTACGGCGAGCATAAGGGCTATGAGAACGTTCCTACAGGCGCTGAAACAGGTAACCCAGGTATCGGTATCGGCTGCTATTCTTCAAAGGATCTTCTTAACTGGACTTACGAGGGAGTAGCTCTTCCAGTATTCAACAATCCTCAGCTTGTTGACGGTACAACAACAGACGACGATGTACCAATGTATGTTTCAGAAGAGTCTGATATCTACAAGAACAGTCCGCTTCCAGAGTTTGAGGGCACAGCTTCAAATCACAACGGACTTATGAAATCACCTTATTCAAGCCTTTCAGCTTTGAATTCTGACGAGTATATTGACGAGCTCAATGCTCTCTATGAGAACGACAACCTTACATTTGAAGAGAAACAGCAGATGTACAGAGAGTTCAACTGGAACAGAGTTGTTGAAAGACCAAAGGTAATTTACAACGACGCTACAGGTAAGTATGTAATGTGGTGGCACCAGGACGGCCCAAGAATGGGACTTTATACTGTTGCTTCCGCTGGTATTGCAATATCCGATTCACCTACAGGTCCGTTTAAGTATCTCTGCACAAGAAGAGTTACAATGACAGGCGTTCTTACAACAGGCAACGGTGACGGTATGCTCCGTGATATGACTTTGTTCAAGGATGACGACGGAACAGCTTATGTTGTTTATTCTTCAGAAGAAAACGCAACTACAATTATCCACAAGCTCAACGATGAGTACACAGGACTCAGCGGCGATTTGGAGGATATTTCACAAAACACACCAGCTAACTTTACAGAGGGTGTTGACTACGTGAGAGTATTTGCCGGTCAATACAGAGAAGCTCCTGCAATGTTTAAGGATGGAGATACATATTATCTCATTACCTCCGGTCAGTCCGGTTGGAATCCAAACCCATGCCGGTATTCCTATGTTGAGGGAGATATCTTCGGTGAGTGGGCTCCTAACAAGAAGTTTGCTGTAAACGATATCCCATACGGAACACAGCAGGAAACAACATTTAGAAGCCAGAGCACATTTATTCTCCCGGTTCGTGATGAGGACGGAAACAAGGTTCCAGGTAAGTTTGTTTACATGGGCTACCGCTGGTTCAGAGAAAATCTCCAGGATTCCCGTTACATTTGGCTCCCATTGAACTTCAACGGTGAGACACACGAAATCACAATGGAATGGAAAGATGAGTGGTCATTTAAGGATCTTATCGGTGATTATGAGCCTGAGTATGAATTGGGCGACGTAAACCACGATAAGACTGTTGATGTTTTGGATGTTACAGCTATTCAGAAATACCTTGTAAGCGTTGAAGACGAAAACTTTGATGTTAAATTGGCAGACGTAAATGAGGACGGCGCAATCAACATTAAGGACGCTACAACTATTCAGCTCAAGCTTTCAAAATAATAATTTTGAGATAAAAAAGTCTTAGAATAAGTAATCCCCTCGGTGTTAAAGCCGGGGGGATTTTTGTATATAGAAAACCACTCGCTAGGCGAGTGGTTCAAAAGAAGGCGACAGCCGGTGATGTAGAAAATAAAACTCCTTTTGTTGTAAAATAAGCTTGCGGTCTGGCAGC
>NZ_NFKS01000047.1 GCF_002160515.1 Anaeromassilibacillus sp. An172 | reverse complement strand
ATAGGCTAAACCCCAATTCCTCCTTCTTTTTTATCAAAGTGTTGGTTGCTTGATAAACGCAAAAACCCTGAATTTCAGATAGAAATTCAGGGTTTTTGGACAAGCTGACTTTTTCATTCGCTTAGAATAAAAAAGCGTTTTTGTCAAAACTGTAAAAGGAAAAAATTTTGAGGTTTTCAAAATTTCTGCTTTTATGAACATCAGGATAAATCATCGGTAATTGAACTCCCTGTGATTTTTTCAAGGTCTTTAAAATCATCCTTAAATTTAAACCCCTGTTTTATAAGAATTTCCTTAATGCGTTCGGGAGTTTCAATTCCGTTGTCGTTAAGGATTTTAAGTATCAATGCGTTTTGTTCCTCTTTGTATTTTTTGGAAAGCTCCTTTTTTTCAGCTTTCAGCTTCGTAAGATTTTCTTTGGCTTCGGCTATTATTTTTTCCTGTGCCGTTATCTGACTGTCCACCTTTAATATCTTGTCCAATGTTGTTTGTTTTGCCATCGTCTTCCTCCTTTAACTTCTTTTTGTATTCCTTTAAAACTGTACCCACTAAGCTATCTCTAAACTGTGGTTTAATAATAGTGATGTCTTGATAATTCTTTTCTTCCGATGAATGGCTTCTTGGAAATTCCACAAAAAATTCACCGTTATAATTTTCAAAAAGCTTTACATTATCTATTACGATTGTATAGTCAAGGACGATAAAACAAGTCGCCCTAAGTCGTTTACTGTTTTCAAGCTTTACTATCTCAACTTTTGTGATTTTCATTTTATTTCAACACCTCTCTTATGCAGTCGGAAATGACTTTTCCCATTTTTTTGTTGAGCTTTTGACCGAACTTTTCAAGCTGTTCATCAGAAAAAGAAATACCGTTGATTTTTGTGATTTCATCGGTTTCGGAAAAAATTCTCTGCAAATAAAAATCCGTCAGTTTCTGAACCAACGGATTTTCCTCATTTGTTTTCTTTTCCTTTTCTTTACGCTTTTCTTGATTTTCGGCTTTTGCTTCTTTTTCCTCGACTGCCTTTTTATAGGCGGTGTTGATACTCTCATCTCCTTTGATTATTTTTTCATGTTCAGCTTCATCAAGGTTTTCTAAAATCTTTTTATACTTGCGAACCTGTCTGTCGCTGATTTTTAACATTTCTGCAATGCCCTGCTGAAGCGTTCCGGTGTATTCTCCGGAGGATATAAGCTTTTTAATACATTCTTCAGTTGCAGGGTAAAACTGTAATTTCTCACCCGGTGTGTATTCTCTTGTTTCCAAGTTTGCCACATGGAGCATAAGCTGCGCCTTATCGTCGCTGAGGTTATCATATACGGTACAGGGGATTCTCTTCCAGCCCAGTGTTTTAATAGCTTTGTATCTTCGCTCTCCCGATATGATTTCGTAACATTCATCGTTTATCTTTCTTACGGTCAACGGATGAATGAGTCCGATTGCTTCAATGGTTGTGGCAAGTTGTGAAACAATCTCCGGTGTGTCTTGTCTGTTATAGGGATTGTCCTTTGAAGGGAAAATAAGGTCTGTTTCGATAAGCTCGCTTCTTGAGGTGTTGGCAAGTTTTTCGGTAACTTCCTTTACCTGACTAAGCTTTGCAAACATGCCGTTTACATCTATCGTCTTTTTCATTTATTTGCCCTCCTTTACGATTTTTATGATTTCCTCGGTTAATGCCATGTAGTCCTTTGCACCGTTACTGCGCTTATCATAACGATGAACAGGCACATGTGCGTTTATAGCTTCCTGTAAGGTTGTGTTCTTTCTTATAACAGTTTCAAAGCAGGGGAATATGTCCTGAGTCTTTAAAGCATCCGCATAGGCTTTTTTACTTTTTGTTTGTTCCATCATGCAAATCAAAATTCCCATAATTTTTAAATTGGGGTTTGTGAACTGCTTTATCTCAACTATCTCTTTTGCTATACACAGCAGTCCGTGCAGAGCGTAGTCGTCCGGGATACAGGGGAGGATTACGTAATCACAGCAGGTGAGTGCGTTTTCCTTTATGCGTTCTCCGGACGGAGGACAGTCAAAAATAATGAAGTCATAATCTGCTTCAATTTCCTTTAAAGCCATTTGCAGTGTGTATTCCTGTCTTTTTGTTTTCATCATAAGGACTGTTTCTATGTTTCTAAGCTCATGCTTAGAGGGAAGTAAAAACAGGTTTTCTATTTTTGTTTTCAAAATACAGTCCTTTGGATTTTTCTCGGATTTCATAACCTCGTAAATTCCCGGGTTGTTATCGTCAAACAATCCATAGTAGCTTGTGGCATAGCTTTGGAAATCCAAATCTACAAGTAATGTCTTATATCCTTTATCCGCTAACATTGCAGAAAGGTTAACGGCGGTTGTGGTTTTGCCACAACCGCCTTTTTCATAAGTAATTGCTATCTTTGTACTCATCATCAAATCACTGTTCATAATCGTTCACCTTTCATATGTTTTTAAGATTATTTATTTTTCTTCTTGTTTCTTATAATAAAGAAGATAATCACACCGACGCTCAGTATGATAATAATAAGCAGTGGAACAACGTAGCTTTTCTGTCCTGTCTGCGGAGCGTCAGGAGGTGTTGTTGTGGGCTGTGTGGGTATTTCCTCATTTACAAAAACACCGTCTTTATTTTGTACCGTCACGGTATCCTCCGAATTGATAACAAACCCATAAAATGTAGGGTCTAAGTTATAACCTTCAGGAGCTTTTGTTTCGTTTACAAAATAATTGCCAAAAGGCAGGTTATCATAAAAATAAACGCCTTTGGAAACTTCCTCCATATATCCTATAAGCTCATCAGTGTCGGCATAAACTCCATCGCCGTTTGTGTCTTTATAAACCGCAAATTCAGCACCCGATAATTTCTTATCGGGATTTTTGCTGTCAACCTTGATGAGCTGGACAGAACCTTTTTTGAGTGTGTTGTCAAAAGTAAGGTTCACATCTTTGTCTGCGTTGATAGTTACTTCCTGCTCATCGGGAACTACATAGTAATTGGGAGCATCGATTTCCCTTACAATGTAATCACCATAAGGAACATCGGTGAATGTAAGCTTACCTTCTGAATTTGTAGCACCTGTCTGTTTAAATTCCTGTCCGCCCTCTGTTGTGCCGGAAATTTCAAAGGTTCTGTTTTCGAGAACATCGTCCTCTGCGGTCTTGGTAACAATGATATTGACCTTTTTCAATGCGTTGTGCA
>NZ_NFKS01000046.1 GCF_002160515.1 Anaeromassilibacillus sp. An172 | reverse complement strand
GCAACAACCTGTATTATAACTACACAAATACACCAACAAGCGATGCAAATGCTGTTACAGCAGATCCTCTCTTCTGGGGAGCAGAAGCAGCACCTACTACAACAACAGGCGTAGTACACGACAGAGCAGCATTTGAAGGCTTTAAGATTTCCAAAGATTCACCGGCAATCGACGCAGGTGTTGTAATCGACGGATTTACAGGAACAGACTTCTTCGGCAACGAAGTTACAGGAACACCTGATATCGGTGCTTACGAGTATCAGGAAGGCGACGTTCCATCAGGCGAAGTTGACAAGACAGAACTTTTGGCTGAAATCGAAAAGGCAAAGGCTCTTGAGGACTACACAAATGCCAACGGAACATACACAGAGGCAAGCTACAGCAAGTTCAACGAAGCTTTGACAAATGCAATCGAAGTTTCCGAAAGCGAAACAGCTACACAGCTTGATGTAATAGCTGCTAAGAACAATCTTACATCCGCTATTGAAGGACTTGTAAAGGTTGACCCGAACTTCTATATGTATAAGGAAGACTTTACAGTAAATACATCAGGCGCATGGCTCCAGTGGTCATCCTCTGACGGACAGTCATCAGGCGTTGCTTCTCAGGAAGCTGCAAACGATATTATGTTTGACGGAAAAGAAGCAGGCTTCTGGCTTTCACAGAACGATATTCCAAACGTATATATCGATGTAGTATTCGGCGATACAGCAAAGACCGTAAAGGGATTTGAGTACGTAGCAAGAGAGAACGGCAACAATAAGATAAAGACTGTAGAAATTCTTGTTTCAGAAAACGGAACAGAATTCACATCTGCCGGTACTTATACAGCTGAATATGACGGACAGACAGCTGAGATCATCTTTGATGAGCCTATAACTGCAAAGTATATCAGAATTAAGCCAACAGCAATTCAGAACGACGCATCTACAGGCGATCCAAATAAACTTGCAGTAAGCGAACTCAGAGTTATGAAGGTTCAGCAGCCGACATTTGAAAAGGGTGACGTAAACCACGATAATACAGTTGATATTGAAGACGTTACACTTATTCAGAAGTATCTCACACGTATGGAGATTACTGGTACATTTGATGAGAAGCTGGCTGATGTTGACGGCGACGGAAAGATTTTGATAAACGACGCAACACGTATCCAGATACAGCTTTCTAATAAATAATAAAATTAAGAAAATCATGTATCCTGATTAAAATGGGAACTCCTGTGGAGAATTCTCTCCACGGGGGTTCTTGTTTTAGATTTACTTTTTGAAAAAACTGAAATTTAAAATCCAGAAGACAATAGGTATTCAAAAAAGGAATACACGAATATTGTGATAAATTTGTCTTTTGATTTCTTTTGCAAGTTGAATTTATTTGTGAATTTACAAAAATAAGAATTTAAAGATTAAATATTTTCCTTTTTTGTCTTATACAGTGTATAAAATTTTAGTTTAATAAAATATAACGAATACATTTTGATATTCTACATTATATATTAGATAAATTTATAGTTTCTTAATTTTATATTTTGTTCCTTTATCTTTTGGGAGATTGGTTTAAAAATTATACATCTTTTTTGTTATATCTATGTATTGTGTTATGGTTTTGTTTGTGTTAATATTATAAAAAAGAGAAATTTGTTCGTTACACCTGTAAAAAATATGATTAAATAGATATTTATTATTACGTTTATAATTTCATGTTTGAAATATAAAAAATGAGGCTAATTAACAAATCACAAAAACCGGAAAAGGAGGAAAAACAATGAAACGCTTGCTGATTGTATTGCTGACTTTGAGTATGATTTCAGGGTTGTTTACTTTTGAAATAGGAAATGTATCGGCAGATGAAGTTGATACAACAGCTGATGTGGGAACAACATATTATGTCAGCACATTAAAAGGCAAAGACACCAACAACGGAAAAAGCGAAGATACACCGTTCTACAGTCTTTCAAAAATCAATGAATTGACTTTGCAGCCGGGAGATAAAGTTTTGCTTGAGAGAGGTTCTGTATTTAATTATCAGTATCTCCATATCAAGGGAAGCGGTTCTGCCGAGTATCCTATAATTGTGGATGCTTATGGTGACGAGAGCAAAAATATGCCGGTTATCGATGCAAAAGGACAGGGAATATGGTATCAGGATTTCGGAAATACTGAAAGCTCTCAGCATGTAAGAAAGGGTTATGTTTCTTCAACTGTTTTGCTTTATGATGTGGAATACATAGAGCTTAACAATCTTGAAATTGTAAACAATGTAAGTTTCCAGAATGAAGACTACAGCCTTCTTAGAAAAATGGATAGAACAGGTGTCGCTGTTGTATCACAGAACAAGGGAACAGTTGACCATATAGTTCTTAACAATCTCTATGTTCATGATATCAGAGGTAACGTATATAATAAGCAGATGAACAACGGCGGAATTATTTTCACAATGTTTGTTCCGGAAAATGAGGAAGCAACAGGCACTCCTACTTATAACGATATTCTTATAGAAAACTGTTTTGTAGAGAATGTAAGCAGATGGGGAATTTCTGTTGCTGTTACTGCATATGCATATATGTTTAACGCATCAGCAGAAGTTCCTGACGACCTCTGCAAAAAATACGGATGTACAAATGTAGTTATCAGAAACAACTATCTCAAGGACATCGGAGGAGACGCAATAACAACAAAATATTGTCTTAATCCTCTTATTGAGTACAATGTTTCAGATAACGCTGCAATGGAAATGAACAGCGATATTTACAGCGCAACAACTTTCAGTAATGTTTCAGCGGCTATTTGGCCATGGAAATGCAAGAACGCCGTTCTTCAGTACAACGAAGTATTCGATACTGCACATAATGGCGACGGACAGGCATGGGACGCTGACTACGGCGACGGAACAGTTTATCAGTATAACTACAGCCATAATAACGGCGGCGGATGCCTTATGGTTTGCGGTATAAATGCAATTAACACGACATTCAGATACAATATAAGCTATAAGGATTTAGTATGCGCTTTGGATTTACCGGACAAAGCTCCTTTATCTCAGGTTTACAATAACGTATTCTATATGGAAGAGGGAGTTCCATTCCTCAGAGTATCCGACAGAAACAACGGCGCAAACCAGACCGGTACAGCAGTTGTTAGAAACAACATCATCTATAATTCAGGCGCTGAAAAGTCAGAAAACTGGAGCGGTAAGAACAGCACAG
>NZ_NFKS01000045.1 GCF_002160515.1 Anaeromassilibacillus sp. An172 | reverse complement strand
TTCAAAGTCTGTGCAAAAGCTATGGGCATATGGCAAAGCAGCTATTGTCGTTGCAAAGATAGAATATCCTGCTACCACATCAGAATACCACACATCAAAAACAGATAAATGTATCTGTCCGTCTGCCATTAAAAGACTTTTTCTTTCCCAAGCCCATGACAACTCAAAATTGTTTATAAAGTCGTTTACAAAGAACAAACACATCATAAGGAAAATCGTGGCAATAAACACGGGATTTATAAAAGCTCTCTTTAAGTCCATTCTAAATGCGCCCATAAACCGCTTCATTTCTTATCCCTCCTTTAATTTATAATTTAAGCCAAACCAACATTAAAAGTAAATTCCCCTGTAACAGCGTCCACTGTCCAATCTATAATTTCAGTTTCTGTCAGATTTCCATCCAAAGGCAATGGTTTTTCAGAGATTACAATATCGTCGTTTCCAACCGTCCTTACATATATTTTCCAAACAGGGCGGATTTCATAATTTTTATTTTCCCTTAATGTTCTTCCCTTTTTATAGGGAACATAATTAAGGCTTATTTGAAATACCTCTGCGTCAAACAAACTGCATCTTGAATCTATGCTCTCTTTGACCTTTTCCAATGCTTCTCCCGGACCTATTATTTTATTTCCCTGGGTCGCCACTGAATTTAACTTCATGTCAAATTCAATCGTCGGCAATGTATAGTTTATAACACCGTCTTCCGTAATCCAAAGATAGGCAGTCATAATATATTTCAACGGAAGTTCCGATGTAATATCGGTAACCGAACTTATATATGGAAAGTCAATTCCGTCAACCGTATATGTATAGTAAATCAGATAGCTGTCTTTTGTTTCATAGGGGGATGTGTAGTCCCATTTTTCATTTAACAAATCCAGTGTTTCCTTTTCCACCGAAAGCACATGGGTTATATTGTAATCAAAATTTGTCACACTGCTTATGATGTTTTCCGCTTTGGCTTTTGCCTCTTCCCTTGTCATAAAGTCAAAGTCCTTTCCGCAATCCACCTCATCTGCCGATTCTTGGGTTATTCCCAAATAATTAAGACAATATGTTTCGCACTGCGACGCTGTAAAATCATGATAAAAGAATTCATCTCCGCCCCATGATAAACTTCCTCTATACATATTTCCCGCATCTCTGTTGTCTGCATTATATATAGTATATCTTTTGACCTCAAATTTAAAATCTTCGGGACAATCATCATAATCGGTTTCGTTTGCCTCATAATAAAGCTCCAGCACTCTGTTGTCCTTTATTTCAAAAAGTTCCATAGGGTCGCTTTCCTTAAACAAGCACGCCTCTGCATTGTAGGTGTTCATATTTGAAAAATCCACGCCCTCAGGCACAATAACATCGGCATCAACTGTTACCTTATCGCTTATAACCCTGTCAATATGCTTGGGAAACTCTTCGTTGTTTTCAAAACCATCCTGTGTTTCCCCTTCGACCGTTGGAGCCTCAGTATAGTCCACATCTCCTCCGCATCCGCTTAAAATCAAAAGAAAAATTGCTAATACTATAGATGTTACTTTTTTAATATTTCTTTTCAAAATAACCACCTCCAGTTCTCTATTTACAATAAGATTTTAACATTATATTTTAACTTAGTCAATAACTTTGATATAAAATTAACAAATTCTTAATAATTATAATTATTATAATAGTTTAATTTATGATTGTACTCTTAATCTTTATATTTTGTACAATAACTGGTTTTTGTACAAAATCAGCCAAAATATGCCATATTGTTTCAAAATTATAGCAATTTTTATTTTTCATCTTGTACAGTAGGTGAAAATTTGATATAATGTTTTTAAATATCGTCTTTAAGCTTAATTGTGACAAGACAAAATACTACAGAAAGGTTTATATTATGAAAAACAATCAATGGTCAAGCAGACTGGGCTTTGTTCTCGCCACTGCGGGAGCCGCAATCGGTCTGGGAAATTTATGGAAGTTCCCCTATATAATGGGGCGAAACGGCGGTTTTTCTTTCCTTATCGTTTATCTTTTGTTCATTGTAATCTTAGGACTTCCGGTTATGATGCTGGAAATGAGCCTGGGAAGATATTCCGGAAAAAACCCCGTTGAAAGCTACAAGAAAATCAACAAGAAAGCCGGTATAGTAGGCTTCTTAGGAGTATTCGCAGCTTTTGTAATATTAAGCTACTACAGCGTTATAGGCGGCTGGATTTTAAAATATCTTTTCAGCTATGTGACAACAGCCAACGCTCCGGCAGATTTTGCGGCGTTCTCCGCAAGCAACGAAACTGTTTTCTGGCATTTCCTGTTTATGGCTTCTGCGGTTATTATCTGCCTTATGGGTGTTAAGGGCATTGAAAAAGCCAGCAAGTTTATGATGCCGGCTTTGTTCATCCTTATGATTATTATTATTGTAAGAACCGTAACACTGCCAAATGCTGTGGAGGGTTTGAAGTTTATGTTTGTTCCCTCCGACAATTCTTCTTTCACATTCACATCCATCAGCGAAGCTTTGGGACAGGTTTTCTACTCTCTGAGCTTATGTATGGGTATCACCATAACCTACGGAAGCTATTTGAAAAAGGACGAAAACATCCCAAAAAGCTGTGCACAGGTTGCTGTTATGGATACAGCCATTGCGGTTTTGGCAGGTATAGCCATATTCCCTGCTGTGTTCTCCTTTGGACTTGACGTTCAGCAAGGCCCTGGACTTATCTTCGGAACATTGCCGAAAATCTTCAGCGAAATAGGCGGCGGATTTATCTTTGCAATCGCTTTCTTTATTCTTGTATTCTTTGCCGCTGTAACAAGCGCCATCGCTTTACTTGAGGTTCCGGTTTCCTACGTAACTCAGAAATGGAATATAGGCAGAAAGAAAGCTGTTTTAGGCGTTGGCTTTGCAATATTCCTTTTGGGCGTTCCAAGCTGTCTGGCAACAGGCGCACTTTCAGGCTTTACAGTTGCAGGATACAACTTCTTCGACCTTATGAGCGTGTTCACCGATAACATTCTTCTCCCTCTCAGCGGACTTTTGATGTGCTGGTTTGTAGGCTGGAGATGGGAACCGAAAATCCTTGCCAACGAAATGGCCTTAGGCGCAAAGAAATTCAAGCTTGCAAAGGTATGGGTATTCACAATAAAGTATATCACCCCAATACTGATACTTGTGGTAACAATAAGCGGATTTGTAAATATCTACAACACCGTTACCGCTTAAAACTTCATATTAAAAAATTAAGGGCTGTGCAAATGCACAGCCCTCAGCTTGTCCAAAAACCCTGAATTTCTATCTGAAATTCAGGGTTTTTGCGTTTATCAAGCAACCAACACTTTGATAAAAAAGAAGGAGGAATTGGGGTTTAGCCTAT
>NZ_NFKS01000044.1 GCF_002160515.1 Anaeromassilibacillus sp. An172 | reverse complement strand
GTGAAACTCTGACAGTTGAAGTAAAAGGCGCTCCGACATTCAGCACAATTCAGTGGTACAGAGATGATACCCCTATTCCCGGAGCGAACGGAAACACCTATACTCTCAGATCAGGCGAGGACGTAGGTAAAATAATCAAGGTTGTTGTATCAGCAAGCGGCTGTGAGGGTACATTGACTGCTCAGACCTCTGAGGCAGTCAAAAAGGCAAACCCAGAGCCTGTAAATGATATAAACATACTGTCAATAACTGAAACAAGCATTACAGTTGAAACTCACCCGGGAGAGGTTTACGCTTGTTTAGACGCATCCTCAGGGGATATTCAGCTTCCGACTGATGAACAGTGGGGCACTTCCGGAGATTTTACAGGACTTTCAGCCGGAAGGGTATATGTAATATTTGCAAGAAGAAATGAAACAGATACCCATTACGGAACACCTACATACGGTTATAAATATGAGATAGTAACAACAAGTGCTAAAATTATTATGCGTGTTGAGGTTACTGTAGATTCGCCGGTGAAATATCAGGAGCTTCCTACTACAGCTACAGTAAATACAGCCAACATGACAGCTACATTGGCATGGTACGAGGGGCAGGAGGCAACAGGCGAACCTGTCACAGGAAAAGCAAAGCCTAACCAGTACTATACCGCTAAGGTAACACTTCAGGCGGATGACGGTTATGAATTTGGCAAGGGCTGCTATGTAAAGGTAAATGACGCTACTGCTGAATTTCCATTAGAGGGTCAGACTGTTATGGGAATAAACGTGCATTTTAAACAGCCTACTGCACCTGTAGAGCTTACAAATATTGAAGTAACAAAACAGCCTGATAAGACAGACTATATTGACGGTGAAAAGTTTGACCCAACAGGAATGACAGTAACCGCATACTATGACGACGGCACAAACAAGCCTGTTGATTTAAGCGAATGTACATTTACACCTGAAACACTTATAGGCGGAGTAAACGAAGTGACAGTAAGCTACGGCGGAAAAACAGCTTCTGTTCCTGTAACAGTTACAGTTCCTGTAGAGCTTACAGGCATAGAGGTAACAAAACAGCCGAATAAAACCGAGTATAAGGAAAATGAAAGCTTTGACCCAACAGGAATGGAGGTAAAAGCAAAGTACAGCGACGGCTCAAGCGAAACAGTATCTCTTGACGAATGTACATTCTCTCCGGAAATACTCACAGAAGGAGTAACCTTTGTAACAGTAACCTATAAGGAAAAAACAGCATCCGTTCCGGTAACAGTTATTGAGGCAGAGCTTACAGGTATTGAAATAACAAAACAGCCTGATAAAACAGAGTATTTTGGCGGCGACAGCTTCGACCCAACAGGAATGGAGATAACAGCTGCATATGAAAACGGTTCAACAAAGCCTGTTTCAATCGAAAACTGCACATTCTCTCCTGAAACGCTTACAGAGGGAGTAACCTTTGTAACAGTAACCTATAATGGAAAAACAGCATCCGTTCCGGTAACAGTTAAAGCGGTAGAGCTTGCAGGTATCGAAGTAACAAAACAGCCTGATAAGACAGAATACTTTGACGGCGACAGCTTCGACCCAACAGGTATTGAAATAACAGCCGTTTATAACAACGGTTCAAGAGAAGTTGTTTCAACAGAGGAATGCACATTCTCTCCTGAAAAGCTTACAGCAGGATTAAACTCAGTAACAGTAACCTATAACGGAAAAACAGCTTCTGTTTCCGTAACAGTAAAGGCTATAGAGCTTACAGGTATAGAAGTGACAAAACAGCCTAACAAGACTGTTTATGAGATAGGCGATAAATTTGACCCCACAGGAATGGAGATAACAGCTACCTACAACAACGGTTCAAAGGGATCTGTTTCAATAGATGAATGTACTTTCTCACCTGAAACAATGACAAAGGGATTAAAGGAAGTAACAGTAAGCTACAACGGAAAAACAGCTTCTGTACTTGTAACTGTTAACATTCCTGAGCTTGCAGGTATTAAGGTTACAAAACAGCCTGATAAGATTGTTTATAATCCTGGCGAAAGCTTTGACCCCACAGGCATAGAGATAGAAGCAATATATGCCAACGGCACAAAAGAACCTGTACAGACAAGCGAATGTGTATTCACTCCTGATGTGCTTTCAGAGGGAGATACAGAGGTAACAGTAAGCTACGGCGGAAAAACAGCATTAGTTTATGTAGCGGTTTATTCCCAAAACTCACTTCCAAATTACCTTTATGTGGGCAATTCAATCATATACTTGGCGGATAATTTTTACTATACTTCCAATGACGAAGGAAAAACCTGGACAGTTTATGAAAACGGTATTCCGGAGGACAACTACATACACTATAACAAGGGAGTTCTGACCCTGCACAATGCTGCAATTGTGCAGGATAACTTCCAATCGGATTCAATGGGTTGTGGTATTTATGCTGTTAGTAGATCCGGCAATTCACTTGCACTGACAATTATACTTGAAGGTGAAAATACTGTCTACGGTGCAGCTTACGGAATTTTTGTTACTGGAGAAAGAGGCGCAGATTGGACCGGACTAGATACATCTCTGACCATACAAGGTCCGGGAAGTCTTAATGTCAAAGGTGATAATGGTAACGGCAAAGGTATATTGGTTATCGGCGGAAGCGGAAATTCTACCATTACTATAAACAATGCTTCTGTTGTTGCCGGGGTTGCTGAAAATGGCTCATATGGAACCGGAATAGGTATACAATCAGGCATATATTCTAAAAACCCGGAGCTTACTATCAATGTTAATGGCGGCAGTCTCACAGCCGGCGGAAGCAATTGTCGTAGTGGAATAGAATATTATGTGGGAGCTTCTGACGCTGTAGGAAGTGCAAAGCTGAACGTCAGCGATGACGCAGTTGTAAACGCAATTAGCGGTATCAAAGGAACAATAATTATGACTCCTATTGATGTGACAATAGCGAACAGTGACGACAGAGGCGGTATTGTCTTTGACGGCAAAAACGGTACTGTTTACGGCAATACGGAATTGCAGGAAAACCTTGAAATCGGCGAAGACGAGAGCCTTACTGTCAATAGCGGAAGCAGTCTCACAGTTCCTGCTGATACAACTTTAACTAATAAAGGAAATATAATCAATGACGGCGAGATTACCAATAAAGGTAATATAATCAACGACGGCGAGATTACCAACAACAATGGAATAACCAACGACGGTGAGATTGCTAACAATGGTGGAGTAACCAACGACGGCGAGATTACCAACAACAATGGAATAACCAATAGCGGTGAGATTGCCAACAACGGAAATATGATTAACGACGGTGAGATTAAGTTAGAGACCGGAGGTAAACTGGATGGCGAAATCACCGGAACAGGTACAGTTAAATATGCACCGACTATCACCACAGAAAGTCTTGTTAACGGCGATGTGTTGACATCCTATGAACAGCAGCTTAACGCAGACGGTGACCCAACCATTACAT
>NZ_NFKS01000043.1 GCF_002160515.1 Anaeromassilibacillus sp. An172 | reverse complement strand
TAAGTTTAGTGGCGGACGGGTGAGTAACGCGTGAGTAACCTGCCTTCAAGAGGGGAATAACGTTCTGAAAAGAACGCTAATACCGCATAACATACGGATGTCGCATGGCAACCGTATCAAAGATTTTATCGCTTGAAGATGGACTCGCGTCCGATTAGCCAGTTGGCGGGGTAACGGCCCACCAAAGCGACGATCGGTAGCCGGACTGAGAGGTTGAACGGCCACATTGGGACTGAGACACGGCCCAGACTCCTACGGGAGGCAGCAGTGGGGGATATTGCGCAATGGGGGCAACCCTGACGCAGCAACGCCGCGTGAACGATGAAGGTCTTCGGATTGTAAAGTTCTTTTATTAAGGACGAAGAAGTGACGGTACTTAATGAATAAGCTCCGGCTAACTACGTGCCAGCAGCCGCGGTAATACGTAGGGAGCAAGCGTTGTCCGGATTTACTGGGTGTAAAGGGTGCGTAGGCGGCAGAGCAAGTCAGATGTGAAATCCGTGGGCTTAACCCACGAACTGCATTTGAAACTGTTTTGCTTGAGTGAAGTAGAGGCAGGCGGAATTCCCTGTGTAGCGGTGAAATGCGTAGAGATAGGGAGGAACACCAGTGGCGAAGGCGGCCTGCTGGGCTTTAACTGACGCTGAGGCACGAAAGCGTGGGTAGCAAACAGGATTAGATACCCTGGTAGTCCACGCCGTAAACGATGATTACTAGGTGTGGGGGGTCTGACCCCCTCCGTGCCGCAGTTAACACAATAAGTAATCCACCTGGGGAGTACGGCCGCAAGGTTGAAACTCAAAGGAATTGACGGGGGCCCGCACAAGCAGTGGAGTATGTGGTTTAATTCGAAGCAACGCGAAGAACCTTACCAGGTCTTGACATCCAACTAACGAGGTAGAGATACATTAGGTGCCCTTCGGGGAAAGTTGAGACAGGTGGTGCATGGTTGTCGTCAGCTCGTGTCGTGAGATGTTGGGTTAAGTCCCGCAACGAGCGCAACCCTTGCTATTAGTTGCTACGCAAGAGCACTCTAATAGGACTGCCGTTGACAAAACGGAGGAAGGTGGGGACGACGTCAAATCATCATGCCCCTTATGACCTGGGCTACACACGTACTACAATGGCCATCAACAGAGGGAAGCAAAGCAGCGATGCAGAGCAAACCCCTAAAAATGGTCCCAGTTCAGATTGCAGGCTGCAACTCGCCTGTATGAAGTCGGAATTGCTAGTAATCGCGGATCAGCATGCCGCGGTGAATACGTTCCCGGGCCTTGTACACACCGCCCGTCACACCATGGGAGCCGGTAATACCCGAAGTCAGTAGTCTAACCGCAAGGAGGACGCTGCCGAAGGTAGGATTGGCGACTGGGGTGAAGTCGTAACAAGGTAGCCGTATCGGAAGGTGCGGCTGGATCACCTCCTTTCTATGGAGACTTGAACTTTTGAAAGATAAAGTTCTAACATCCAAGGTCAGGCATTACGAAAGTTCGGCTAATTATCGTTGTTTAATTTTCAGGGTCTCAAAAAGGAATAACCCTGAAAGAGATATGGGGGTATAGCTCAGCTGGGAGAGCACCTGCTTTGCAAGCAGGGGGTCAGCGGTTCGATCCCGCTTATCTCCACCAAAGGCTTGAGTGAAAAAGAACAAGCCGTGACATGGGCTTATAGCTCAGCCGGTTAGAGCGCACGCCTGATAAGCGTGAGGTCGGTGGTTCGAGTCCACTTAAGCCCACCAAAAGCACCTTGAAAACTGAATAAAGATAAGCAGATAAAGCGAGAAAAGTTTAAATATCAAACAGGTTTAACAAAAGTTAAGCGTAAGGTATATAAACTACAATAAAGCTGGAAGCGAGAGGGTAAGTAAGCGACGAGCTTATTTACTGCAAGCGAGAAAAAACAAACCAAAGAGAACACATATGGTCAAGCTACAAAGAGCACAAGGGGAATGCCTTGGCACCAAGAGCCGATGAAGGACGTGACAAACTGCGATAAGCCACGGTGAGCCGTAAGTAGGCGCTATACCCGTGGATTTCCGAATGGAGCAATCCGACCGAAGGAGTTCGGTCATCGTATACTGAATAAAATAGGTATACGAAGGGAACCGCCTGAACTGAAACATCTAAGTAGGGCGAGGAAGAGAAATCAACAGAGATTCCGTAAGTAGTGGCGAGCGAACGCGGAAGAGGCCAAACCAGATGTAGAAATACATTTGGGGTTCGGACAGCAACGTGTACTCTAAGACTTAGCAGAATGGCATGGGAAGGCCAATCAGAGAAGGTGAGAATCCTGTATGCGAAAAGTCGAGGAGGCTAGCTGAATCCAGAGTACCGCCGGACACGTGAAACCCGGTGGGAAGACGGGGGGACCATCCTCCAAGCCTAAATACTACTTGGTGACCGATAGCGAATAGTACTGTGAAGGAAAGGTGAAAAGAACCCCGGGAGGGGAGTGAAAAAGAACCTGAAACCTTGTGTTTACAAGCACCGAAAGCACATCAACGTGCGATCGGGTACCTTTTGTAGAATGGTCCGGCGAGTGTGTGTAACTGGCGAGGTTAATCACTTAAGGTGAGGAGCCGTAGCGAGAGCGAGTCTGAAAAGGGCGCATGAAGTCAGTTGTACACGACCCGAAACCGGGTGACCTACCCATGTCCAGGTTGAAGTGGAGGTAAAACTCCATGGAGGACCGAACCGACTCCCGTTGAAATGGTAGCGGATGAGGTGTGGGTAGCGGAGAAATTCCAATCGAACCCGGAGATAGCTGGTTCTCTCCGAAATAGCTTTAGGGCTAGCCTTGAAATAGATTATCGGAGGTAAAGCACTGTATTGGCTAGGGGCCGAGAGGTTACTGAACCTTAACAAACTAAGAATGCCGAATAATCGTTTTTCAGGAGTCAGACAGTGGGAGATAAGTTTCATTGTCAAAAGGGAAACAGCCCAGACCCACAGCTAAGGTCCCAAAGAGTAGTTAAGTGGAAAAGGATGTGGAGTTGCATAGACAACCAGGATGTTGGCTTAGAAGCAGCCACTCATTAAAAGAGTGCGTAATAGCTCACTGGTCGAGTGACTCTGCGCCGAAAATTTAACGGGGCTAAACTACACACCGAAGCTTGGGAAGTCGTTAAGACTTGGTAGGAGAGCGTTCTGTAAGGGGTGAAGTCGCAGCGAAAGCGGCGGTGGACTTTACAGAAGTGAGAATGCCGGAATGAGTAGCGAGAAATATGTGAGAATCATATTGGCCGAAAGTCTGAGGTTTTTGGAGGAAGGTTCGTCCGCTCCAAGTAAGTCGGGAGCTAAGGCGAGGCCGAAAGGCGTAGTCGATGCACATACGGTTGATATTCCGTAACCACCTGCAATTTAAGCAAAGGGACACCTTGAAAGCGTATATCCCCGGAGTTGGTATTCCGAGGCGTAAGGGAGGACAATAGTCCGAAGTATATGTGGACGAGGGCGAGAAAAGCTTTGTGTATAGAGCCGGTGCCCGTACCGCAAACCGACACAGGTAGACAGGAAGAGAATTCTAAGGCCAACGGGAGAAGGGTAGTTAAGGAACTCGGCAAATTGACTCCGTAACTTAGGGAAAAGGAGTGCTCAGTGAAAGCTGAGCCGCAGTGAATAGGCCCAGGCGACTGTTTAGCAAAAACACAGGTCTCTGCCAAATCGAAAGATGAAGTATAGGGGCTGACACCTGCCCGGTGCCGGAAGGTTAAGAGGAGGAGTGCAAGCTCTGAATTGAAGCCCCGGTAAACGGCGGCCGTAACTATAACGGTCCTAAGGTAGCGAAATTCCTTGTCGGGTAAGTTCCGACCCGCACGAATGGTGTAACGATCTGGGCACTGTCTCAACTACCCGCCCGGCGAAATTGTAGTACCGGTGAAGATGCCGGTTACCTGCGACAAGACGGAAAGACCCCATGGAGCTTTACTGCAGCTTGATATTGGGTTTCGGTAATCTATGTACAGGATAGGTGGGAGACTAGGAAACAGAGGCGCCAGCCTTTGCGGAGTCGCCGTTGGGATACCACTCTTAGATTGCTGGAATTCTAACCTGCGGCCGTGAAACCGGTCGGGGGACATTGTCAGGCGGGCAGTTTGACTGGGGCGGTCGCCTCCGAAAAGGTAACGGAGGCGCTCAAAGGTTAGCTCAGCACGGACGGAAACCGTGCCCTAGAGTGTAAACGCGTAAGCTAGCCTAACTGCGAGGATGACGGTCCGAGCAGTAACGAAAGTTGGAGTTAGTGATCCGGCGGTATGTGAATGGAAATGCCGTCGCTCAACGGATAAAAGCTACCCTGGGGATAACAGGCTGATCTCCCCCAAGAGTCCACATCGACGGGGAGGTTTGGCACCTCGATGTCGGCTCATCACATCCTGGGGCTGAATTCGGTCCCAAGGGTTCGGCTGTTCGCCGATTAAAGTGGTACGCGAGCTGGGTTCAGAACGTCGCGAGACAGTTCGGTCCCTATCTGTCGTGGGCGCAGGATATTTGAGGAGCTCTGTCCTTAGTACGAGAGGACCGGGATGGACGTACCTCTGGTGCACCAGTTGTCACGCCAGTGGCACAGCTGGGCAGCTATGTACGGAACGGATAAACGCTGAAAGCATCTAAGCGTGAAGCCGGCTCCAAGATTAGATATCCCACCGAGAAATCGGGTAAGACCCCTTGTAGACTACGAGGTTGATAGGCTGCGTGTGTAAGTGCCGTGAGGCATTCAGCTTGGCAGTACTAATAGGTCGAGGGCTTGACCATAAGTCCTTTGGATTTGTCTGTATACTCTTTATTCAGTTTTCAGGGTGTTAA
>NZ_NFKS01000042.1 GCF_002160515.1 Anaeromassilibacillus sp. An172 | reverse complement strand
GTGACATAGCCACTGTAATTTCTAAAACTAACGCTTCGCCCGACGTGTGCAGAAGTTGCTTTCATAGAAAAACCTTTGCACGTCGGAACTAAAAAACTCGCCCGACCTGTGCAGAACCTAAAGATTAGATTAACCCATGCAGGTCGGAAGCAAAAGTCTCGCCCGACGGAAAACGGGAGCTTATTTACAGCTGTACTTTTCCCCGTCGGTTATAAAAAATACTTGACGCCGGACTCGAAGATTTTCTGGTCTTTTTCGAATGGTACGTTTGCGTAAAGGTTTTCGCCCTTTCTTTCGCTGTGTCCCATCTTGCCTAAAACTCTTCCGTCAGGGCTTGTGATACCCTCTACTGCGCATACTGAACCGTTGAGGTTGTACTTGATGTCGGCAACAGGCTTTCCGTCAAGGTTGCAGTACTGGGTTGCAATCTGTCCGTTCTCGATAAGACGCTTCATTGTTGCGTCGTCAGCCATGAAACGTCCCTCGCCGTGGGATACAGGAATTGCAAAAACTTCGCCCGGATTTACCATGCTGAACCATGGTGACTTAACTGATGTAACCCTTGTGTATGCCATATGGGAAATATGTCTGCCTATGGTGTTGAAGGTAAGGGTTGGATCTGTGTCCTTGATGTCAACAATTTCGCCGTATGGAACAAGTCCCAGCTTGATAAGAGCCTGGAAGCCGTTGCAGATACCAAGCATAAGTCCGTCACGGTTTTTGAGAAGCTCGTTTACAGCGTTTGCTATGCGTGGGTTTCTGAATGTGGTTGCGATAAACTTTCCGCTTCCGTCAGGCTCGTCACCGCCGGAGAATCCGCCCGGGAGCATGATAATCTGGGATTCGTTTATCATCTTTTCCATCTGAACGATTGTCTCTTCAATGTGTGCAGGTGTCAGGTTCTTAACAATGAGAAGCTGTGGTTCTGCGCCTGCTTTTTCAAAGGCACGGGCTGTGTCAACCTCGCAGTTTGTGCCAGGGAATACAGGGATAAATACCTTTGGCTTTGCTGTCTTGATAACAGGGGAGGAAGTGTTTCTCTCTTTGTAAAGAGGAATGTCAAACTTCATTTCAGGGCAGGCTGCCTGTGTTGCAAATACCTTTTCAAGAGGAGCTGTCCATGCGTCGATAAGTGTATCAACTGGGATGTCCTTGCCCTTTACACTGATTATGCCGTCGTCTGTTGTGATACCAAGATAGTAGTTGAGTACATCTGCCGGGAGGTTTGCGTCCTTTTCAAGCTCGAGAATAAGTGAACCGCTGAGAGGTGCGAAAAGCTCTTCAAAGCTCAAATCCTTTGCAAACTTAAAGCCAAGCTTGTTACCGAATGCGGCTTTGCATACGGAAGCAGCGGCGCCGCCCTCTTTAACTACAGATGCGGAAAGAACCTTTCCTTTTTCCATAAGGTGGAGAACTGCTCTGTACATTTCCTTGAGCTGTTCCCAAAGAGGCATAAATGTTTCTTTATTTTCAGGAACAGGAACATAGATAACTCTTGAACCTGCTTTCTTAAATTCTGCTGAAATTGTCTTGGAAGCCTTTGTCATGGAAACCGCAAAGCTTACAAGTGTCGGAGGAACGTCCAAATGCTCGAAGCTTCCGGACATACTGTCCTTACCGCCGATGGATGGGATTCCCATTTTGAGCTGTGCTTCAAATGCGCCAAGCAAAGCCGCTGCCGGCTTGCCCCATCTTTCAGGCTTGTCGTAAAGTCTTTCAAAATATTCCTGGAATGTCAGTCTTGCCTTGAGCGGGTCTGCACCGATTGCAAGAAGCTTTGAAAGTGACTCAACAACTGCATATGCTGAACCGTGGAATGGGCTCCAGCGTGATGTTCCCGGAATGTAACCGAAGCTCATTGCTGTAGCGTCGTCTGTTTCTCCATGGATAAGAGGAATTTTAGCTGCCATTGCTTCCTGAGGTGTAAGCTGTTCCTTGCCGCCGAATGGCATAAGAACTGTAGCCGCACCGATGGATGCGTCAAATCTCTCGGAAAGTCCAATCTGTGAGCATACCTCAAGTCTTGAAAGGTTCTTAACCATTGCTTCCTCGATTGAAAGTCCCTCAAGGCACTTAGGTGAGTGTGTTCTGTAGCAGTCCTCAGCCTTAGGAGCTGTGATGTAAGCCTGAGAAATCTGTGTAACACCGTTTGTGTTCAAAAATTCTCTGGACAAATCAACAATTCTGTCGCCTCTCCAGTCCATTGTAAGACGAGGGGATTCTGTAACAACTGCAACTGCTGTAGCTTCAAGGTTCTCCTTTTCAGCCTCTTCAATAAATCTTTCAACGTCGTTCTTATCGAGAACAACAGCCATTCTCTCCTGGCTTTCGGAAATTGCAAGCTCTGTACCGTCGAGACCCTCGTATTTCTTTGTAACCTTGTCAAGGTCAACGGAAAGTCCGTCGGCAAGCTCGCCGATTGCAACGCATACGCCGCCGGCGCCGAAGTCGTTGCATCTCTTTATCATTGTGGAAACTTCCGGATTGCGGAAAAGTCTCTGAATTTTTCTTTCTGTAGGAGGATTACCCTTCTGAACCTCTGCTCCGCAGGTTTCAATGGAGCTTTCTGTGTGAGCCTTTGAAGAACCTGTTGCGCCGCCGCAGCCGTCACGTCCTGTTCTTCCGCCCAAAAGCACGATAATATCGCCCGGTGCAGGAACTTCACGGATTACGTTTGACTTTGGTGAAGCGCCGATAACTGCGCCTATCTCCATTCTCTTTGCTGTGTAACCGCTGTCGTAAAGCTCTGTTACCTGACCTGTTGCAAGTCCTATCTGGTTACCGTAGGAGCTGTAGCCTGCTGCCGCACCTGTGGTTATCTTTCTTGCAGGAAGCTTTCCGTGCATTGTGTCCTTAACTGCAACTGTCGGGTCGCCTGAGCCTGTAACTCTCATTGCCTGATAAACATAGGCTCTGCCTGAAAGGGGGTCTCTGATTGCGCCGCCAAGACAGGTTGCAGCGCCGCCGAAAGGCTCGATTTCTGTTGGGTGGTTGTGGGTTTCGTTCTTAAACTGAACAAGCCACTTTTCCTCTTTTCCGTCTATTGTAACGGGAACCTCTATTGAACAGGCGTTTATCTCGTCGCTTACGTCAAGGTCCGGGATAAGGCCCTGCTTTCTCAAAAGCTTCATGCCTGCCAAAGCCATATCCATAAGGGAAACATCCCTTGTGGTGTCCTTGCCGTAAAGCTCTTCTCTTGCCTTGTAGTATTCTGAAAGTGCGTTTTCTATAACTGAACCAAGAGCCGCTTTCTCTACCTCGATTTTCTCAAGTCTTGTTAAAAATGTTGTGTGGCGGCAGTGGTCTGACCAGTATGTGTCGATTACACGAAGCTCTGTAACGGACGGGTCACGGTTTTCTGTATCTCTGAAATAGTCACGGCAGAACTCAAGGTCGGAAAGAGTCATTGCAAAGCCCATTGAGCCGTAATACTCCTTCATTTCCTCTTTGTTCCATTTTATAAAGCCCTCAACTCTCTTTACGTTTTCAGGAGCTTCTACCGGAACATCCAGTGTCAAAGGCTTTTCAAGAGAAGCCAGGCGGCTTTCAACAGGGTTTACAAGGTAGTCCTCTACCTTTTTCATATCCTCGTCGGAGATGCTGCCCTTTAAAACAACAACTCTTGCAGTGAGAACCTGAGGACGCTCGCCCTGTGTCAGAAGCTGAACGCACTGAGCGGCAGAGTCTGCACGCTGGTCGTACTGTCCCGGAAGATATTCCATTGCAAAAATCTTCCAGCCCTCTTCAACGGGAAGATTTTCTTCATAAATAACGTCTGCGTTTGGCTCGGAAAGAATAATTCCCTCTGCTTTTTTGAATTCTTCATCTGTAAGACCCGAAATATCGTATCTGTTTACATATCTGAGGTCCTCGATATTTTTCATGCCAAGATTGTGGCGCAAGTCCCACAGCATCTGTTTGGCTTCAACATTAAAGCCCTCTCTCTTTTCAACAAAAATTCTTTTAACGTCTGACATAGGATTCTCCTCGCTTTTTCTGTCTTATTGCTTCACCGAATTGGTTTCCTTTTACAGAACTACCCGATTACCAAAATTTTAACACAATACGACAGAGTTTTATTTCTTTATAAGAATTATATTAACCGATAATACATAAAGAAAATAAAGAATAAAAAAACAGACCTGTCAAAGCCGAAAACTGTATACAATCATCCTTTACAACTGTATATAATCATCATTCCCAACTGTATACAATCATCCTTCACACTAAATTGAATTTAAAATCAAAAAGCACACAAAAGCTCCCAAACAAGCCGAAATCGCAAATTTTATCCACTGTCTTGCTTTTATACTTTTGCGCTGGAAAGAGGAGGGCGCCTGTATCGCCTTTATAAGCTGGGCGGCTTCCCTTTCAAGCAGTTCCTTTTGTGCCGAATCAAACTCCGGACGCACCACAAGCCAGGCTTTTTCATAGTATGTGTTGCCTGTGTCGTTTATTTCTATAATCTGTCGGTTGATGCCTTTTATCATTTTTTATATCCTCCTTTGAATTTCTCTTTTTTGATGATTGGTATTTTTCAGGGCTTGTATACATATTATTGAACATAAAAATTTTTTTGCAGGCAGAAAATCGGGAAAAAAGTCACTTGTTTCCACATAGTAATTAACATATGTTGAATATTTTTTCAAAAAAGAATATATACAAAATGTATTATGCTATATTATCAACATTTATGTGGATAACTCTGTGGAAACCGTTGAAAAACCCTGTTAAAACAGGTGGCAAAACTTGAATAACACTGACTTTTTCGTTAATTCAACATAGTTATCAACATAACAAGTTATCCACATCCACATTTTCATCAGAGTATTCCACGTCAAATATTTACATTGTGTAATATTTTAGTTGTCAATAGGTTAAATAATTTTATTTTCCCGTAATTTTTTTCAAGGATTTCTTATTATTTTTCTTATTTTTGGAATAAAAAACGAATTATTATCTTAAAAAGAATTTTACCGTGAGATTTTAGAAAAAATCCAAAAAAACGGTTTTTTGCATAAAAGAAAAAAATCCGGAAAAACTAATTTTTCACCATAAAAAAATCGCCTTTGTTAAAATAATGTAAAATCCTTAAAAACTTAAATTCCTCATTTTTTAACATTGAAAATTCAACTATTTCCACACCTAAAAAAGGAAAACTCACCTATTTTTCCACCCCTTAAACATCCCAATGTTAATAACTGTGAATTATGTGAATTTTATATCCGACCTGCAAGGGGAGGATATAAAATTAGCTTTCGTTTCAGGTCGGGCGAGTTTTTTAGTTCCGACGTGCAAAGGTTTTTCTATGAAAGCAACTTCTGCACACGTCGGGCGAAGCGTTAGTTTTAGAAATTACAGTGGCTATGTCAC
>NZ_NFKS01000041.1 GCF_002160515.1 Anaeromassilibacillus sp. An172 | reverse complement strand
AGCTGGATCTGCCAGTTCTTTGTTCTCTTGTCGTTTTCACCGAAAGAGTTAGATGCATTGTTCAAGGCAGAGCGAAGTGTTTCGATTTTCTTTTTCTGTTCATCAATTTCACGGTTTAGAACCTGATTTCGGGCGGTCAGAGCCTCAACCGAATTGTCGTTTTTGTCAAACTGGGAGGAAACAAGCTTCATTTCCGAACCCAGCACCTTGAAGGATTGGTTTATTTCAGTTAATGCCCTTTTAAATTCCTTTTCGCCCTCAAGTCCTATTTTTAATCCAAAATCATCCGCCACTTTATCACCTGCCTTTTAATTAAATTCCACAAGGGATAACATCATCGATGAAAACTTCACGCTTTGGTTTTGCCTGACCGTTCCACTGTTTATGACATTCCCATAGGTCTAAAAGCAAACCAAAGGGCATGAGCCACACTTCATCCTGAGTTAAATTAAGGTGGGCAAGACCGTAATAAAGAAGTCGGGTGAACAGCTCTTCATCTGTTACCCGACCTGTGAGTTTTTTGTGTTGTCCTCGCTTACAATATTTCTTTTTGTGCCTTTGTAGAGAGCTTCCGACAAGGCCGATTTAAAGCCAGCCAAGTCCAAAGGTGAAGTCAGAAGCTCCACCATTTCTTCTGTCAGCAGTTCTCTTTTGTTTTCTTTGTTTTTGATGTTGTGAATTAAAATAGACTGATTTGCCAAAAGGGTTATAAGCCAAACAACCTCATTTAATGCCATTTCAAAGTTTTCCGATTTTAACAGCTTATCCCCCAGATTTTCAAGGCCGCCGTATTTGCCGGCTATCTCCTTTGTGGCTTTTGTTGTGAGAATGAGAGTGTACTCCTCACCGCCCAGTGTTATATTTGCGCTTCTTTCATTTTCCATTTAAATCCGCTCCTTTAATATTTGGTTCTGAATCTGCATAGGCTGGTTCGTAAACCTCGCCATACCATTTGCTTATGGTGTCTGCGGTAACTGAGGTGTCTCCCTCTGTGACCTCCGCTTTCCATGGGTGTCTGCCTTTGGCGTCAACCTTGTTTCTTCTGGTTACAGTTCCCTCAATGGTAGGTGTGGAAAACTCTATGCTTTCGCCCTTGGTGGTCAGGTTCGTTGAAGGTATTCCAAACTGCACCCTGTAAAGCCAGAAGTACCTGTATTTTCCGTTTGACTTTTTCGCTCTAAAGCCTACTGCCACAGGGTCGGCGCTATCCTCGCTGGTGGAAACCACAACCCCGTTTTTGTCAATCACAGCTCCCGTAAGGTCGGAAGCTGCCTCAGAACCTATATCCGCCACACCTAAGGAAAGCGTTCCATTTACAAATTCCTTTACTATTTCGGCGGCTCCGTCGTCGGCATAGAGTATCGCCTCTGCAAGTTCCACAGAAAGCTCTACAGTCATTGCTTTTGCCAGCTGTCTTGGTGTATCGTAGGTTTCATCCCCGTCAGCTCCGTTTGTTATCTTTGCGTAAAACAGCCTATCAAGACCTATTGTTGCCATATTCATTCCTCCGTTTCATAATAATTTGCCGTATCAATGGCGTAATGATGATAGCCGGTATCGTCCTCGTGACCGATATACCGTCTGTCTGTTATGGTTATTTCAGCTTTCAGAAGCTTTTCCGTAAGCTGATTTTTTCTTTCTGTACAGTTATTCTTTGTGTAAAGAGAAATTCTCACTTCCTGAATATCAACGCTTGGAGAGTTATCGCCGAATAGGGAAAGAGTGTCTGTCATAGGGGTAAGGACTATATATTCATCGGGTGGAATATCAGAAAATACACCGGTTTCAACGGGTATATCAAGGCTTTCTGCAATACCTTTAAGTTCAGCAAGAAGGCTCATAATTTCTTAACCTCCTCATTAAAGGTGTCAATCATAGCCTTTTTGCACCGGGAACGTGAAGAGGATATTGCAGGCTTTAAAAATGGCTTTGCCGGCTGACCGTGCTTTCCGTATTCAAGGACGTTTGCTATCATAGCGTTGCTTTTACCGTCACTTCTTGGCTCTGCAAAACCTATTTTTATATTGTGGTTTCCGTCCTTATCAACCTTTACCGGTGTAACACCGAGAGATTCTTCCAACTCCCCTGTTGAACGTGATTCATACTTTGCTCCGGAGCCGATAACTGAAGATAAATTTTCCCTTGTCTTTTTAAGCATAACTTCACCGCCTGCCTCAAGAACCTTTTCAGCCACTGCATCGGTGTTTTTTCCAAGGCTTGAAAGCTTAGTGAGAAACTCCTCCGGCATTTTAACCTTTGCCGTTGCCATATATATTTTCACTCCTTTATTTACTTGGTGTAATTTCCTTAGCCAAAACCTCCACATACATGCCTTTGTCCTTTACGTCCTCAACGGAGGTTATATCTAACCTTCCGTCATTGCACACAATGGTCATGGCTGTGGTTATTCTTACTCCAGGAATACATCTGAATCTAAAAAGATGGGTGGCGTCGGAAAACGCCACCCTGTTTGCCCATTTTTCGCTGCCGTGGCGTCCCTCTCGGTACGCCCTTACAGTCGCTATGATTTTATCCTTTTCAGTCTTAAAACCCTCGCCGTCCTTAATGGTCTCTTTTTCCACTATGTCGATAAACTCCGTCATTTTTCCAAAAGACATATCAAACCTTCCATTCTCTGTCTAATCTAAGCAGGAGATTTACCGTATTCCAAACCTGCTGACCTGCCTGAACATTGTCCGCAAAAAATCCACCTGTAGAGCCGTCACGGCTTTCATAGAAATGGGATGAAAGCATAATGACAGCCTGTTCAGTTGTAGCCGGCATTTGATTTTCGCTGTAAAAACCTGCCTTTAAATGCTGATAGCTTTCAGCGTATGAAATTGAGGCGGTGATGTAGCCTTTCAAAAGCTCATCGTCCGCCTCGTGGTTTAGGATAAGGTTCTGTTTTACCTTTTTTAAAAGTTCCTCAATCATAATCGTCACTTATTATCCGGCACTTTTCTGTTGAAGAACCTTTACGGCTTCGGAAAGAATAAGCTTTCCGTCAACTCGCTTTGATGCAATAAATCCAATCTGTCCGGTTTCTGCAAATCTCTCGTTGAGCCTTTTAAAGGTAATGCCTTTTCTGTCGCCGATCCAGTAAAAGCTGAAATCACCGAAAGCTATTGTTTTGTTGCCGCCTGATACCTGGGGAACATATGGGGAAGTGTACAGCCTTTTGCCAAGGAGTGTATCGTATCCGCCTTCGTGAAGTGCCGGCTGCCAAAGGTACTGACCGTTTGAATCCTTAAGCTTTCGTATGTTTTTAATGGTTGAGTCATTCAAAAGCCAGACCGCCTTTTTCCTGTAGGCACTGTTGAGGGAATAGAAAAGGTCGATAAGCTCGTCAGAGGTTATGGCTGTGGCAGAAGCGGCGGTAACTCCAACATCTGCGCCGCCTGTCTGATTGAAAATGCCCACAGGCTTTCCTGTGCCGTCGCCGGTGAGAAAGGCTTCTTCCTCCTTGTTGCCGATTCTCCTTGAAAACTCGGTTCTAAAATAGCCCTCAAGGTCAAAGGCAGAGTCGCTGAGAAGCTCCTCGGAAATCTTAATCATTGTAGCGACCTTGTGTGCTCCGATAAGCTGCTGACCGAATTTTTCATCGCTTTCCGGAATTGCACCCTCCTCGTCAACCCATGAAGCAGTTCCTTTTGTGGTCACAATGGGAATTTTGTGACTGCCAGAAGCAGTGCTGAATACGTGGGCAAGGCTTCTGAAAACATTTTCCTCCTCAAGGGACTGGACAAGTGTGTTTTCAAACTCATCAGGCACAAGATATCCGCCCTCTGTATCAGTGCCCACCTGCAAAGCGTTTCTAATCTCGTGACTGATAAGTCCGCCTTTGCTTCTTGTCTGCGCCCAGAAAGCTTTGTTGTATTCGTCAGAGGCTCGTCCGGTTTTTGTATCTCTTTTATTTGAATTTGGTTTTTCGAGAATAGGGGAGTTGACCGGCAGGTTTAGCTCTCTTTCAAGGGCATCAAGCTTTTCCTGTCTTGATATTTCGTTGCCCAAGTCCACAATTTCCTGTTCCATTTTCTCATAGGCGGCTGTGTCCTCCGCAGAGAGAATGCCCTTTTCATTTCTGTGTGAGTCGAGAAAAGCCTTGGTATTTTCCCACACCTTAGCACGCTGTGTTCTAAGTTCGTTTACTTTGCTCATGTTAAATTCCTCCTGTTTATGGTTTAATAAGATTTAGTCTTTTTTCAAGATACTCTATGGGAGTTCCTGAATTTTCAATTTCCTTTTTATGTCTGGTGATTTTGTCAATCAATGAATTTGTCACAGCTCTGCGGCTGAAAGTAAAGCTGTTTTCGGTATCTGATAAATTGGAAATACTGTCATCTTTCTGAAATAAAATACCGTCGGCAAATCCAAGTTCAAGAGCTTTTTGTGCGTTCATCCAGGTTTCCGAGTCCATCATGTGTGAAAGCTTCGCTCGTGATAATCCTGTTTTAAGCTCATAGGCGTTTATTATGCTTTCTTTGACCTCGCTTAGCATATCAATAGCCTTTTTCATTTCCTCACTGTCACCGATAGCCACAGTGAGAGGGTTGTGAATCATCATAAGACTGACCGGTGACATTAAAACTTTTGTTCCTGCCATAGCAATAACCGAAGCGGCAGAAGCGGCAATTCCGTCAATTTTTACAGTCACATTGCCTTTGTAATCCATCAGCATATTATAAATCTGAGCCGCCGCCACGCAGTCACCGCCGGGAGAATTTATAAAAACGGTTATGTCGCCGGTTCCGGACATAAGTTCATCCTTAAAAAGCTTAGGTGTTACATCGTCCTCATACCAGCTTTCCTCGGCTATTGTGCCGTTGAGATACAGAGTTCTCTCCGTCATTGTTTCCTGATTCTTCACCTGTATTGTTTTCCAGTTCCAAAACTTCTTCATTTTCGCTCTTATCATTCCTTTCAATTATGGTTTTTATGGGAAGCATATTGCCGTTTACAAGATACAAGTCTCCGCCCTCTTCGGCAGGAATTCTGTCCTGATTTTCAAGCTCCCTTATGTCGTTTGCGCTCATCCAGCCGTTTTGCCTGCCTATGGCGTAGCCATTCATTCGGCTTTGATAGTCGCCTCGCAGTAGTCCTTCAAGATTAAACTTTACAAAATATTTTTTCTTTTCATCAGGTGTCAAAAGAGCTCGTCTTATAGATTGCTCCCAGCGGACTATCCATGGGTCAAGTGTATATTTTACAAACTCCAAGGACTGTTGTTCTATATTAGAAAAGCTCGACTTTTCAAGGTCTCCCACCATATGGGGAGGAACTCTGAAAATTCGAGCTATTTCATTTATCTGAAACTTTCTTGTTTCTAAAAACTGAGCTTGTTCCGGTGATATACCTATTGGTGTGTATTTCATTCCTTCCTCCAGAACAGCTACCTTATTGCTGTTGCCGCTTCCGCCAAAAGTGGACTGCCAGCTTTCACGTACTCTCTGTGGGTCTTTGATAGT
>NZ_NFKS01000040.1 GCF_002160515.1 Anaeromassilibacillus sp. An172 | reverse complement strand
AAGCGATATATATAAGAGATAACATTATTGATACAGGATAAAACGAACCATCGGTGATTTAACTCCGATGGTTTTGTTTTATCCATAAATCGGAACCAGTTCCGATTTTATATTTACTCCAAATGAAAGGGTGATAAAAATGACAGAAAAAGAAATCCGTGACCGACTTTATTATATGTACAAGAACGGTCATGTGATTACACACACAGAAACAGGAGAGTATAAATTTCCGTATAACATAAGATTTTATTTTCCTGATGATGAGGATATGAAAAAACTTAAAGCGTATCTTGACAGATGTTACAACAAACTTAGGCAACTTTCTCAGTAACTATAAAAATAATTTTATATTATCATAATAATAAAAATATCGACTTTTTACGCAAACCATGGTAATATAAAAATAAATTCTTCTATAATTAACTGAAAGAAGGTACCAATCTGAAAACTAAGAATGTTGAACTTGTAAAAAACGAAATAATAATCCGTAAAATGAATCACCCGTCCTGTGTTACCTCATTTATACGTTGTGTTAGTTTATGTATAAAACGTAAGATAAAAAACATTAAGATAACATTGGATTGTGCCAAAGGAAGTATTTTTCCTGATGCTTGCCTTCCTATTTCAATTTTAATAAAGTTTTATCACTCAACTTTTGATATTGAATTTATTGTTACCAATGAGGATTCATATTTAAGTAAATGTGGCTTTTTTAATCCTTTTGATTTGGAAACTGAAAAAATAAAAACTTTAAGAAATCCTATGGACAAAATATTTGTATTTTCTGAAGAAAAAGAACGAGAAGGTCAGGTTTCAAGTCTTGTACAAGCATATATTGATTGTCTAAGTCGTACTACTAAATGCGGAAAAGATGTACTAAATGGCTTAATTTGGTGTATTAATGAGGTTATGGATAATGTTCTTGTTCATAGCCAATCAAAATATGGGTATGTTATGGCTCAATATCATAAAAGGAAAGAAGTATTTGCTCTCTGTGTTTATGATTGTGGAATTGGAATATACAATTCACTAAAGTGCAGTTCTCATAAACCTGCTTCTGAAATAGACGCTCTTACACTTGCAATACAAGAAGGTATAGGTGACGGTAAAGGACAGGGTAATGGCTTGTATGGTCTTTTTGAAATTGTAAAAGAAAACAACGGTAGATTAGTAATTTCTTCCGGCTACTCTACATTAATGTTGAGAAAAAATGAACTCATTAAATTTGAAAATGACGTTATCGTTTCAGAACAGTATCCCTGTACCACTGTAGACTTTCAACTTGATTTATCAAAAGATATTGATTTAAAAACCTCTTTAAGAAATCTTAATGGATTTGACGGATTTGATATAAGAATTGATGATATGTGGCAAGATGACGACGTTCTTAGATATGATGTTTTCAAACAATCATCTGGTACTGGTACAAGAATTGCAGGTGCAGAGTTAAGAAATGATGTTCTTAATATTCTCCAACGAGCACAATCTCCTATTATTCTTGATTTTGTAAATGTGCAAGCTTGCAGTTCTTCTTTTATCGATGAATTTCTTGCTAAAATGGTTATTGAAATCGGATTTCTGCAGTTTAACAAATTGATCAGGATCAAAAATATGAATTCTCTTGTTTCGCACCTATTTGACCGTTCAGTTGCATTACGGTTTCATCAAAATGTAAATGATGGGTTAAATTAGGTTAAATAAAGAATAATATTGTAAAATGGGGTTTACAAATTCTATAATTGCAGTATAATATAAATAGGGATAATCCCTATGCTTTTGATGTTTGTGCTCGGTTGTGAGAGTTACAAACGGAAGTCTTCATAAGGTTTAGCATGAACCCGTTCCAACTATGTCTTTAAGGCACAAAATGCTTATTTAAAAAACAAAGACCTGCTTTTTGCAGGTCTTTTCTCTTTATAAAAACTTAGTACATACCTTGACAGAGGTTACAATAAACTTAAGCAACTTTCTCAATAAGTCACAAAAAGTCAGGAACTGATTGACAAATAAAAATATAAGTGTTATGTTTTTAATATAAGGAGGCAGAACAATGAAGTACAAAAACAAAATCATATCAACAATATTAGCGATTATGCTTGCCCTTTCAACTACAGTGTTGACGAGCTGTGGTGATGATAAAAATACAGACTCAACACAAACCACAACAACATCATCAACAAAGAACAACACAGATAAGAACACAAAAAATACAACCGATGAAATCGAAACAGAAACAAGAACAGAGGTTGTAACAGACGACGAAGGTGAAGTGGTTGATGTTATAACAATCGTTGAGCCGGCTACAGACGCAGCAGAAAAAAATAACAACAACGGCGGCAGTTCAAATAATTCTTCAAGCTCCGGCAATTCCGGCAGCAACAGTTCTTCAGGCAATTCCGGAACCGGTTCCGGTACAACCAAACCGACCCAGAAGCCAACCGAAAAGCCTACACAGAAGCCAACTGAGAAGCCTACAGAAAAACCGACTGAAAAGCCGACACAGCCGCCTACTGAACCACCTACAAATCCACCCACTGAACCTCCCACAGAAGCTCCTACAGAGCCTCCGGTAAGTTCTCCGTATATATATCCGTTCGACCCATATACCATTGAACAGGATATGATTAATTACGGTATCTCTCAGGGACTTACATATGATTCGTCCCTGACTTTCGGAAACTGCGGATATAACTCACCTGATGAATTGAACAGCTATTTTGACTCCGCAGACAAAATAAACATTGCCAAGTACAATGCCTGTTTTGGAGCTATTGACAGTGTTGTAAATATGGTAAAGAATGACGGCTATGAAGATGTCAGTGTTTGCCGTTTTCGTCCATATCTTGAACCATTGTCAAACGGCGGTTATCTTGTTTACTGTTTCTACGGTTAAAAATTAAATACCGATTATTCCCTAACCTCCTGCCTCAAACAGGAGGTTTTGTTATATATACAAAGGCAACCTAAATGGCTGCCTTTTTCTTTTTTAAGGTGATTGGTCTTTTGAGGTTTTTGTTCATCTCCTTTCTTACTACTCCGTTCTCCCAATCACCTTTATGACAATTCAAAGCGGCGATTGGCGGCGCCGCTTTTTCATATATATAAAGTCAAATCCATCCTAAGCTAAACTATAAATCTAATATTGGAGGTGATGAATTATTAAAAAACAAAATGCCGCCAAACAAAAAGAAATGAACTGACTCATTTCTATTTTAAAAGAAAGGAAAGAATACTAATGGAAGAAAAGGAAACAAAATTTTCTTTTAAGGTCATTTCCATAGTGCTTGCATTTCTGCTTCTTATTTCTGCTATTCCTATTTCATCAATGGCTGCCGGCGGAAAAATAACCGTCACCGACTCTTTTGTAACATATAAACACAGTGTTAAAAAGCCGGGCACAGACCATATCTTCATATGGGACTGGGCATATATGCCAATGTATGAAATCAACGGTCAGGAAGCCTACTGCATAGACCCGTACAGAAGCGCAGGTTCTACAGCTGAACCAAACTACCCTAATTCTGTATGGTGGAGCTTTTCAAGAGAAAAAAGAGAACAGATTGCGCTTGCTTTAATATACGGCAAGCCGGGAAACTTTGAAGCAATAAACAAGCTCATAGAAAATGACCCCAATGCGGAAACTTTTGAAAAACGAAAACAATTTGCATATCTTGCAACAAAGCTCATTATTTGGCAATACTGTCTTGACCTTAGGGATTTAAACACAGCTGAAGTAAGTGACAGTCAATTTTCTCAGGAACTGTTATGGGCTTTTTTCGGAAGAAATTTTGAGTACACCGTGTCAATGCAAAAAGTATACAATTACATTGACAATCTGCTTACAACTCATAAGACAATACCAAGCTTTGCCTCAAAGTATTCCAGCAACTCTCCTACTATAAAGCTTGAATGGAAAGGCGATCACTATGAAGCGACCTTAAAAGATACAAACGGAGTTCTTGACCGCTTTGATTTCTCAGGAAATCATGATGGCGTGAATATCACTCAGGTTGGAAACACTCTCACACTTTACACAAACCCCGGTGAAACACTTAAATCCTCAGAGATAGTCATTTCAGCAACAAAGGAAATGCCTGTTGATGATACAGACGCACAGCTTATCACATGGGGCGGTGACGGACAAGACATGGTAACAGGTGTTAACGGCTACGCCGACCCTGTTCCCGCTTACTTCAAAGTTGCCGTTGATACTGTTTCGTTGGGAGTTGAGAAAAGCTCAGTTGATTACAACGGTGTTGAGGTTCAAAAGCCTGACTCCCGTTATTCCGGTCTTTACTTTAAGATAACCGGAACTGACGGAACGGAAGAAATTCTTGGTCCAACTGACGTAAACGGACAGATTAGGTCAGGAACAGGCGTGAAAACAATCCGGTGTCAGATTGGTGAAACATACACCATTGAAGAACTTGGACTTAAAAACGGCGACAGCTATTATCTCCCCGATAACTATACAAAGCCTGAACCTGTCACCTACACCCCATCGTCAGCAGACGCAGGCAAGGTTATAATCAAGTCCTTCACCAACTCAGGCGAAACCGACCTTAACTGGAAAATCCAGAAAACTGTAGTGGATGAAAGCGGAAACGTCTATACAGGCAAAGACAAGCTTGCCGATTGGTACTTTAAAATAACCGGAGGAAACTTACCGCCAGAAGGTCTTACAGTTGGTCCGACCGACAGTTACGGCTATGTGGATGTGGACTTTGATTTCCGGTATGACACCACCTATACGGTTGAAGAACTCGGAAAAATGGTTAACGATGAAATTGTTTTTCCTGATGATTACATAAAACCGGAAAATCAGACAGCCTCATTCACAAAAACATCTCAGGATTCATACACGCTTCAAATGAAGTTTGAAAACAAGTACGCTCCAAACGATTTGATTATTAAGAAGTCAGTTGTAAACGCTGAGGGTACACAGCTTACTAAACCTTCATCTGAGTATAGCGGCTGGTACTTCAAAGTGACGGGCGGCAACTTACCGTCTGAAGGTCTTATCGTCGGTCCGACCAACTCAAACGGAGAGCTGTCCGGAACAGTTTCACAGCTTGCCGGAACATCACTGAAGAAAGGCACATACACGGTTGAGGAACTTGGTCTTAAAAGCAGTGACGGAGATTATTATTTCCCCGACATTTACTCAAAGCCGGAAAATATTCAAACTGAACTTAATAACTCTGTTGAAACCGTAACGGTGACAAACACACAGATGAAGTTTGAATATCAAATCCAAAAAACAATAACAGATAAAGACGGAGAAACCATAAGCGCACCGTCAAAACTTCATAGCGGTCTTTACTTTAAAGTTACCGCCCCTGACGGAACATCCACTGTTATAGGTGCAACCGACGAATACGGTAAAACTCCTGCTTATACTGTTACAAAGACAGGCACATATACAGTTGAAGAGCTCGGCACAAAAAACTCCGACGGAAGCTACACTCTGGGCGATGAATTTTTAAACCCAGAAAAGATAAGTTTTGAGATAACATCAGCAGACGCAGGCAAAGTTAAAACCGTTGAGTTTGACAATGACTATGCCGAGTACAGCTACAGCATTAAAAAGTCTATCAAGCAGTCAGACGGTTCCATGATGACTGCGCCTAACGATAAGCTTGCCGGATGGTACTTTGAGGTCACATCCCCAACAGGCGATAAGACCACAGTGGGTCCTACTGACAATTACGGTAATACAAATACAATCGAAGCAACTACAGGTACTTGGACTATAAAAGAGCTTGGAGTTGTGGGAGCTGAAGGCGGTTATGTTATCCCTGATGATTATATGATACCGGCTGCAAAAACTGTTAACATCACCAGAGAGAACGCAAACCAAACCACGGTATTTGAATTTGTAAACACAATGGATTTACACTCAATGGTTGTTCAGAAGCTTTCCGAGGACGACAAAATCGAAGGCATTACATTCTATGCATATATGCCGGACGGAAATGGTGGAATTATTAAAAATCCTGTAACCGGTCAGCCATATGAAATGAGAGCCATTACAGATAAAAATGGATTGGCTGTTTTCAATGAAGTGCCAAGCGGTGTATGGATAGTTCAGGAAGAAAATGTGCCTGAATGGTATATAAAACCTGAACCTCAAACAATTATTGTAAAGGGTAGCGGAGCAAAAGATTTTACTTATTCATTAAACGCTGACGGCGGCATGACTATTACAGGATACAAAGGTACAGGCGGACAGGTTGATATTCCATCTACCATAGACGGATATCCTGTAACAGAAATAGCAGACTATGTATTTAATGCAAATCCCCATGTTATGAGTGTTACCATCCCCGGCACTGTGACAAAAATCGGACAAGCAGCATTTATGTATGCAAGTTTAAAAACTGTTGTCTTGCCCGCAAATTTGGAAGAAATACCTTTCAGCTGTTTCGCAAAATGTCCAAACATACGTAATGTATATGTATACGGTAAAGACACAAAGATAGACAATTACGCTTTCCAAGGTTCCGGTTTTATAGGAATTAATGCCACAATGTATGGTTATACCGGAAGTCCTGCCGAAACATACGCTAATAATAATGGTATCAAATTTGTTTCACTCGGAACCTATGCGGCAAATGAAATTTTGAATGAAGAAGAAACAACAGAAGCTGTAACAGAACCTGCCGAAACAACCGAAGAAATTACAGAAGAAACAGAAGCAACGGAACCTGCTGAAACGATTGAAGCAACTGACGAGGTAACAGAAACCACTGAACCGACAACTGAAACAGTGGAAGAACCGCCCGCAGAAGAAACAACAGAATCTCCAACCGAAACAGCCGATGTTCCAACGACAGAAGAGGAAGCAGGTACGTTGAATAAGAAGAAAGACGATATCTATTATAAAGATGAAAGTCTTGATGTTTCCCTTCCTCCGGAAAATGAAAAGTTAAGTAACTGAGAAAGAGGAAATAGAAAATGACAAACATTAAAAAATCAAGTAGAGTAATATCCCTGCTTTTAGTTTTGCTTAGCATATGCGGGATGTTTACACTTAATACATCCAAATCCTTTGCTGATGAAACAGAAGCAACAGAACCAACGGAAACAGGCGTCACAGCATTAAGCAACAGTGATGAGCAAAAGGAAAACTATGTTTTTATAAACAAGCTGAAAAAAGGAAATCTTGATGTTACAAAGACCGCAGAGGACGGACTTGTTGAAGGCTTCAAATTTCATCTTACAGGTACATCAATGAGCGGTCAGGAGATTGATATGACTGCTGTAACCGAGGCAGACGGTGTGGCGCATTTTAAAGATATTCCAATCGGTACAGATTACAAACTCAATGAAATTGAGATTCCGGACAGATACATAACTCCGGATGAACAGACTGTTGTAATTGAGTACAACAAGCTTACTCAGGCTGCAATGCACAACGCATTGAAAAAGGTCAATATCATTGTTACCAAGACCGCAGAGGACGATGTTCTCGAAAACAGAACCTTTGAAATTTCCGGCACAACAGAGGGCGGACAGGAGTTTAAACAGACAGGCGTTACAAACGAAGAAGGTAAGCTTACCTTTGAGGGTGTTCCTTACGGCGATTACATAGTTAAGGAAATTGATGCTCCCAATTACTATGTAGTTCCGGATGAGCAGGAAGTAACTATCAACGCAGACAAAGATGTGAACCTTACTTTTGACAACACACTCAAAAAAGGCTCTGTAAAAATCTTCAAAACTTCTGAGGACGGAAAGATTTCATCAATTGAGTTTACACTCAAGGGAACATCAGACTCCGGTGAAGAGATTGAACTGAAAGCTGAAACTAACGATGAGGGTATTGCGGAAATTAAGAATGTTCCGATAGGAAAATATACAATCATCGAAACTTTGCCTGAAGACTATTACGTTGAAGTATCTCCTCAGGACATAGAAATTAAGTATCAGCAGACAACAGAGGTAACATTCCATAACACCCTTAAACGTCAGGGCGTTACTGTTCAGAAACAGTCTGAAGATAACAAGATTGAAGGCATTAAATTTCATCTGTATGGAACATCCGACTCCGGCGAAGAAGTTGATATGACAGAAATCACCAATGCCGGCGGTATTGCAGTCTTTGAAGATGTTCCGGTCGGAACATACACGGCAGAGGAAATTGAAGTTCCTGAATGGTATATCACTCCGGAACCTCAGACTGTTGTAGTTAAAGCTGAAATGGCATCTGAAGCAAGCGTTACATATTCACTCAACGCCGATGCAGACCCTGAAGCTGTAGTAGAATCTGTATTCTCATTTATACCTGTATTGGCGGCTAACTTGTTTTCCGGCAACTAAGGTTTGCCTTAGATAAATAACGAAAGGGGGAAATCCGATGAAAAGAATCAGAGCTGTAATGCTTGTCGTTCTTTTGATAATGATGACGGCAATACCTGTATTCAATGTAGCGAGTGCAGACGAAACAGAACCTACAGAAACCACAAGCGTAACTGCAAACAATGATGAACAGAAAGAAAACTATGTCTTTGTAAACAAACTTAAAAAAGGAAATCTTGATGTTACAAAGACCGCAGAGGACGGACTTGTTGAAGGCTTCAAATTTCATCTTACAGGTACATCAATGAGCGGTCAGGAGATTGATATGACTG
>NZ_NFKS01000004.1 GCF_002160515.1 Anaeromassilibacillus sp. An172 | reverse complement strand
ATAGGCTAAACCCCAATTCCTCCTTCTTTTTTATCAAAGTGTTGGTTGCTTGATAAACGCAAAAACCCTGAATTTCAGATAGAAATTCAGGGTTTTTGGACAAGCTGAAAGGAGCAGAAATCTGCTCCTTTATGTTATTTATTGTTCATTCGGTACTAAATCCACTGTTACAATTTCCGGAGGATTGTTGACACGGAAAAAATATCCGGTATCCCCAAGTCCTGCCGAAACCACAAGTTTAAAGCCGTCAAAATCGTAAATACCCTTGTCGTATTTCGGAAAAAGTCCCTGGGACGGCGCAATCACACCGCCTATAAATGGAAGTCTCACAAGACCTCCGTGGGCATGTCCCGAAAGCATAAGATCAAACTTGTAGTTTAAAAACTCCTTGCATTTGACCTTATAGCAGCTCTTTGCATATTCAGGGTAATGACACAAAAGTATTTTATAGTCATCTCCCTGACAGAATTTATTTAACAGCTTTATTTCTTCCTGTATCTCAGGCGAATTTATGCCGTTTTCCGATAATTCTTCATACCAGCTAAGACCCAAAAATTTCAGCTTTGAGCCTTTCACCTCAAGGCAGGCGATTTCATTGTCCAAAATCACCGTACCCGTTCTTTTGATTTCCCTCAGTATCTCATCGTTGTAATCTTTCAGGTAGTCCAGTTCATGGTTTCCCAAGGCGTAGTACACCGGAGCGGTTTTCACAACCTCCTCCAAAAGATGAGTTATAGGCGTGTAATCCTTATTTCCTCGCCTGCACATATCACCTGTCACAACCACCACATCCGGGTTTTGCTCAGAAATCTTTTTGGTAAGCTCCCCGTTAAACTCCCCGAACTCCTTTAAATGCAAATCACTCAGGTGAACAATCCTTATCTTTTTCTTTATTCTTTTGTCACTGACAACATAATTGCTCAACGTAATTTTCTGCATTGTAAAATAATTGTACACACAATAAATCATCGCCAAAACAAAGACGATAACAACCGCTGTTGCAAATTTCAATTACAAATCCTCTTTTCAATGGGAATTTGGAAAAGGAAATCAAACAATAACAGGACAAGTTCCGATGTCTTTTCTATAGTGTGCGCCCTCGAAGCTTATTTTTTCAACAGCCTCATAAGCTTTTTTCAGTGCGCCCTCAAGGGTGTCGTCAACTGCGGTAACGCCCAATACTCGTCCGCCGTTTGTGTAGAATTTGCCGTTTTCCAGTTTTGTGCCCGCATGGTAAACTATTGCACCTTCTACCCCGCCTTTTTCATCAAGGCCGCTCATCTCTATACCCTTTTTGTAGCTTTCAGGATATCCGCCGCTTGCCATAACAACACATGCAGCTGCTCCCTTTTTCCACTTAATATCAATGTCGCCAAGTGTTCCGTCGATAACGGCTTCACAGATATCAACCAAATCGGTCTCAAGGCGTGGAAGCACAACCTGAGTTTCAGGGTCGCCGAAACGTGCGTTGTACTCTATAACCTTCGGACCCTTTGGTGTGAGCATAAGGCCGAAATAAAGACATCCCTTAAAGGTTCTGCCCTCTTTGTTCATAGCTTCGATTGTAGGTTCAAAGATTGTCTTTCTGCAAATCTCAGCCATTTCATCTGTGTAGTATGGGTTCGGGCTGATTGTGCCCATTCCGCCTGTGTTAAGACCCTTGTCGCCGTCCAAGGCTCTCTTGTGGTCCTTTGAACTTACCATAGGCTTTACACACTTTCCGTCTGTAAATGAAAGAACGGAAACCTCTGGGCCTGTGAGAAATTCCTCGATAACTACACGGCTGCCTGACTCGCCAAATTTCTTATCATCCATTATTGAATGGATTGCAGCCTTTGCGTCCTCAACTGTTTGGCAGATAAGCACGCCTTTACCCAAAGCAAGACCGTCGGCTTTTACAACAACAGGAGCCATATTGTTGTTTACAACATAATCAAGGGCGTCCTTTGAGTTGTCGAAAACCTGATAATCAGCTGTTGGAATACCGTATTTCTTCATGAGATTTTTAGAGAAAACCTTTGAAGCCTCGATTTCTGCCGCAGCCTTCTTAGGACCGAAAGCTCTTATGCCCTCAGCCTCCAAAGCGTCCACCATACCTGCGGCAAGCGGGTCGTCAGGAGCTACAAAAACCAAATCTATTTTATTTTCCTTTGAAAAATTCACAACGCCCTCAATGTCCATTGCGGAGATATTAACATTCTCAGCGTCGCAGGCGATACCGCCGTTGCCGGGAGCGCAGTAGATTTTCTCCACCTTTGGACTTTCAAGAAGCTTTTTGATAAGGGCGTGTTCTCTTCCGCCGGAACCTATCATCAATATTTTCATACAGCCACCTCGTATCAGTGATGGAACAGACGAATTCCTGTAAAGCACATAACCATGTTGTACTTGTTGCAGGTATCTATTACGTTGTCATCTCTTATAGAGCCGCCCGGCTGTGCGATAAACTCAACGCCTGAACGCTTTGCTCTCTCGATGTTGTCGCCGAATGGAAAGAATGCGTCAGAGCCCAAAGAAACGCCCTTGAGTGTCTTAAGCCATTCTTTTTTCTCTTCTCTTGAAAGAGGCTCTGGCTTTGTTTTGAAGAACTGCTGCCATGTTCCCTCTGCCAATACATCCTCGTAATCGTCGGAAATATAAACGTCGATTGTGTTATCACGGTCAGGACGTCTGATATCGTCAACGAAAGGAAGATTTAATACCTTCGGATGCTGTCTGAGGTACCAGATATCAGCCTTGTTTCCTGCAAGTCTTGTGCAGTGGATTCTTGACTGCTGACCTGCGCCAACGCCGATAGCCTGTCCGTCCTTTGCATAGCAAACGGAGTTGGACTGTGTATATTTAAGTGTGATAAGAGCTATCAGCAAATCTCTCTTTGCTTCCTCTGTAAACTCTTTGTTCTCTGTAACAATGTTCCGCATAAGCATTGCTTCGTTTATAAGAAGCTCGTTTCTTCCCTGCTGGAAAGTAACGCCGAAAACATCCTTATGCTCTACAGCGGCAGGCTTGTAGTTAGGGTCAATCTTTACAACATTGTATCTGCCGCCTCTCTTTGACTTGAGGATTTCCAAAGCTTCCTCGGTGTAGTCAGGGGCGATAATTCCGTCGGAAACCTCTCTTTTAAGGAGAGTTGCAACGGAAGCGTCACAGGTGTCGGAAAGTGCAACCCAGTCGCCGTAAGAGGACATTCTGTCTGCGCCTCTTGCCTTTGCATATGCGCAGGCGATTGGAGAAAGCTCCAAATCGTCAACAAAGTAAATCTTTTTAAGAGTGTCGGAAAGCTCTGTAGCAACAGCAGCACCTGCAGGGCTTACATGCTTAAATGAAGCTGCTGCCGGAAGTCCTGTAGCTGCTTTAAGCTCGCAGACAAGCTGCCAGCTGTTGAAAGCGTCCAAAAAGTTGATATAACCCGGATTGCCGTTTAAAACCTCGATTGGAAGGTCAGAACCGTCTTTCATAAAGATTTTTGATGGCTTTTGGTTCGGGTTACAGCCGTATTTTAAAAGCAAATCGTTCATTTCACTATCCCCTTACTTCATCAAACTATATATTATACATTCTTGTTTATAATTCTTGACTCAAAGCATCCTGTTTCAATATCAATGTATCTTACAAACAGTGATACCTTATTTTCCTCGTTCAAAGCGTTCCAAATTTTATTTGCAAAGCTGTCGATATCGTCGTTGCCGATTTCAACAAGAACAGGCTCGCCCTCGAAGCTTGGGAGAGGATTTCCGTCGCTCATGTATGTGTGGATAAGTCTGCCCTCGCCTGCCAAAGGAGCTGAATAGCTGAATGTGTATCTCTCGCAGCAGTCAGGATTGCCGTTTGCGCTCTTGAGAATTGACATAGCGTAGTTCATCTTGCCATTGTCTGCCTTTACAATACCGGAAATTCTCGGGGTGTAGTTTGGTGCGTCCGGCTCAAACTCACGTGTTCTCAAGGACTGCTCAAAGGTCATCTGCTGGTTCATAAGCTCGTAGATTGTGTCGGTCTGGTCACCGTTTGTAACGATAGTCTTGTTTCCAAGAACTCTAACCGGCGCATAAATAATAAGAGAAGGGTCAACAAGCTTGCTCTCGTCAAAAGCCTGTGTGCGGATACCGTCTTTCTCCTCAACAAAAATTCTGTTTCTGCTGTTCTCGCTTCTGCCCATGATGAAATAAGCGATTACAGCCTTTTTTCCGTCTGCGCTTTTACCGAGCATAATTCCTCTGCCCGGATATGGATTAACACTCAAATATTTTTCTGCTGAAACGGGTTTCATTTGTTGTTTCCTCCTCAATCTTTAATTATTGTTCTGCCGCCCTGCACCGAAATTTTTTCACTGCAAAAGAGTGATACCGCCTTTGGAAGTATCTTCCACTCAGCCTGCTCCATAACCTTTCTCTGTAAAGTTTCCGCAGTATCGTCGTCGGAAATCTCCACAGCCTTTTGAAGAATTATAGGGCCGCCGTCGCAAATCTCGTTTACAAAATGCACGGTAGCTCCTGTCACCTTAACCCCCCTTGCAAGGGCGGCTTCGTGGACTTTAAGTCCGTAAAAGCCTGCTCCGCAAAAGCTTGGAATAAGGGACGGGTGTATATTTATCATTCTGTTTTCAAACTGTTTTATAACCTTGTCGCCAAGAATTGTCATAAATCCGGCAAGCACAACCAAATCCGCCTTTTTCTCCAAAAGCAGAGCGGTCAGCGCCTCGTCATAGGAATCAAGGCTTTTATAATCCTTGCGTCTGATAACGGCGTAATCTATGTTGTGTTTCTTTGCTCTTTCAATGGCGTAAGCATTTGGGTTTGAAGAAACAACGCAGGAAATTCTGCCGTTTTCGATTTCTCCTCTTTCGGAAGCGTCAATAAGCGCCTGAAGGTTTGTACCTCCTCCGGATACCAAAACCACAATATTTTTCATTACTCAAGCACCACTCCGTCGCTGCCCTCGGCAACCTCACCGAGAATAACTGCAGTTTCACCGATGTTGTTAAGTATCTCTATAGCCTTGTCAGCCTGACATGCAGGAACAGCGGCAATCATACCGATACCCATATTAAATGTGTTGAACATATCTCTTTCAGGGATGTTGCCAACTCTCTGAATTACCTTAAAGATAGGAAGTACAGGAACTGCGTCCTTCTTAATTCTTGCTGTAAGTCCCTCTTTCATCATTCTCGGAATGTTCTCATAGAAGCCGCCGCCTGTGATGTGGGAAATAGCCTTAACGTCGATATTTTCGATAAGGTTCAAAACAGCCTTAACATAAATCTTTGTAGGTGTGAGCAAGGTCTCGCCCAAAGGCTTTGAAAGCTCCTCGTAAGTGTTGTGAATTGTTTCCTCGTTGATGTCGAAAACCTTTCTTACAAGGGAGAAACCGTTGGAGTGAACACCGGAAGAAGCAATACCGATAAGCACATCGCCCTTTTCGAGTCTGCTTCCGTCAATAATCTTTTTCTTGTCAACCATACCAACGCAGAAACCTGCAACGTCGTATTCGTCAACAGGATAAAATCCCGGCATCTCAGCGGTTTCGCCGCCTACCAAAGCGCAGCCTGACTGAACGCAGCCGTCTGCAATACCTGAAACTATCTCTGCAACTCTCTCAGGAACATTCTTTCCAACTGCCACATAGTCAAGGAAGAACAAAGGCTTTGCGCCGCAGCATACAACGTCGTTTACGCACATAGCAACAGCGTCGATACCGATAGTATCATGCTTGTTGAGAAGGAAAGCAAGCTTAAGCTTTGTACCTACACCGTCAGTACCGCTTACGAGAATAGGCTCTTCCATTCCTGCGATATCCGGCTTAAAAAGACCGCCGAAACCGCCGATACCTGAAACAACGCCATCAGTTGTTGTTCTTGCTACATGCTTTTTCATAAGCTCAACAGCTTTATATCCGGCAGTTACGTCAACGCCTGCCGCCTTATAGCTTTCAGAAAAACTCTTCATCCGAAACACTCCTGTATTTTATTTTTTATATTAGTTGAGTATATACTGTTTACAAATTATAACTGAGCAACCTTTTCCTGCAAAGCCTCGTCCTTTGCCAAAACTTCCTGCTCCATTGTCTTTTTCATGTTTTCAAGCTTTGAAGCCAATTCATCGTCGCTTAAAGCCAGCATCTGAACTGCCAGAATACCTGCGTTTCCTGCTCCGTCAACTGCAACAGTTGCAACAGGGATACCTGTAGGCATCTGAACGGTGGCAAGCAAAGCGTCCAAACCGTCAAAGTTTGCTGATTTTACCGGAATTCCGATAACCGGAAGAGTTGTATGTGCTGCAAGCACGCCTGCAAGGTGAGCAGCCATTCCTGCTGCTGCGATTATAACGCCGAAGCCGTTTTCCTTTGCCTTTGAAGCAAATTCAGCCGCCTGGAAAGGTGTGCGGTGTGCGCTCATTACGTGAACCTCATAGGGAACACCAAATTCCTTTAACTTCTTAACGGCTTTTGAAACAACACCGAAATCGCTGTCGCTTCCCATGATTACTGCAACTTTTCTCATGTCAATCTCTCCTTTGTTTTAATCCGCAAAAATGTAGGCTCTTAAAGCAAAAGGCTACGGTAAACCGTAGCCTGAGCATACAACATTACTTGTATTTTATTATAAGTTAAAACAGATTAAAATTCAATAGATATACCTGTGAAAAATGATTTTTTCCTATATATTGGGTATATTTCCTTTAAAAAACCTATTTTTTTACTTTGAAACAGGTGCGTCGCTGTTCCAAACCTCTTTAAGAGATGTGGCAAGTCCGGCAATACCCTGAATTTCTGACGGAATAATAATCTTTGTAGCTTTTCCGTCTGCGGCTTTCTGGAAAGCCTCAAGGCTCTTAAGTGTGATAACCTTGTCTGTAGGATTAGCCTCGTTGAGCATTCTAAGAGCGTCTGCATAAGCCTTCTGAACAGTCAAAATAGCTTCAGCCTCACCGGCTGCCTCTCTTATCTTTGACTCCTTAATAGCGTCTGCCTTGAGGATTGCAGATTCCTTCATACCTTCTGCAACAAGAATCTGGCTTCTCTTTTCACCCTCTGCGTCGAGAATTCTTGCACGTCTTTCACGTTCTGCCTTCATCTGCTTTTCCATAGCGTCCTGAATTTCTCTCGGCGGAAGAATGTTTTTAAGCTCAACACGGATAACCTTAATGCCCCATGCGTCTGTAGCCTCGTCAAGGATAATTCTTATCTTGTCGTTTATGGTATCTCTTGATGTCAAAGTGCTGTCAAGTTCCAAATCGCCTATGATGTTTCTAAGTGTTGTGGCGGTGAGATTTTCAATAGCGCTTATAGGTCTTTCAACACCGTAGCAGTAAAGCTTAGGGTCTGTGATTTCAAAATACACAACTGTGTCAATCTGCATTGTTACGTTATCTCTTGTGATAACCGGCTGAGGCGGGAAGTCCACAACCTGCTCTTTAAGGGTAACATTTTGATGAACCCTGTCCACAATCGGTATTTTTATGTGCAGACCTGTTCCCCATGTGGTATAGTATGCGCCGAGACGCTCTATTACATAGGCGTGTGCCTGAGGAACAATTCTGATGTTTCTTACAACTACGATTATAACTATAAGTACAATAATTGCCGGAACCAAAAATCCCATCATGTTTGGCAATACCTCTTCAAAAAATTCCATATTAGTACTCCTCTCATTAAAGGCTTTAAGCCTTAGATTTTTTCTACAATAAGTTTGACCCCTTCAATGGAAATAACCTTTACGCTGCTGTTTTTCGGGATAACCTTTCCGTCAACGGAACGTGCTGTCCAAACCTTTCCTCCTACAGTTACGGCGCCCTGGCTCATTCTGTTGTCTATGTCGCTGGTGACAACCGCAGTTTTTCCCACTGTAGAGTCAAGATTTGTTTTAACTCTCCCGAATTTTGTAATTTTTTTCACGAAAGGTCTTGTTGCCAAAAGACTTGCAAAGGAAACAATCAAGAAAACCGCTATCTGTATAAATACATTATCTGTAAAAATACAGCTTACAGCCGCCGCCAAACCACCTATAACAAACCATACAGACACAAGCTGTGCGGTGGATGCTTCGATTATTCCCATAACAAGAGCTATTGCAATCCATATATAAGGCATATACTCCATAAAAGCGCCTCCCTTCTTAATGCATAAGATATCACAAACCTTAAAAATAGTCAAGTAATTTAAAAATAACCTACACAAAAGGAAAATTTTGTGTTATAATTATAAACATAGTAAAGCTAAAGAGGTTATGTATATGGCGCAAAATAATATTTTTGACACATTTGACGAGGGAATAATCCCCGGCGGTATGAGAACAAAAACAGAGATCAAAATGCTCATCTGTTATATTTTCCGTGCGGTCAAAAAGCCCTTGAGTAAAGAGCTGGTGGTAAGCGCAATTTTAGAAAAAGCTCTCGCCAATTATTTTGAAACCTGCTCCTGCTTTGACGATCTTGTAAAGCTGGGAAATCTTAAAAAAAGTGAAAAAGGAGAAAAGCTTTTCGAGCTTACAAAGGACGGCATGATGATTGCCGACCAGCTTGAAAATAATCTCGCCTATTCGGTTAAGGAAAAGGCATACGCCTGCACATTAGAGCTTTTGGAAAAGCAGAGAATAGAAAAGGAAAACAAAGTTACAATAACACAGACCGAAAACGGATGTTATGTAAACTGCTCCATATCCGGCGGCGATATGAACCTTATGAATTTCCAGCTTTATGTTCCGGACATCAACCAGGCTCGTCTTGTAAGAAAAAATTTCCACAAAAGTCCTGAAACCGTCTACAAGGTTATGGTTGCCCTTATGACCAGAAACAAAGACCTTATTGACGAAGCTTTAAGCAACATAGGAAGCCTTTTGTAAAATTCAAACTATTATAAACTGCATTACGCACAAAAGTATTGTGCCGGGAATTCCCCCAACACCGGATATTATAAGTGACCAACAGCTTATGGGTAGGTTTATACCTGTATAAGCCGAGGTAAGGTTTACCGCAAACAAGGAAGCCACTCCAAAAAGCACGTACATAAATCCGGTTTTAAGGGGTTTTTTCTTTAGAAATAAAGCGTTTATTATTCCGAATAAAACCACGGTGCAAAGCAAAATCATAATTACAACAGCAGTGTTCATACATTCGCCTCCAATTGCAAAAAAATAAACCGCCGGTAAACCCGACGGTTAATTTTATGCTTTTATTAAGGCAATAATGCTTGTGATTATTTTGCAAAGAACATGAAAATGTTAAGTGCAACAACAAAAACAACGAAGCCGATTGCAATAATCTTTGTCCAGCGTGAAAGGAAAGCGTCGATTGAACGAGCCTTGTTCTTAGAGAAGAAAGAATCTGCACCGCCTGTAACAACACCGATACCCTGCTGGTTGCCCTCCTGGAGAATGATTACGATAATCATAATAATTGCAAAAACAATAAGAAGAGCGCCTAATGCGATTTCCAAACCTGACATTTATTTTCGTCCTTTCAATTCATATTATCTTTGCGGAAAAATTATCCGAAATCCCACAAAGCATATTTCTACATTCATACATCGTATTTTACCATATGATAGATGTAAATTCAAGTATTTTTTAATTTTTTTATCCTAAAAGATTTCCAAAAAACATTTTAGTCAAATATAACAATCTTGATATCGAAAATTGTAAACCCACACAAACACTTTATTATTTTTAAACAAAAATACATAGATTTTTTGTTTCAGAAATTCACGGAAACATATTGATTTAAGTTAATGTAAATGATATAATTATAAAAACAAACAATATTATTATAAGTATTAGGAGGTGTCTTTTATGGCTATAACTGTTAAACAACCTACCGCATACAAAACGGCAGTATTTTTTTTCTATCTTTTTATAATTTCGGGTTCTTTGCTTGTATTTAACATCACAGATTGGTATGAATATGCTCCACCGGAGGCACATTTCAGCTTTCACCTGGCAGCTTTATTCTATACTCTGCTGATAGTACTTTTCTACTTCATGTACCACTGCAAAATCTCAAAATATGCTTTTGACAAAGATGAACATACAACCATTCCGAAACTCATTGTGTACGACTCCAATGCCTCAAAAGACGCTTTAGACAATGATAAAAAGATATCTGTTCCAATATTCATATTATTCTGTGTCTGTGCATCTGCTTTGTACATCTTGGTAATAATATTTAAACAGGACGAAATTGCAGGCCTGTTAGATATTATATTTACGATAGTAGCCTTTACTTTTGGATACATAGCCAGAAAAGCAAAATAACAATCAACCTCAAATACATTAAAAAACAGACGTCTGCATTCTCTATGGATGCAGGCGTCCTTGTTTTTTAATTTAACTTATTTTTCACCTTCGGAAACCAGGGAAAGCTGTTCCCCCTGTTCCTCCGCTGTGGGTATAGCTCCCATTGAGGGGATTGTCTTTATTTTAAAACGCTTTTCGTTTTTAAATGTTCCCGTTTCATACTTTTTAACTGACATAAGTCTATGACCTTTTTTCTGCTTCATAACCGCAACACCTTGGGTGGTTCTTGAGGTTTTAAGGGCGATATCTGCGGTATTCACTATAAGCAGTCTGCCTGAGGAGGACTCCAAAAGCATTTCTCCCTCTTCCGTGAAAAACTCCATATCCGCAAGGGGCGCTTTGTCGCTGTAGGCGTTTGCAAGCTTTTTTCTGTTGGTCTTTGTGGCATAGCTTTCAAGGGGAACCTTTCCAAGCTTGCCGTTTTCATAGCCGAAAATCAAAAATCCCTTGTAATCCTTTGTTACAACCATCTTGACAGCGGTTTCGCCCTCGTCCATAGATAGCTTTGCAGGGATATACTCGCCCAAAACGCTTGCCTTTGTATCGCCGAAGTCGTTGGCTTTCGCCTTATACACCTGACATTTATTTGTAAAGAACAAAAGGTCACAGCCGTTTGTTCCCTCTATAACCTCGGAAATCTCGTCGCCCTCTTTAAGCTTCTGCTCTCCGCTCATTCTCAGAGAAAGCGGGGTTATTTTTTTGAAATATCCCTCTTTTGTAAAGAAGAAGTTTACCGCATAGTCCGGTATTTCCTCAGCCTCTTCCACATAATTTGTTTCGTCCTCATAGATTATAAGGCTCTTTCTTGGCTTGCCGTACTTATCCGCAACCTCTTTAAGCTCTTTAACAATTATGTTTTTAATCTTTGTTTTGCTCTTGAGAATCCCTTCAAGCTCGGCAATCTCCTTTTCAAGGTCTTCAATCTCTTTGGTTCTCTTCAAAATGTACTCACGGTTCAAATGGCGAAGTTTGATTTCCGCCACATATTCCGCCTGAATTTGGTCGATACCGAAGCCAATCATAAGGTTTGGCACAACCTCGTTTTCTTCCTCTGTTTCTCTTACAATTTTTATGGCCTTGTCGATATCAAGAAGAATTACTTCAAGACCTTTCAAAAGGTGAAGCTTATCTGTTTTCTTTCCAAGCTCAAAATATGTGCGTCGTCTTATACATTCCATACGGAAAGCCGTCCACTCGTTAAGCAAATCCTTAACACCCAGCACTCGTGGAACTCCGCCGATAAGCACATTGAAATTACAGGAAAAGCTGTCCTCCAAGGTTGTAAATCTGAAAAGCTTTGCCATAAGCTTATCGGGGTCAACTCCCCTTTTCAAATCAATGGTAATTTTTAAACCGTCACGTCCTGTTTCGTCACGTATATCGGAAATTTCCTTAGCTTTTCCGCCCTTTACCAAATCTATAACCTTTTCGATTATAGCTTCACAGGTAGTTGTCGGCGGTATAGCTGTTATGTCGATACAGTTTGCGCTTTTATCATACTCATATTTTGACCTTACCTTGATACTTCCCTTACCGGTTCTGTAGATATCATCTATAGCCTTTTCGTTATAGATAATCTGTCCTGCGCCTATAAAGTCAGGAGCCGGCAATGTGGATTTTATATCGTGGTCCGGGTCTTTTATAAGGGCGGCAGTGGTTTCACAGATTTCTCTAAGGTTAAAAGAACAGATACTTGAAGCCATACCAACCGCAATACCCGTATTTGCATTTACCAAAACAGACGGGAATGTTGCAGGCAAAAGGGTAGGCTCTTTCATTGTATTGTCGTAGTTGTCCATGAAGTCAACTGCGTCCTTATCTATATCACGGAAAAGCTCGTTGCATATCACATCAAGCTTTGCTTCCGTATATCTCGAAGCCGCCCATGCCATATCACGGCTGTAAAATTTACCGAAGTTACCCTTTGAATCCACATACGGATGAAGCAGAGCCTCATAACCACGGGACAGTCGCACCATAGTATCATAAATAGCCGCATCACCGTGGGGATTTAATTTCATTGTAGCGCCCACAATATTTGCGGACTTTGTTCTTGCTCCTGTAAGCAAGCCCATTTTATACATTGTATACAGCAGTTTTCTATGTGAAGGCTTAAAGCCGTCTATTTCCGGAATTGCACGGGACAAAATAACGCTCATAGCGTAGGGCATATAGTTTTCCTGAATTGTAGAAACAATTTTCTGTTCCACAACCATACCTGCGCCCTCAATAATGCCCTTTATACGTTCCGTATTTTCTTTATTTGAACTTCTTTTTCGTGAAGCCAACTCTTTTCCCCCTTTTATTTTATATCCGACGGGGAAAGGATAAGCTTAAAAATAGCTCCCGTTTTCCGTCGGGCGAGACCTTTCTCTTAATCTTTGGAATGGCTCGCTATTTTTTCTGTCCGCCTTGGAAAGATTTATATATTTGAATACTCCATCCATGCGGCGGTTTTAACTTTGTTTTCCTGCCTAAGAATAGATTTTATTTATCATTTAACTTTAGTTTATATTTTTCTTTTATAGAAATATTCTTTTATTGCAACCTATTTTCAACATAATTCATTCAAAATACACCTAAATGTAAGAATAGCAACCTAACCGCCAAAACAAACCTTTACCCGCCGCACGAACGAACGGTAACCTCCAAAAGGAAGTCTTCCAAGGCGGAACTAAAATAAAAAGCTAATTGCATAAATAGCCATTCAACCGCCAAAACAAACCTATACCCGCCGCACGAACGAACGGTAACCTCCAAAAGGAAGTCTTCCAAGGCGGAACTAAAATTAACTTACGTCGAGCTCGTCGATGTATTCGTTGCCGTGTTCTACTATGAATTCTTTTCTGCCCTGTAGGTTGTCGCCAAGAAGAATGTCGAAAATTTCCGCTGTCTTTTCCACATCGTCTGGCATAACCTTTATAAGTCGTCTGGTAGCAGGGTTCATGGTGGTAAGGCTCATCATGTCCGCTTCGTTTTCACCAAGTCCCTTACTTCGCTGAACGGTGAATTTTTCCTTGCCTATTTGATTGAGATACTTCTCCTTTTCAGCCTCAGTATAGGCAAAATAAATCTGATTTTTAGTGGTTATCTCGTAAAGAGGTGACTCTGCAATAAACACTTTTCCCTCTTTAATAAGGGTCGGGGTAAGACGGTAAAGCATGGTAAGCACCAAAGTTCTTATCTGGAAACCGTCCACGTCCGCATCGGTGCAGATTATAACCTTGTTCCACCTTAAAAGATTTATATCAAACACGGAAAGGTTCTTGTTTGACTTTGTCTTAACCTCAACGCCGCAGCCCAAAACCTTCAGCAAATCGGTTATAATGTCGTTTTTGAAAATTTTATCGTAATCCGCTTTCAAGCAGTTCAATATTTTACCTCTGATTGGAATGATAGCCTGAAAATCAGGGTTTCTCGCCTGCTTACATGCGCCAAGAGCCGAGTCACCCTCAACTATGAAGAGTTCTCTTTCCTTTACGTCCTTGCTTCGGCAGTCAACAAACTTCGCCACACGGTTTGTTATGTCCATGTTGCTGGTGAGGTTTTTCTTTATGTTGAGCCTTGTTTTTTCCGCATTTTCACGGCTTCTCTTGTTGATAAGCACCTGGTTGCAGACCTTTTCAGCTTCTAAAGGATTTTCAATAAAATAAATCTCAAGCTGGTGGCGCAGAAACTCCACCAAAGCGTCCTGTATACCCTTATTTGTGATAGCTTTTTTTGTCTGGTTCTCGTACGAAGTCATTGTGGAAAATGACGATATGACAATAACCAGACAATCCTCAACATCAGTAAAATTTATCTTGCTTTCGCTTTTATTGTACTTGCCGTTTTGCTTCAAAAAGCTGTCAATCTGATATACAAAAGCGTTTTTTACCGCCTTTTCAGGCGCACCGCCGTATTCAAGCCAGCTTGAATTGTGATAGTATTCACTGCAAGCCACACGGTTTGAAAAAGCGCAGGCAACATTTGCCTTGAACTTATATTCAGGCTTGTCGTCACGGTCACGAACGCTTCTTTCCGTCTGCCAGTTCTGAACAGATGATATACCGTCGTCGCCCACAAGCTCTTTAACATGGTCTAAAATACCGTTTTCATAGTTAAAGTTAGTTTCCTCGAAAGACTTGCCTTTCTGCTCTCTGAAAATAAAATTTATTCCCGCATTGACAATGGCCTGTCTTTTCATTACATCGAGAAAATACTCGCTTTTAACATCTATATCCGTAAAAACATCAATATCAGGCTTCCATTTTATCTTAGTGCCTGTGTCCTTTTTGTTGTATGTTTCCTTTTTAAGACCGCCGATATTCTCACCCTTTTCAAAGTGTAGGGTGTAGCGCATACCGTCACGTCTTATATCTACATCCATATATTCGGAAGCAAACTGGGTTGAGCAAAGACCCAATCCGTTAAGTCCAAGGGAAAACTCGTAGTTTTCACCTTCGTTATTGTTGTATTTGCCGCCTGCATACATTTCGCAGAAAACCAGCTCCCAGTTGTAACGCTGTTCGTTGTTGTTAAAGTCAACAGGAATACCTCTTCCGTGGTCTTCAACCTCAAAAGAGCCGTCGTTATATTTTGTAACTACTATTTCCTTACCGTAACCTTCTCTTGCCTCGTCTATGGAGTTTGAAAGTATTTCAAAAACAGAATGCTGACAGCCCTCGATGCCGTCAGAGCCAAAAATAACCGCAGGTCTTTTTCTAACCTTATCGGCGCCTTTTAAGGCTGTAATACTATCATTGCCGTATTCGACATTCACCTTTTTCTTCGCCATACTTACCTTCCTTATTTTTTAATTCCGACTTGCAAAGCTTTCTTCTAAAAATAAACTTCATTTCAAGTCGGGCGAAACGTATTTTTTATTCCGACCTGCATTACTCCGCAATAAAAAATTAACGTCTTTTCAGGTCGGGCGAGACCTTTTCCTTATTATTGGGAATGGTTCGCTCTCAATTAACTTATTTATAATTTATTTCTTCTTTCCTTTTTTATCGGAAATTCCCTGTAATTTCATTATCTTATCTCTCAGATATGCGGCGTGTTCAAATTCAAGCATTTTTGCCGCATCCTTCATCTCTCTTGTAAGCTCGTCAATAAGCTTTTGTTTTTCAGCCTTTGAAAGCTTACCAAACTTCTTCTCGGTAGTTTCTCCCTTTGAAGAAATCTCCAAAACATCAGAAACCTTTTTAACTATTGTTTTAGGAACAATTCCGTGTTCCTCGTTATATTTATTCTGTATTTCACGGCGGCGGTTTGTCTCTCTTATGGCGTTTGCCATAGAGTCGGTAACACTGTCGGCGTACATTATAACCTCACCGTGAGCATTTCTCGCCGCACGTCCTATAATCTGAATAAGTGACCTTTCACTTCTCAAAAATCCCTCTTTGTCTGCGTCAAGGATTGCAACAAGAGAAACCTCAGGAATATCCAGACCCTCTCTCAAAAGGTTAATTCCCACCAAAACATCGAACTCACCCAAACGCAAATCACGGACAATCTCCATTCGTTCCACCGTATCTATATCGTGGTGCATATACCTTACCTTTATGCCCATGGTTTCAAAATATGCGGTCAAATCCTCCGCCATTTTTTTGGTGAGAGTGGTCACAAGCACTCTTTCCTTTTTCTCCGTTCTCATGTTTATCTCGGAAATCAAGTCATCAATCTGTCCTTCAACAGGACGCACGGAAATAAGCGGGTCCAAAAGACCTGTAGGTCTGATAATCTGTTCCGCAATAACCGAGCTTTTTTCCTTTTCCAAATCTCCCGGAGTTGCGCTGACAAACACAACCTGATTTATCCTATCGTAAAACTCCGAAAAATTCAAAGGTCTGTTGTCAAAAGCCGATGGCAGGCGGAAACCGTACTCCACAAGGCTTTCCTTTCTCGCCCTGTCACCTGCATACATTCCCCTTACCTGAGGCAATGTAACATGGGACTCGTCCACAAACAACAAAAAGTCCTTTGGAAAGTGGTCTAAAAGGGTAAAGGGAGCAGAACCCGGCTCTCTGCCGGAAAGCACTCTTGAATAGTTTTCAATTCCTGTGCAGAAGCCTATTTCCATAAGCATTTCAATATCGTATCTTGTTCTCTGCTCTATTCTCTGAGCCTCCAAAAGCTTTCCCTGTTTTCTGAAAAATTCCAGACGCTCCTCCAGCTCTCTTTCCAGCTCTTTTACAGCCGTCTGCATTTTTTCCTTTGATACAATATAATGGGAAGCCGGATAAATTGCGGCGTGCTTCAAAACCGAGATAAGCTCTCCGGTCAGAGGATTTATCTCGCTTATTCTGTCTATCTCATCCCCGAAAAACTCCACACGGATTATTTTATCTCCGGAAGAGGCAGGAAAAATCTCCAGCACATCTCCACGGACACGAAACTTATTTCTCACAAAGTTTATGTCGTTTCTCTCATACTGGATTTCCACAAGCTTTTTTATAATTTCGTCACGGCTTTTTTCCATACCGGGACGCAGAGAAATAACCATGTTTCGGTAATCAATAGGGTCACCCAAGCTGTAAATACAGGAAACCGAAGAAACAATGATAACGTCACGTCTTTCCGCCAGAGCAAGTGTAGCGCTGTGGCGAAGCTTGTCTATCTCATCGTTTATAGAGCTGTCTTTTTCTATATATGTGTCCGTGTTGGCAATATATGCCTCCGGCTGGTAATAGTCGTAGTAGGAAACAAAATATTCAACAGCATTTTCCGGAAAGAACTCCTTAAACTCTGAACAAAGCTGAGCCGCCAAAGTCTTGTTGTGGGCAAGCACCAGTGTGGGGCGGTTAACTTTTTCAATAATATTAGCCATTGTAAATGTTTTACCGGAACCCGTAACTCCCAGCAAGGTCTGTTCCTTGTGTCCGCTGTTTATGCTTTCCACAAGTTTATCTATAGCCGCCGGCTGGTCGCCGGTTGGTTTATAAGGTGAATGAAGTTTAAAATCGCCCATATTCGCACCTCTTTTTATAGTTTAGGAACAATAGTTCGTTTATTTCTATAATACACCCCAAAAAAGACATTGTCAATGTTTTAGTATATCACAAACAATAGTATTTTACAAACTTTTATTTTTTATGAAACTTCTTGAAGGACAGTTGATTTATAAAAGAAAAAACGGCAGGATTGATTCTGCCGTTTTTATATTTAATAAATTGTAAATAAATTACAGAATTAAATATAACTTTTAATATATAATTCTGTATGCTGAGTACCGCTTCCTAAATAAATCTGGGTTCCATTAACATAAGAAAAATAGTCTCCCTCACCGGTCCATAATAATGTTCTGCCACTATCAATATGTTGAACTGTTGGAGATGGTGCTAAAAACCAAATTGGTTGATACATATTAGATGAACATGCAGCATGAACTACACTTCCCCATATAGTATTACCATAAAAATCTTTTATAGTGTAGGCCTCTGCAATTGCAGTTGCATAGTTAATAGCTCTCCTTGCTACTATTGTATTATTTGACATTATTGAATTTTTTACTAAACCATCCTTATTAACCACATTTTCTTCAACATTTTTCATAATACTTAACGCTTCCTGTGTTTCTTTTTCAAACTCAGGCATTTTTATCTCTGCTATATAACGTAAATATTGTTCTAAATCATTAAGCTCTGAAGAAGATAATTTCTGTGGAATAGTCTTTGGAATCCCATAATATTCTAACTCGCTATCAGATAATATATGAAAGTTTGTTCCATATTCATTATTAATATCATTCAGAAGTAAACTAAGTTGGTCATCATTATTTGCAGCTATCTCTTCTGCAACAACACTAGACGAAAACATAAAAAAACACATTAATACAGTTAATATTTTTATCATTTTACTTTTTTTCATAAACAATCACTTTTCGTAATATCATAATTAAAACTTATTCTTCTATACTATCACCTTCATTTCATATCTTAAAATAAAAACCTATCTCTTCAAATTCACATAATATTTATCACCTTCCTTATTTATTATAAGATGAATTTCATATAATATGTCCTTCTCAAAACCAGAAACAAAGAAAGATTGCTCGATTGGCGTGTTATCGTATTCGTTAGGTACATAAAATATGTAATTTTGTGTGCTGTCGTCTGCCATTTTCAATATTTCTTCCTCAATTCCGTCATAATCACCTTCCGAAACAATTGCGACCGCTGACGGAACATTTTTATCCGGTTTATCATAAGAAAAAACAAAACCTTTCACTCCTGATTTTGTTTCAAAAAGGTCAATCGGTATTTTTTTATCTATTTCCATATCAATTGCCTGCACTTCCCCTTTTTCACTTTCTCCGTAAACTTTTAAAGAAAAAGGCAAGCTATGATTTTGAGTATTAAAAAACGACGCACAACCCAATATTGCAGATAAAAATACTAAACAGACAGCTATTTTCACGATTTTATTTTTTAGCAGCTTATCTGACCTTCTAACTGTTTTATGGAAAATTGCGTCAGAAATCAAAATATCATCAATATAATTCAATGATTCAAGAATTTTGATTTCTCCCATGCTCAATATCCCCTCTCTTTCAAATAAGCCTTTAGCCTTTTTCTTGTATGAAAAAGCATTGATTTAACCTTGCTTTGACTGAAACCGTATTTTTCCGAAATGCTCTGTATTGAGTCCAAAAACCAATATCGTCTTATAAAAACATTCCTTTGGGTTTCTTTTTCTTCTTTTAAAAACTCACTGATGATACTGCCCAGCTCTTTATTTTCTATTGTTTCAGTTACATTTTCAGATGAGATTATATTTTCCAGCTCTGACAACGCTGTCACAAGTTCCGGAGAACGCTTTTTTGCGTTATTATAGTCAAGTTTTTTCAATGAGAGATTTCGAGTTAGTTTACATATAAAAGCAGAGAAATTAAGAGGCTTTACCGGCGGTATAGTGTTCCACAAATTCATATACGTATCGCTTACACACTCTTTTACATCCTCTTTATCATTCAAAATATTTTTTGCCACTGAATAGCAAAGCTGACCGTATTTTTTATCGGTTTCATCAATAGCTTTTTCGTCACGCTGAAAATACAAATCAATTATTTTTACATCCTCCACATCATCACCCCTCATCAAGCGACAATCCCCTTACATCTATTAAGTACGTTTTTTCAGCAAAAGGTTGCTCCCCAGAGGACTCTGTCCTCCGAACCTCCTGCCAAAGGAACGGTGGTCCCTTTGGAATCCCGGGTTTACTCACATACAGGTCTTACTTAGAAAATAAGTTCATCATACTTTGGTGTTCTATACTATTTTTACATCAAAGCTAACTGTAGCATAACCATTCCAATTTTCAAATCAAAACGTCCCGCCTGCCGTGTAATCAATCCCCATTTCTATATGTTCCCCCTGCACGGCAGATATAAAAAATAAAACGGCAGGGGTAAGCTGCCGTTTTTTATTTATTGATTAAAAAATTATTTAGTTCCGAAAATTCTGTCGCCTGCGTCGCCGAGACCCGGGAGAATATAGCAGTTCTTGTCAAGTCCCTCGTCCTTTGCTGCGCAGTAAACCTGAACGTCAGGATGAGCTGAAGTCAAAGCTCTGATTCCCTCAGGAGCTGCCAAAATGCAGAGGAATTTTATTGACCTTGGCTTGCTCTGCTTGATGATTGTGATTGCGTCAACTGCGCTTCCGCCTGTTGCAAGCATTGGGTCAAGAACAAAAACATCTCTCTCTGAAATATCAGAGGGCAGTTTTTTGTAATATTCCACCGGCTGATGTGTTATTTCGTCTCTGTAAAGGCCGATATGTCCAACCTTAGCAGCAGGAACCATGCTGAGCATTGCGTCAAGCATGCCGCAGCCTGCTCTGAGAATAGGAACAAATGCAAGCTTTCTGCCTGCGATTACCTTTGAAGTTGTAGAAGCCATAGGAGTATCGATTTCAACCTCTTTTAAAGGCAAATCCCTTGTAGCCTCGTAACACATAAGCATGGAAACCTCTGAAACAAGCTCTCTGAAAAGCTTGCTGCCGGTATTTTTGTCCCTCATAAATGTAAGTTTATGCTGTATAAGTGGATGGTCAAAAACAGTAACCTGATTTTCCATAAATTCACGTCTTCTTTCTGTCAAAACTTGAATGATAACTTACTCTTTATCCTCAAAAGTACCGTTTTCGATTTCAGTTATCATGTTAACTCTGTTTTCGTGTCTTCCGCCATCGAAATCAGTGGTGAGGAAAATTTCCGCAAGTCTTACAGCCATATCGGATGAAATTACTCTGCCGCCCATGCAAAGAACATTTGCATTGTTATGACGTCTTGTCATCTCTGCGCAGAATTCATCGCTTACAACAGCTGCTCTAATCCCCTTAACCTTGTTTGCCGCCATAGAAATACCTATGCCTGTGCCGCAGCAAAGAATACCAAGCTCGCACTCGCCGCTTGAAACAGCCTTACCTACCTTATAAGCGTACAAAGGATAATCAACGCTTTCCTCGCTGAAACAGCCAAAATATTTGTATTCAATGCCCTTTTCGTCAAGATACTTTCTAACTGCGGACAAAATTCCGTAACCGCCGTGGTCACATCCTAATGCTATCATCTTTACCTCCGTCGGCTTACAGCCGAAATAAATTAAATCAAAAATTTAAAATAATAAAATTATCTGTAGATTATGTGGTCTCTTGAAGGACCGTTGGAAACCATACCGATTTTAATGCCGATTTCCTTTTCTGCAAACTCAATGTAGTTTCTGCAGTTCTCCGGCAAATCCTCATACTTCTTAATATTTGAAATATCACATTTCCAGCCCGGAAGAACCTTCAAAACAGGCTTGCATCTCTTAAGCTTTGTTGTTGATGGGAAATAGTCGATAACTTTTCCGTCAAGCTCGTAGCCAACGCAAACAGGGATTTCATCAAGATAACCCAAAACGTCGAGAACTGTAAATGCAACTGTTGTTGTGCCCTGAACACGGCAGCCGTATCTTGTTGCCACAAGGTCAAGCCAGCCCATTCTTCTTGGTCTGCCTGTAGTTGCGCCGTACTCGCCGCCGTCGCCGCCTCTTCTTCTAAGCTCGTCTGCTTCTTCGCCGAAAATCTCGCTTACAAACTCGCCTGCTCCTACTGCGCTGGAATAAGCCTTAACAACAGTTACAACCTCTTTAATCTCGTAAGGAGGAATACCTGCGCCTACTGCGCCGTAGCCTGCGATTGTGTTTGAAGATGTAACCATCGGATAAATACCGAAGTCTGTATCTTTAAGTGCGCCCAGCTGACCCTCAAGCAAAATGTTTTTGCCTGCTTTTACAGCCTCGTAAACAATGCTGAATGTATCTGCAACATAAGGAGCCAAAGCTTCCTTATACTCCATAAGCTTGTTGAAAATCTCGTCAACTGTGATTTCAGGCTTGTTGTAGAGATTTCTCAAAGTAGCGTTTTTGATTTCAAGAGCGTGAACAATCTTTGCCTTGAGGCTGTCCACGTCGTCAAAAAGCTCGTTAACCTGGAAACCAATCTTTGAATATTTATCTGAATAGAAAGGAGCGATACCGCTTTTTGTAGAACCGAAAGAATTTTTACCAAGTCTTTCCTCTTCATAGCAGTCGAAAGCCACATGATAAGGCATAACAATCTGTGCTCTGTCGGAAACAACGATATTTGGCTTCGGAACTCCTCTCTCCTCCAAGGATTTCATCTCTTTAACAAAATTCTCCACGCTGAAAGCAACGCCGTTGCCGATAATATTTAAAATATGCTGGTGGAAAACACCGGATGGAAGCTGATGAAGTGCAAACTTACCGTAATTGTTGATTATGGTATGACCTGCGTTGCTTCCTCCCTGGAAACGAATAACAATGTCGCTTTCCTGAGCTAAAACATCGGTAATTTTACCTTTGCCCTCGTCGCCCCAGTTAGCGCCAACAATAGCTTTTACCATTTTTTCTGCTCCTTAACAATATATTTTTCTTTATCTTTTGGATTAAATAAAATCCTTATAACTTACACGTTAATTTCTGCTTTCTCAAGCTCAACATCGCTATACTTTGCAAGAGCAGGCTCTACTACATCTCTCAAAAATTCCTCTGTCTGCTCTTTCGCTCTGCCTGTGTACTTTTCAGGCTGCAAAATACTTTCAAGCTCTTCCAATGTTACGCCGAAAGCAGGGTCAGCGGCAATTCTCTCAAGAAGGTCGTTTTCTCCGCCCTCTTCCTTGATTACCTTAGAAGCTGCCATTGAATGAACTCTTATTCTCTCATGGAGAACCTGGCGGTCTGCGCCTCTGTACTTAACTGCGTCCATCATGATATTCTCTGTAGCCATAAACGGAAGCTCTTTTCTAAGACGCTGTTCGATAACCTTTGGATATACAACCAAACCGTCTGCTACGTTTGCATAGAGGTTCAAAATTGCGTCAACTGCAAGGAAAGCCTCCGGAACGCTCAATCTCTTGTTTGCGCTGTCGTCCAAGGTTCTTTCAAACCACTGTGTAGCTGTTGTAAATGCTCCGTTTAAAACGTCAACCATTACATATCTTGAAAGTGAACCGATTCTCTCGCTTCTCATTGGGTTTCTCTTGTAAGCCATAGCTGATGAACCAATCTGATTTTTCTCGAATGGCTCTTCAATTTCCTTGAGGTGCTGCAAAAGTCTTATATCGTTTGAGAACTTTGCTGCGCTCTGTGCTATTGAGCTTAAAACATTGAGAATCTGTGTGTCAAGCTTTCTTGAATATGTCTGACCGGAAACAGGGAAGCAGCCCTGATATCCCATCTTCTCTGCAATCTTCTTGTCAAGAGCCTTAACCTTTTCGTGGTCGCCCTCGAAAAGCTCCAAAAAGCTTGCCTGTGTACCTGTTGTACCCTTGGAACCCAAAAGCTTAGCCTTTGAAAGCTGGTATTCAACATCTTCCAAGTCCATCATAAGTTCCTGAATCCACAGAGAAGCTCTTTTTCCCACGGTTGTAGGCTGTGCAGGCTGGAAATGAGTGAAAGCCAAAGTTGGCAGAGCCTTGTACTTGTCAGCAAAAACGGAAAGCTCTCTGATAACATTTACAAGCTTGTTTCTAACAAGCTTCAAAGCCTCAGTCATAATGATTATATCTGTGTTATCGCCAACATAGCAGGAAGTTGCACCCAAGTGGATAATACCCTTTGCGTTTAGGCACTGAACACCGTAAGCGTATACGTGGCTCATAACATCGTGGCGGACAAGCTTTTCTCTTTCTTCGGCAACCTCATAGTTTATGTCGTCCTTGTGAGCCTTGAGCTCGTCAATCTGCTCCTGTGTTACAGGCAGACCAAGCTCCATTTCAGCTTCTGCAAGGGCAATCCAAAGTCTTCTCCATGTGCGGAATTTCATATCCGGTGAAAAAAGATATTTCATTTCCTTGTCGGCATATCTTGATGACAAGGGTGATTCATAGGTATCTCTGGCCATTTTTACTCCTCCGTAATTTTCAAAACTCTGTGATGAAAGGCTATAAGTTAAATAAAATTCACATTAGATTGAAATTATTCAAAAATTTATAAAACCTTAATTAACAAGTACAAGCGGCAAGTTAAAAACTTTGCCGCCTGCCTTTACAGACAAATCGTCCGATAATATTATAAACCAAGTCTTCTCATCATTTCGGCATAAGCCTCTTCAACGCCGCCCATATCTCTGCGGAAACGGTCCTTGTCAAGCTTCTCGCCTGTGTTGATATCCCAGAAACGGCATGTGTCAGGTGAAATCTCGTCAGCAAGAAGGATTTCGCCGTGGAATCTGCCGAACTCAAGCTTAAAGTCGATAAGGTCAACATTGCACTCTTTGAAGAACTGAACCATGTAGTCATTTACCTTCAAAGCCATCTCAGCAATCTTGTCAACCTCTTCCTTAGTTGCAAGCTCAGCTGCCAGAATGTGATACTCGTTAACGATTGGGTCGCCCAAATCGTCGTTCTTGTAGCAGAACTCAAGAACAGTAGTCTTCATAGGTGTGCCCTCAGGAAGACCGAGTCTTTTTGAAAGGCTGCCTGCAGCCTTATTTCTAACGATAACCTCAAGAGGAACAATTTCAACCTTCTTAACAACTGTTTCTCTGTCGTTGAGCTCCTCAACGAAATGTGTCTTTACTCCAACTTCTTCCAGCTTCTGGAACATGAAGTTGCTCATTCTGTTGTTAACAACGCCTTTGCCAACGATAGTGCCTTTTTTGAGGCCGTTGAAAGCTGTTGCATCGTCCTTGTAGGAAACTATGCAGTAATCAGGGTTGTCAGTTGCATAAACTTTCTTTGCTTTACCTTCGTAAATCATTTCTGCTTTATTCATTACAATTCCTCCTAAAGCTATAGCGGCATAATAGTATGCCGAACTTCATATGTTTCTGCCATACAGTTAATATTATAATATAAATCCCAATTTAAAGCAATACATAAACCCATAATAAAATGTTAAATTTTTAAAAATCAGCGTTATTAACTGAAAAAAATAAAAAAATACGGTAAAAAAGAAAATTAGCACTTGATTTTTTGAAAACAATGTTGTATAATAACAGCTGTTACACGACATGCCGGTGTGATGGAATTGGCAGACGTAGTGGACTCAAAATCCACCGGTAGCGATACCGTGCCGGTTCGAGTCCGGCCACCGGCACCAAAAAGTCCGAATGCATAATGCGTTCGGACTTTTTTAGTTTACTTAAAATAATTTTGCGCAAGCAATATCATAAAATCAAAAAAGAAAAGATAAAAACAAATGTTTCAAACTGCACCAGGAGTAACAATACCATTTCCGGATAAAATTCAGGAACAATTTCAGGTGTACGAAGGAAAGTCCATTTATGCAAATATCAGCTTTGAAAAATTAAAACCTATGCTCACTGAGTTTTATCACAGCCTGCCCGAACCTTTATTTTTTGTACTGCAGCTGCCTCTTTCCATCCATGAAGAACGAAAGATGGGAGACAGCAACACCTTTCATCAAGAGGTATGCTATCTTGACGGACAGACAAAAAGTCAGATTGACGATATTATGGAGAAATACGGACAAATTTTACTGGAAGACGGCATGTCTCAATTTGCGGTGGCTTCACATGTCAATAACGAGGAAATGTTTATTCAAAAGTACAAGCTTACGGCGTTCTATTCCTCTTTTCCCCGCCGTTTTATTCCTTTTTTACAGCGTTACGGTCTTACGGAAACCGATAATCTTATCACTGTATGGAACACTTTTTCACAGGAAACTCCCGGTGAATGCAGACGTGTTTCAATCAACGGGTTTGATGTTTACGATGTAGCCGAACAGTTAAAAAAGCAGGGCTTGTACAGAGCTAAAATAATAGAATGCTAATTCATTTTGTTTCTAAATTATTCTGGAGCTTTTTCTGTTGCGGTAAAATATTTGCACAAAAATTGAGCTGAGGCAAACTTTGATTTTTGTCTCAGCTCTTTTTTTATTTATCAGTTAAACATGTCGCTCATAAGCTCCGAAGCGCTTGTGTTTGTCATAGCGTCGGAATTATTTATGAAGATAACATCATTTACATTGTTTTCTGTTACAAGCTTATACACGCTGTTTTCGTACTGGGGATAATCGTAAAAATATCTGTAGTCAACAATATATATATGCTCGTAGTGGTCTGCAAGGAAAGGAATAAATGCATTTCCGTAGGACTCCTTTATAACCACGCAGGACTCGCCGTTATCCACATTTGGATTGTCAATCTGGGCGTAAATCTCATCGCCTGCTGCAAAACAGCTGTAGTATGAGGAATTATCCCAGCCTGTAACATCCATTATAATATTCCACTGAATTTCCTCAAGGTTTTCATTCACATACATCATGTCGTTGGTGGTCTTTGGAATATATGCTGTCAAGGTATCGGGATTTTCAGCCAAAGCTTCCACTTTGTCGCTTTCATAGTAAAAGCTTCCTACAAAGTCTGTAAACTCAATGGTTTCATAATCTTCCAAAGGAGTAGGTTCTATTCCCTTAGCGTTGCAGTACTGAACATAGGCATAATATGCGCCTAAAGCTGTCCAGTGGTGGTCTGTTCTGAAATAGATATACTCGCTGTTGTGATTTTTCAGTGTGCTGAAAACATCAACTGTCTTTACATTGCTGTTTGTTTCGCTGATACCGGAATATATGTAGTCTATTGCGTCTCCCTGATTGCTTATGCCCATTGCTTCCTGACTTTCATCGTCCAGCATAATTCCCACGCTGGTAGGCACAAGTATGTCATATACATCTGCAATGCCGTCAAGCTTTTTCTGGGCTTTGTCAATCATTTCAACATACACATCGGCTGCGCTTTCACTGAAATAGTATGCGCCGAAGCCTGTATCTCCTGCCACATAAACGCTTCCTGCCGCCTCGGGCACAACATGAAGAGAGCCGTCCGGAAGTGATTCCTCAGTGTTTTCCTCTGTGGTTTCGGCGGTGGTTGAAGTCTGGTTATTGTCATTCCCCTGGCTGTCTTTATCGCCGAAAATTATTTCAGGATAAAAAGCCACAACCACACCGGCTATAATTATAATAGTTAAAATAGTTATGATTGCCGGAAGAAAATTTCTTTTTTTCTTTTCAGGCTTTACAGGAGCTTCCTCACTGTAACGTCTGTTTCCATTATTTTTAATTTCACTCATAATACTTCTCCTCTGTGAAATTTAAAATCATCTAGTTGAACATATCGCTCATAAGCTCTGCGGCGTTGGGGTTTGTCATTGCGTCAGCGTTGTTGATGAAAATAACGTCATCTACATCATTTTCTGTAACAAGCTGATATACGCTGTTGTTGTAATCCGGATACTTATAGAAATAACGATAGTCAACAATATAAATGTGTTCGTAATGGTCTGCAAGGAAAGGAATAAATGCGTTTCCGTAAGACTCCTTAATAACAACACAGGACTGTCCGTTGTTTACATTAGGATTATCAATCTGGGCATAAATCTCGTCACCTGCGGCAAAACAGCTGTAAAGTGAAGCTCTGTCCCATCCGGTAACGTCCATAATGATATTCCACTGAATAGTAGAAAGGTCTGAGCCTATATAGTACATATCATTTGTAGTCTTTGGATAATATGCGGTAACTGTATCAGGATTTTCCAAAAGTGACGGAGCCTGGTTACTGCTGGAGTAGAATGTACCTACAAATCCCGGGAATTCGATTGTTTCATATTCATCCAAAGGAGTAGGCTCAACTCCCTTAGCGTTGCAGAACTGAACATAGGTATAGTATGCTCCCAAAGCTGTCCAGTGGTGGTCTGTTCTGAAATAGATATACTCACTGTTGTGATTTTTTAGTGTATCATATGCATTTACTGTGGTGATATTCTTGTTTACACTGTTGATGCTTGAGTAAATATAGTCAATGGCTTTTCCCTGATTGCTGGAACCGATTGCCTCCTGAGCATTCTCATCAAGCATAATTCCAACACTGGTAGGAACAAGGATATCATAGACATTTGCCACACCGTCAAGCTTTTTCTGAGCCTTATCAATCATATTGACATAGGCGTTTGCACCGTCGGTGCTGAAATAGTAAAGACCAAAAGCCGTATCGCCTGTTACATAGACATTTCCGGAAGCCTCCGGTATATCATGTATTGCGCCGTCGGGAAGCTGCTCTTCTGTAGTTTCTTCTGTTGCCGCTTCTGTTGTGGCTTCTGTTGTAGCTTCCGTGGTTTCATCAGATGAAGGAAGTACCGGAGTATCAGGAATCTCATCACCGGTTTTATCGGAGTTTCCCACAAGCTGTTCGCTTTGCAGTCCATAAAGTCCTTTAACTGCTGAATTGGCGGTAAGCAAAGCTTCTCTGAAAGGGAAGGTGTCGGCATACCATGTTGAAATCCCGTTAAAGTATGTTCCGTCAATAAAACTCTGCCAGGTAAATTCCGGGAAAGTTGTAAGTGTTCTTTTTTCTATTGTGGAAACTGTTGGTCTTAAAGGAATTATTATACCCAAAACAGCCACAAGAAACAAAACACCGAAGAAAACATCCCTTTTAATTTTAAGATAGGATTTAAAAGCCTTTTTTCTTTTCATATCCTGTTTACTTATTTTCGGATTATTATTCACAATATCGCCTCCCTTTCTTTAAAACTGGAAGTAAAGGAACGGGTTGTAGCTGTTGCCTACAAGAGCCATTGTTGAAAGAATAAGCATAGCAACAGGAGCTACTATCTCATATCCGTAAACAAGATACGGAACTGCATTCCTTTGTTTGTACCACTTTATAACTCCTCTTCTTATAATTGCAAAGATTGGAGTTACTGCCAATACAGCAAAAATCAGGAAGAAAATATTATTTCTGAAGGTAAGACCTACCTGAAGTCCGCTGAATCCGTTTCCGTTAAGTCCGAACATTCCCTTTAACGCTGTGCCGAGGCAGTTGAAGTCCTCGAACTTAAACAAAATCCATCCGAAATATATAACCACAAGGGCGTACAGATGGCTGACAATTCCGGGAAGTGTCTTGAATTTTTCCAAAAGGAAATTCTTTTCCAAAACAAGGAATACGAAAAAGTAAAGTCCCCAGAGAATGTAGTTCCAGCTTGCGCCGTGCCACATACCTGTCAAAAACCACACAACAAAAAGGTTGAAAACAAGTCTGCTCTTAGAGCATCTGCTTCCGCCCAGCGGAATATAAACATAATCTCTGAAGAATGTGCTCAAGGAAATATGCCATCTTCTCCAGAAGTCGGTAACAGAATTTGCAAGGTAAGGATAATTAAAGTTTTCCTTATAATGGAAACCAACCATAAGTCCCATACCTATCGCCATATCTGAATAGGCTGAAAAGTCAAGATAAATCTGCAAAGCAAAGCAGAATACACCCAGCCAAATTCCCATTGCCGGAATTTTTGCAAGAGCAGCTGCGTCACTTGTAATCAAGAATGTATCGGCAACAACTGCGCATCCATTGGCAAGTATAGCTTTTTTTGCAAGGCCTATGCAGAAACGCTTGATACCACGGTCAACCTCTTTTTGTAAAACAATTCGGTTTGAGATATCATGTTCAACGTCCTTGTATCTTACTATAGGACCTGCGATACACTGGTGGAAAAGACTGGCGTACAAAAGCAGAAGCCAGAATTTTTTCTGAGGAAGAACTTCTTTTCTGTAAACGTCAACAACATAAGAAAGAAGCTGGAATGTGTAAAAGGAAATACCTATAGGCAGGGCGATTTCCGGAATAATCTCGGGGATACCGGTAAGAGCCTTAAAGCTGCCGAGCATAAATCCGGCATACTTAAACACGCCCAAAAGCCCCAGCATAATCACACATTCTATGACCAAAAACAACTTTTCGTGTTCCCTGTAAGTGTGTATACACAACGCCATTATGTAACTTACAAAGGTCATCGACACAAGCAGCAGCAGATACTGCGGACCGCCCCATGAATAGAAAATCAAAGAAAATACAAGCATTACTATGTTCTTTGATTTAATATCACGCATCCTTGAATAAATCAAGAGATTCAGAGCAAGGAAAAAGTAGATAAAAAACAAACTTGAAAATACCATACATACGCTCCTAACAATAATTTTACCTCTTTTTTTAATTCTTAAACATAAAAAAATTAAAATACACTTGCCAAGTTCATTATATAATGAGGACTTTCTAAATTCAACAATATTATCAAAATTGTTACCATAAGCGACGAAACTGTTTCGATTGTTACAACATATGACATGTTAAATAAATAAAGCGCATAAAGAAAAAAATCGGATACAAAACTGTTGTCCGATTTATATTTTTATTTCTGTTTATATTAAAAAATTTCAATATATTTTTTCAGTATAAACCATATAATGATGTATTTTTACAATATTCTCCAAATAAAAATATATTTCTATTTATATTTCTATTTTTTAAGGAAATATTATACATAAAAGCAAAATTGTCTATTGTTTTTTTCCCATTTTTGCAATAAAATTTCTCAATAACAGTAGTGATTACCTTTTTCAAAAAGGCAGCAATACAATCAAAAAATAAAGGGGAGATATTTTGCAACCAATAAATATACTGGTAACTTTAGATGAAAACTATATGCCTCAGCTCAGTGTAATGCTAACCTCTTTGTATATAAACAATCCGGGCGAGAAATTCAACATATACCTTATTCACCGAGGCATTTCAAAAAATCGTCTTTCCGGAACTGAAAAGACAATGGAGAAATTCGGTTATGGATTTTTCCCTATTTTGGTAGACGAGAAATATTTTCAGGACATACCAACAGGCAAGCTCTATCCTCAGGAAATGTACTACCGCCTTTGCGCTCAAAAACTTCTCCCTGAGGACCTTGATAAGATAATTTATCTTGACCCTGATCTGCTTATTATAAATCCTCTCCGTCCCCTTTGGGATATGGATATGGGCGGCAATATTTTCGCAGCCGCCGCTCATACAGGAAAAACCGATATATCAAACAGCGTAAACAAACTTAGACTGGGGACAGCAACCAAATACTACAACTCCGGCGTACTTCTGATAAATCTTCCTATGGCAAGAAGAGAAGTAAATCCCGAAGAGATTTTCAGATTTGCCAAGACCCACAGCCGTGAGCTTATACTTCCAGACCAGGACATTTTAAACGTACTTTATGGAAATAAAATTCTGGAAATCAACGATTTTATCTGGAATTACGATGCAAGAAACTACAGCAGTTATCTTCTCCGAAGCGGAGGAACAGCGGACGCTGACTGGGTTATGAGAAACACTGCAATACTTCATTTCTGCGGAAAATCAAAACCCTGGAAAGATGTGTACCGCCACAGATTCGGACTGCTTTATAAACACTATATGCAGATTGCCTTAAGACTTTTCACAAATTGAGGTTTCACCATCTGCAAAACCGTTTCTAAGTTTATTTTCGGCGGTAACAACTATTCCGTCGTAATTATTTATTTTTACATCCAGCCTTTCAATACACTTTTGTATTTTTTCAAGCTGCTCAACAAGCTTTTGACGCTGTTCTATCAGGATATTTTTTCTTTCATCTTTTGTTGCATCCCCCTGCTGGAACAGCTTGACATATTCCGCCAAAGCCTCTACCTGTACGCCGGCATCTCTCATGCACCTTATAAACTCAACCCAACCACAATCCTCGGAGGAATAATCCCTTATACCTCCCGGGGTTCTGCGGACAGGCGGAATAAGTCCTATTTTTTCATAATAGCGGAGAGTGTCGGCACTTATATTGTATTTTTCGCTGACTTGGGCAATCGTCATAAAGAAAACCTCCATCCTTTTTTTAATTTATGATAACACTTGAAGATAACTCCAAGTCAATAGTCTCCCAAACATTTTAGAAAAACAACCTCGGAATAATATTCCGGGGTTGTTTTTTTCTATCTTTTCTTTTTGTTTGATAATTTTTTATTTTTGGAAAGCTTACTCTTTCCGCTGTTTCTGTTCTTTTGCTGATTATTTTGTACAAAAGACCTATCGGGAGTTACAAGGCAGTTTTTGCCAGTTCCTATCAAATCGGTTCTTCCGGCAATTCTAAGAGCTTTTATTACAAGGGCTTTGTTCTTCGGGTTAAAATACTGGAGCAAAGCTCTCTGCATCGCCTTTTCCTCGGGAGTTTTCGGAACATAAACAGGCTCTAATGTGTAGGGGTCAAGCTCTGTGTAAAACATACAGGTTGAAATTGTTCCCGGCGTTGGATAAAAATCCTGAACCTGTTCGGGATGTATTTTTTCCCTTTTCAAAAACAGAGCCAGCTCCACAGCGTCTTTCATTGTAGAGCCTGGGTGAGAACTCATGAGATAAGGAACCAAATATTGTTCCTTGCCTATCTTTTTGGTTGTCCTGTAAAATTCATCCTGGAATTTTTTGTAAACCTCAATATGAGGCTTGCCCATCTTGTCCAAAACCGCCGCCGAACAATGCTCGGGAGCCACTTTAAGCTGACCACTTATGTGATGAGCTACCAGCTCTCTGAAAAACTCACGGCTTTCATCCTCCATAAGATAGTCAAATCTTATTCCGCTTCTTATAAATACCTTTTTAATTTTCGGCAAAGACCTCAGCTTTCTCAGCATTTCTATATATTCGGTATGTGAAACCTGAAGATTTTTACAGGGTGTAGGCGCAAGACATTTCTTGTTTTTACAAAGACCTGCTTTTTCCTGCAATTTACAGGAAGGCAGGCGGAAATTTGCTGTAGGGCCGCCCACATCGTGTATATAGCCCTTAAAGCGCGGGTTTTCAGTAAGTCTTTTCGCCTCGTCAATAACGCTTTCCATGCTTCTTACAGTTATAGCTCTTCCCTGATGGAATGCTATGGAGCAGAAATTACATGCGCCGAAGCACCCACGGTTGTGGGTTATGGAAAACTCAACCTCCTGAATACCCGGAACTCCGCCCAAAGCTTCATAGGATGGATGATAGTATCTTTCATAAGGAAGTGAATAAACCCTGTCCAGCTCCTCTGTAGTAAGAGGCGTCATAGGGGGATTTTGTATAAGAATTTTTTTACCGTGACGCTGAATTACCACACGTCCCCTTACAGCGTCGGACTCCTCAAGCTCTTTTCTTGCGGCTATGGCGTAGTCCTTTTTATTTTCCTTTACCCTTTCATAGGATGGCAAGTCCACCGCCGGGCCCGGAGTGTAGTCCTTTGTGTCCACAGCATAGCATATGCCCCTTATGTCGTAAAGGCTTTCAATGGGAAAACCTCTGTTTAATCTGTCGGCTATTTCAATGGTTTGCTTTTCGCCCATTCCGTAGGACAAAATATCAGCGCCGCTGTCAAAAAGAATAGATGGGCGCACAGCGTCGTCCCAGTAGTCATAATGGGCAAATCTTCTCAGTGAAGCCTCAAGACCTCCTATTATAACCGGAGAGTCGGGGTATATTGACTTAATTTTCTGTGAATAAACAATAACCGCCCTGTCCGGACGCTTGCCGGCCTTTCCGCCTGCTGTGTATGCGTCGTCGCTTCTCTTTCTTTTGGCGGCGGTGTAGTGGGCAACCATGCTGTCGATGTTTCCTGAAGAAACCATGAAACCCAGTCGTGGCTGTCCGAACTGTTTAAAATCCATGTCGCTGTTTACGTTTGGCTGAGGAAGAACAGCCACTTTGTAACCCTCAGCTTCCAAAACTCTGGATATAATAGCAGTACCGAAAGAGGGGTGGTCAACATAGCTGTCGCCTGTAACAACTACAAAGTCAACGCCGTCCCAGCCTCTTTCTCTCATTTCTTTTCCATTTATAGGTAAAAAAGCCATTCTAAACCTCCGCAGCAGTCTGTTTCGTTTTTTCCATTATATCATATCTTTTAAGAAAACTAAAGCCTTACATATAAAAGGAAGAGAAAAGCCTTACGGCGTTTCCTCTTCCTCGTTGTTTACGGCTCCGCTTTCGGGAGCTCTGTCAAATCTCAAATTGCTTCGTTCCAGCCACTGATTATATGTCATTAGAACCTCTCTGGGCTTTGAACCCTGATAGGGACCTACAACTCCCATTTGTTCCATTTCGTCTATCATTCGTCCGGCTCTGGCATATCCCACTTTCAGTCTTCTCTGAAGCATAGAGGTCGAAGCCTGACCGGCTTCAAGAACACATTTAATCGCTTCCTCTATCATTGAATCGTGGTCGTCGTCACTTTCCGAATCAACCGTCTCAGAGGATTTACCCTTGGAATTTATCTCCTCGGCGGCAATTCTTCTTATTTTCTCTTCGATTTCTGTGTTATACGCCGCTTTGTGCATCTTCTTGGTGTAGGCTGTTACCCTGTCGATTTCGTCGTCGGAAGCAAAACAGCACTGCACACGTATGGGCTTTGCCGCACCTACAGGCATATAGAGCAGGTCGCCCTTACCTATAAGCTTTTCTGCGCCGCCCATATCCAGAATTGTTCTCGAGTCTGTATTTGAACCAACCTTCAAGGCAATTCTTGATGGGATGTTGGACTTGATAACACCTGTGATAACGTTTACTGTCGGTCTTTGTGTGGCGATTACCAAGTGCATACCTGCGGCTCTTGCCATCTGTGCAAGACGGCATACAGACTCTTCAACCTCGCCGGGAGCAGCCATCATAAGGTCGGCGAACTCGTCAATGGCGATAACTATCTGAGGGAATTTTTCCTTTGGAACGGGCAGACCGTTTACTTCCATTGGACGCTCTTCCTCGTCTGTACTGTTTTCCTCCATAAACTTGATGTTTGCTTCTACAAGCTTATTAAAGGAATATATGTCCTTGCACTCAAACTCTGAAAATACCTTGTATCTCTGTAGCATTTCGGAAACCGCCCAGTTAAGTGCGCCGGCGGCTTTTTTGGCGTCCGCCACAACCGGAATAAGCAGGTGTGGAACTCCCTTATACTTTGAAAATTCAACCATCTTCGGGTCGATAAGTATAAGCTTTACCTGTTCGGGAGTAGCTTTATAAAGTATACTCAAAAGCAGTGCGTTTACGCAAACAGACTTACCTGAACCGGTTGTACCTGCGATAAGCAGGTGGGGCATTTTTGCCAAATCAAGGGTTACAATATCGCCGGTGATATCTCTTCCCAGCACACAGGTGAGCTTGCTTTTGCCCTTTCTGAACTGGTCGGAGTCGATAAGCTCACGTATTGAAACCATGTTTACAACCTTGTTTGGAACCTCTATACCCACAGCGGCTTTGCCGGGAACAGGAGCTTCAATTCTTACTCCGTCTGCGGCAAGGTTTAGAGCTATGTCGTCGGCAAGGTTTGTTATTTTACTTATTTTAACGCCGGGAGCCGGTGACAGCTCGTATCTGGTTACTGATGGTCCACGGCATATATTCACGATTTCAGCCTTTACTCCGAAGCTTTCCAAGGTGGAGATAAGCTTTTTGGCGTTGCCCTGAAGCTCCTCCATTGCGCCCAAATCGTTTGATGATGATGGAGGTTTCAAAAGCTGAACAGGCGGAAGCTTATACTCTACAGTCTGATGAGCTTCACTTTCCTCCTGACTATTGAGAACGGCGGTCTTGCTGACACCTGCAAAAGGGTTTTCTATACCGTCCGCCAAAGGCTGGGAGCTGTCTGTGTTAAAGGTTTCATCCTTCTGTTTTTTTCTGGTAATTTCTTTTGCTATATCGGAAACATTTGTCCTTTTGTTTCCCTTTCTCACTGCGTCAACCAGCTGAGAACCCAAATTTCCGCTGTTGTCCCTCTGTGGTTTCTGGGGAGCTTTTCCCTGTGATGACATTCCGTCCACAGGAATATCTATGCTTCCAACTCTTTGGTCAACAGTCATATACGGATTATTTGTATACTGAGGCTGAGTTTCCTCATAATATTCGTCGTTATATCCGTATTCAACATCATACTGAATATCCGGCGGATAATCGCTGTAATACAAATCTTCTTCCTGCTGTCTTTCAATAGCCTTTTTCTGACGGTGCTTTTCCTTGGCTTCCTTTGCCATATCAAAGGTTCTGCCCACAACAGCATTTGACTTTTTGCCGGCTTTCTTTACAGCTCTTCCCACATCAGAAATTGAGCTCTCGGTGATTAGCATAATCAAGACAACCAAAGCAAGCACATATATGAGAATTGTGGGAACATAACCCATGTTTTGAAGCATGGGATATCCCAAAAGTCCGCTGAGAATACCGCCTCTGCATGTAAATATTGTAGCTGAGGAAGCTGACTGCATGTAAAGGTTTTTCATAGCTGTGAAAAATCCCGTTTCCAAAAACTGTTCCGAACTGAACAGATAGAAAAAGCAGTCCAGCACAAATACAATACCGGCAGCAAGCCACATTTTCATGCTTCCTTTAAAAAGCGTTCTTTCCTTTGTGGTTATGTATGCCATGTATCCGAGAAACGCCGGAAGTCCTATGGACGCCACTCCGAATATACCGAAAAGAACACTCCTGAAAAATCCCCATACAAGACCGCCCTGTATCAGCAAAAGCATAGCTGATACAACACAGGCGGCAGCATATAAAATAGCCTTTACTCTGGGGCTCATGCCCTCTCTTTGGGACTGATTTTTTGTATTTTTTCTTTTAGAAGTTTGGGTCTTTGAAGCCGTTCTGCCTTTTGAAGAATTTCTGGAAGATGCGGAGCTTTTTGATTTTCCGCTTGTTTTTTTAGTCGCTGCCAATCCCCTCACCTCCGATTTTTTATTCCTGTCTTTTAATTATTTAAATTAAACACCAGGCTTTAAACGATTGGCATACCGGTAAATACGTTTACACCGGTGGATATTTCAATAATACTTATTATAATTACAGCAATACCTACAATAGCTGTGTATGCAATAAACACAATCATCTTATCGGTTTTAAGAAGCCACTTAAAGAGAACTATTGAGAGATATCCCACAATAGCTGCGGCCAGCATTCCGGCAATAATTGCACCGACGCTTACATTTCCTGTAAGTCCGCCCTCTGCACCCAAAGCGTCTTTAAGCTCCAATACCGCAGCTGCAAGGATTGAAGGAATTGCAAGAACAAAGGTGTAATCAAGCATTTTCTGCTTGTTAAGTCCTCTCATCTCACCTGCGGCAAGTGTTGAACCTGAACGTGAAAGTCCGGGGAATACAGCTGCACAGCACTGAGTAAGACCAACAACTATTGCGTCGCCCACTTTAAGTCTGCGTCTGCCTGCGCCGTCTGCACGAAGCTTTCCGGCTTTCTTGTATCTGAGAGTTGTTTTCTTGTTTTTAATATCTCCCAAAGTGAGAAGAACTGAGGTTGCAAGAAGTGCAAAACCTACAATTATAAAATACTTTTGACCTGTCCAGATATCAGCAAGGTCTTTTCCGTTGACTCCGGCAAAAGGAATCGGAACAAACAGCAAGAACAGAGGCAAAAGACCGATTATGAGCATCATAATCATGTTGCGCTCTTCGTTCATCTGTGACCACTTAAACTTTCCTGTGAATACATCCTTTACAAGTGCGAAAAACTCCTTGATAAGTCTCCAGATAAGCTTGTGGTAAAATACGCATACCGCAAACAAAGTACCGATATGCAGCATTACGTTAAAGAAAAGATTATTGTCGGTAACTCCCAAAATATGCTGAGTTATGGAGAGATGACCGCTGCTGGATACTGGCAGAAATTCTGTTAATCCCTGCACGATACCGTTGATAATCGCTTCAAAAATTGACATTATGTACCTCCGTTGTGACTGCCGCACAAAGGACTTTCCCTTATGCGGCATTTCTGACCTTAATTGTTTTCTTTTTCCTGCTTTGATTTTCTTTTTGTCCTTGAGCTTCCTTTTCCTATCATGGAATAAAGGCACTCCATAGCATCGCTGACGCTTCCCACGCTGTCTATAAGACCTTCTTCCACAGCGTCCTCGCCCTCAAGAATTGTTCCCACATCCATCACAAGCTCTCCAGTATTCAGCACAAGCTCGCTGTATCTTTCCTTTGAAATATTGGAATTTCGGCAGACAAAGTTATTTATCCTGTCCTGCATTCTCTTGAAATACTCAAAGGACTGGGACACTCCCAGGGTTATCCCGTTTGTCCTTACGGGATGCACTGTCATGGAAGCACTTCTTGCGATAAAGCTCTTTTTAGCCGCCACAGCCAAAGGGATTCCGATTGAGTGTCCGCCTCCCAAAACAATTGAAACCGTGGGTTTTTTCATTCCGGAGATAACCTCTGCAATGGCAAGACCCGCCTCCACATCTCCCCCCACGGTGTTTATAAGTATCAAAAGTCCGTCAACATTCTGATCCTCCTCCACCGCTACAAGCTGAGGAATAACGTGTTCGTATTTTGTAGTTTTGTTCTGAGCAGGCAATATAAAATGACCTTCTATCTCCCCGATAATCGTAAGACACCTTATATTTTTCCCCTTGTGACTGGCAGCTATCATGCCGCAGTCCTCCATTGGAGCCGACTGGGGACTGTTTTCCTCTTCCTCCTGAGCCTGTTCCACCGGATTTTCCTCTTCGGAAACCGCCTGTCGGAGCTTTTTGCTCTTTGTATTTTTCTTTTCAGCTTTTGCCATTTGAAAACACCTCCGAGAAAATTATTCCCGAAAAAAGCCTCAAAATGCATAGCTTTAAATTTGATTATAACATTATTGCAACACTTCTTCAACTGTTTTTTACTCTTTATTTTAAGCATTTTCACATTGGAAATTTTTACCCTTAAAAAATAAAAAGGACGCACAAAAATGCACGTCCTCTATGAAAATTTTTAGTTTTTATTTTTGTTCTTCAGCAGGTTCTTCCTTATCTGAATAGCCAACAAGAAGGGTAATAATTCTCTGGTCCTCTATTTCCATAACGGTAATCTTCAGGTCGTCAATCTCCAAAGAATCTCCCGCCTTTGGAATTTCACCCTTTTTATCAAGGAAAAATCCGCCTATTGTTATACTGTCCGTATCAAGATTTCTTGTGCTTACACCAAACAGTCCGAATACCTCTTCCAACGGCATATCGCCGCTTACCTTGTAGGTTCCGTCCTCGATTTTTGTGAAGAGCTTTTCTTCCTCCTCGTCCTCGTCCCAGATTTCTCCCACAATTTCCTCAAGCAAATCCTCCATTGTGATAAGTCCCAATGTTCCGCCGTACTCGTCGATTACTATTGCCATATGGTGCTTGTTTTTTCTAAATTCGGTAAGGATATCGGAAAGACGCTGGTTCTTGTAAACAAACTGGGCAGGCTGAATAAGCTTTTTGATATTTGGCTTTACGCTCATAGCCATTTCCTCAAGGAAATCTCTGCTGTGGATTATACCTATTATATTATCGTAATTTCCCTGATATACCGGTATTCTTGAAAAACGCTCCTCAAGGATTGTCTTTTTCATTGTTTCATAATCGCTGTCTATGTCAACTGCGGTCATGTCAACTCTCGGTGTGAGGATTTCAAAGGCTGTCTTTTCGTCAAAGTCCAAGGCTGACTGCACAAGCTCTTTTTCCTGCTGTTCCAGCACGCCCTCTTCCTCGATACTATTTATTATGTATTTAAGCTCATCTTCTGTAACAGATGGTGCGTCGTTCTTTATTCTCAGCATCTTTATAACTATACTTTTCAGTCCTATAAAGAAAAGCGCAATAGGATAAAGAACAAACATAAATACTCTGAGTATTCCGGCTGTATAAAGGGCAATGGTTTCACTGCTCTCTTTTCCTATACATTTAGGTATAATCTCGCCGAATGTCAAAACCAAAAATGTGGTTGCGCCGGTAGCGATAGCCGCACCCATGTCGCCCCAGATATTCATACACAAAACTGTGGCAAGTGAAGAACCGCCCAGGTTTACTATGTTGTTTCCTATAAGAATAGTGGTAATAGTCTTGTCGTAGTTGTCGCAGATATAAAGAGCAGTCTTGGCACGCTTTGCCTTTTTACTGCCGCTGTCTGCATAGCTTTTAAGTCTTACCTGATTTACTGTAGAAAAAGCTGTTTCTGTACCCGAAAAAAATGCGGAAAACAATATACAAATGAATATAACAATACCCATTATTGCGTTTTCGTTCAAAAAAATCACCTCAAATTATCTTTCTATAAATAATATTCTGCACCATCAATTATAAATCTTTTTTTCTGTTAAACTCCTTAAAAGGAATAACCTTGCCGTCGGGAGTTTTTACACTTACCGAATCAAGCTGCTTGTCGAAATTCTCACGAAAGTTTTTGAGATAAACCGCATAGAGAGCCTTTTGCTCATCCTGCTCTTCTTTTGTAAGTCCCTGTTCTCTTTTCTTTTTTGCAAGTTCGTTAATTCTCTTGAGTAAATCGTCCTGCATATAATTTTCTCCTGCTCCTAAAATAAGATATTTATACAGCGCACATGCTTTTTTATCAATATTGTTTATGTTTTTAAGTATGCAAATGATGTCATACCCTCTAAGCACTGTATGAATGTATTCTACCACAAATCATTTGAAATTGATAGATATTATGCATAATTTTTTAAACTTTCCAGCCTTAATATTTTATTAAGGAATAGTCCTGTTTTTGTTGACTTCATTAACAGGTAATTGTATAATGGCAAATGAATGAAAACTTGTATATGTATAGTTATCAGAAAGGAAGTATCGGTTTGAATACTTTAGCATTTGAAAAATACGAGTCCGAAGTCCGTTCATACTGCAGACATTTCCCTACTGTTTTCACTAAATCAAAGGGAGCTTTCTTCTTCGATGAGGACGGAAATAAATATATAGACTTTTTCTGCGGAGCAGGTGCTGTAAACTACGGCCACAACAACGATTATATAAAGGAAAAAGTTCTCGACTATATAGCAAACGACGGTATAACTCATTCACTTGATATGTATACCACAGCTAAAAGAGATTTTATAGAATATTTTGAGGAAAAGGTTTTGAAGCCAAGAGATTTGGACTACAAAATCATGTTCCCGGGCCCTACAGGCACAAACGCTGTTGAAGCCGCTTTGAAGCTTGCAAGAAAGTACACAAAGCGCAGAACTGTTTGGGCTCTCATGGGCGCATTCCACGGAATGACATTGGGCGCTTTGGCTCTCACCACTGACAAAGCCTCAAGAAGAGGCGCAGGCGTTCCCCTTGACTCAAATGTAGTTCACATTCCTGCACCTTATATGTTCCCTGAGCTTGACACAATCAAGTACATGGAAACACTTCTCACAGACGACCATTCAGGTGTTGAAAAGCCGGCCGCTTTTGTTATTGAAACAATTCAGGCAGAGGGCGGAATTCAGGTATTCGATGTTGAATGGCTGAAAAGAGTAAGAGAATTCTGCACAAAGCACGAAATTCTCCTTATAGTTGACGATATTCAGGTTGGCTGCGCAAGAAGCGGAACCTTCTTCTCCTTTGAACGTGCCGGAATTAAGCCTGACATCTTTACACTTTCAAAATCAATCGGCGGCTACGGCTTCCCTCTGGCTTTGACTTTGTTCAAGCCTGAGCTTGACGTATTCACACCGGGCGAGCACAACGGAACATTCAGAGGAAACCAGATTGCCTTTATCACTGCAAAAGCAGGTCTTGAGTACATGCTGAGCCATAACATCGAAGCAGAAACAAGAAGAAAAGGCGAAATCGAAAAAGAATTTATTGAAAAAGAAATTCTTCCTCTTGACAGCAGAATTAAAATGCGTGGCATAGGACTTATCTGGGGAATTGATTTCTCCGAAATTCCTGTAAAGGGCTTTGCCGATAAGGTTCAGGATTACGCTTTTGCCCATAAGCTCATAATCGAGGGCGCAGGCAGAAAGAACGCTGTTTTGAAAACAATGCCTCCTCTTATTATCGAGGACGAAACACTTCTTGAGGGTCTCGGCATTTTAAGAGACGCAATCAAAGAGGTTCTCAAAGAAGAAAACAAATAATAAATACATCTGTTTTCTTAAATATACCATAAAAAATTAACGCCCCGAGTTTTCGAGGCGTTGTTTTTATTAAGGAAGTTTTAATGAAAGCGTTATTAAAGAAAAAAAGCCTTGATTTTTATCAAGACTTTTGCCGGATATCTATTATGTTAAGGATAGTGTTTAACTAAGGAAAAATTTTAAGCGATTTCTTCCATTGAGCAGGAGCAGCCCAAGCTGTGCTTTACACGGTCGTTTACTTCTGCTTTCTTTGCATTGTTGAAACGGTCAACAGTTCCTACAAGATAGCCTGTAATTCTTCTGATTCTCTCAAAAGGAACAGGGTCATACTCGTATCTCATGTCAACGAACTCGCCGTCTACTTTAAGTTCTACAGATTTTATATATTTATCAGGATGATTTGCTTTAAGCTGTTCAACGTATACATTTATCTCTTCCTGGGAAAGATTTCCGCCTACTACATTTATATTCATAAGTTAACCTCCATTACTAAATATTGTGTTTCTCTCTGAGTGCACACATATTCTAGCACCATATATAGTAAAAGTCAATAGTGATTACTGATTTTCAAAAAATATTTTTTTATCCTTAAAAATCACATCAAATACTTGACATAAGTTTTTATAAAGCATATAATGATTAAGTAATCTGCGCTTTGTAAAGTCATTTTGCAGAGCTGATAATAAAAATTTAACAAAAGCCTTAAATGCTATGATGAAGAGAAGTAGCAAAAGAATTCGCTTACAGTGAGTACGGGACAGTGTGAACCGTACAGCAGAGCTTTCGTGAATAACACTTCGGAGCAGCTATCTGAACAGGAATATCCCCAAGTAGGTGATGCCGTTGACTGTGCGTTAAACAGGATGCTTTTTTATGAAGCTTAGAGTGACCGGTTTTCCGGTAATATAGGTGGTACCACGGGTGTTATAGCCGCTCGTCCTAATTAAATAGGACGGCGGTTTTTTATTTTGGAAATAATAATCTTAAATAAAACAAAAGTATACAAGGAGAAAACTTATGAAACACATCGACATTAAAGACATTCAGACAAAAGCTGAATATGTAGACACAGACGTCACAGTATGCGGCTGGGTAAGAACTTCCAGAGATTCAAAAAACATGGCTTTTCTCGAGATGAACGACGGAACAAGCCTTAAACATCTTCAAATCGTAATCGACAAGTCAGCCCTTGACAATTACGACTTTGCTTTAAAGCTTGGAACTGCTTTAAAGGTAACAGGTACAGTAGTTCCTGCAAGACAGGGCAGTGTTGAGATAAACGCTAAGGAAATCACACTTTTGGGCGACTGTCCGGCAGATTATCCTTTGCAGAAAAAACGCCACACCCTTGAATTTTTGAGAACTATGCCACACCTCAGAGTTAGAACCAACACATTTAACGCTGTTTTGAGAGTTCGTTCAGTTATGGCTGCCTCAATCCACAAGTATTTTCAGGACAGAAACTATGTATATATCAACACACCTCTTCTCACAGGAAGCGACTGCGAGGGCGCAGGCGAGGTATTCAAGGTAACTACAATTGGTTATTCCGACCAGTACAAATCAGAAGAGGAATACTACAGCAACGACTTTTTCGGCAAGAAAGCAGGTCTGAGCGTTTCAGGTCAGCTTGAGGGCGAGGTTGCCGCAATGGCAATGGGCAAAATCTACACATTCGGTCCAAGCTTCAGAGCTGAAAACAGCAACACACCAAGACACGTTGCAGAGTTCTGGCACATTGAGCCGGAAGTTGCTTTTGCAGAGCTTGACGACATAATCGAAATTGCCGAGGACATGATAAAATATATAGTAAGAGACGTTATGGAAAAATGCCCTCAGGAGCTTGCTTTCTTCAACCAGCATTTTGAAAAGGGTCTTATCGACAAGCTCCAGCACCTTTTGGACAGCGAGTTTGAAATTCTCGATTACACAAAGGCTATCGAAATCCTCAAGGACGCAAAGAAAGAGTTTGTATACCCTGTTGAGTGGGGCTGCGACCTTCAGACAGAGCATGAAAGATACATCACAGAGGAAGTATTCAACAAGCCTGTATTTATCACAAACTATCCTAAGGACATCAAGTCTTTCTATATGAAGCAAAATCCGGACGGAAAGACAGTTGCCGCAACAGACCTTCTTGTTCCCGGCGTAGGCGAAATCATCGGATGCAGCGAGAGAGAAGCTGACTACGACAAGCTGGTTGAGGCAATGAAAGCAAGAAACATGAACATGGATGAATATGCAGATTACCTTGAGCTTAGAAAGTTTGGCTCTGTTCCGCACAGCGGCTTCGGTCTTGGCTTTGAAAGAATTATCATGTATGTAACAGGTATGAGCAACATCCGTGACGTAATTCTTTACCCGAGAACAGTAGGAAGCATCAGATAAGGCTTTCTAACACTACGAAAGGATAAGAAAATATGAAAAATCTTATAATTCCGGAGAACTACTCCTCACCGCTTACTTTGAGAGAAACTCAAAGTGCGGTAAAATACATCAAAGATACTTTCCAGAAAAAGCTTATCGCAGGACTTAACCTTGACAGAATTACCGCTCCCCTTATTGTTTTCAGCGACAGCGGAATAAACGACGACCTTAACGGAGTTGAGCGCAAGGTTTCTTTCTCCATGAAGGAAATCGACGGCACTGCCGAGGTTGTACAGTCCTTGGCAAAATGGAAAAGAATGGCTCTCCACCGTTACGGATACCAAAACGGCGAGGGTATTTACACAGATATGAATGCTTTAAGACGTGACGACGATGTTGACAACACACATTCAATCTTTGTTGACCAGTGGGACTGGGAAAGAGTTCTCACAAGAGAGGACAGAAACACAGATTTTCTGAAAAAGACAGTTGAAACAATCGCCCATGCAGTTGTTGACACTTTCTATGGGGTAAAAGCAAAGTATCCTAAAATCCAGGGCGACTTCAACAGAGATGTATTCTTTATAACATCTCAGGAGCTTGAGGATATGTATCCTGACATGACCTCAAAGGAAAGAGAAAACGCAATCACAAAAGAGCACGGCACTGTGTTTATCTCTCAGATTGGCTCTGTTCTCAAAAGCGGCAAGAAGCACGACGGAAGAGCACCTGACTACGACGACTGGAGCTTAAACGGCGACCTGTTCTTCTGGCACAACGCATTAAACGCTTCCCTTGAGATTTCCTCAATGGGAATAAGAGTTGATGCTCAGTCACTTATGAAACAGCTTGAAATCTGCAATGCAACAGAGAGAACAAAATTTGAATATCATAAGATGATTTTAAACGATGAACTCCCGCTTACAATAGGCGGCGGCATCGGACAGTCAAGACTTTGTATGCTTATGCTTGACAAAGCTCACATCGGCGAAGTACAGGTTTCCCTGTGGCCTGCCGATATGGTTGAAAAATGCAAAGAGGGCAACATTATTTTACTGTGATTTTTTGTCAAAACATGACATATGTAAAGAAAATTTCCGGAATTTTCGTACAATAATACGAAAATTCATAAAGCCGTCACTTTTTGGAGTTAATGCCTTTAAAACTCCGCTAAAGTATGTTAAAATTTAAAAAAAATGCGTATATTTCAGCATAATGGGCTGTAAGTTTCTACCCTTTATCCGTAATAAAGGACTACGCAGGAATAACGGCAGACGTCATTTTAAAAATGGCGTCTGTTTCCCTGCCTGCCTCATATTATGCCGAAAAACGCAAATAATATGAGGAGTTTTTTTATGTCAAATCAAGTAAGCAACATTTACAAGCTTGACGGAAGAGTACCTCTGTCAAGGGCAATTCCTTTGGGAATTCAGCACGTTCTTGCAATGTTTCTGGGCAATGTTTCCCCTCTGCTCATTGTCTGCGGTCTTATTGAGATGGACCCGGCTATGAAAACAATGCTTATTCAGAACGCAATGTTCATTGCAGGTATCACAACCCTTATTCAGCTTTATCCAATCTGGAAAGTCGGATGCAGACTTCCTGTAGTAATGGGTACAAGCTCAGGCTTTATCGGAACCTGCAAAGCCATAGGTGTAAACTACGGCTACGGCGCAATTTTGGGAGCTTCCCTCATAGGCGCAATTTTTGAAATTTTCTTAGGTTTCTTCATCAAGCCTTTGAAAAAGCTTTTCCCTCCGGTTGTTACAAGCCTTGTTATCATGTCAATCGGTCTTTCACTGCTTCCTGTAGGCGTTAATTATTTCGCAGGCGGCTCAGGCAGCGCAGATTACGGCAACTGGAAACACCTTTTGGTAGGTACAGTTGTTGTTCTCACAATCGTTTTCTTCAAGCAGTTTACAAAGGGATTTTTGAGTGTTTCCTCAATCCTTATCGGTATTATCGTTGGATATATCCTTGCAATCTGCCTTGGAATGGTTGATTTTACTCAGGTTGCAGAGGCAAGCTGGATAAGCCTTCCACATCTTATGCCGATAGCTATGGACTTTAACTGGCAGGCAATCGTTGCAATGCTCATCATGTTCGTGGCAACTGCCGTTGAAACTGTCGGCGACATTTCAGGTATCGCCAACGGCGGACTTGACAGAGAAGCAACCGACAAAGAGCTTTCCGGCGGCGTAATCGCTGACGGTTTCGGAAGCCTTTTGGCTGCTGTGTTCGGTGTTCTTCCAAACACATCATTCAGCCAGAACGTAGGTCTTGTAGCTGTTACAAAGGTTGTAAACAGATTCTGCATTATGACCGGTGCAGTTTTCCTCATTCTCTGCGGATTTGTTCCAAAGCTTTCCGCTATTCTCTCAGTAATGCCTCAGTCAGTTTTGGGCGGCGCAGCTGTAATCATGTTCGCTATGATTTTGGTTAGCGGTATGCGTTCACTCCAGAGAGAGAAGCTCACAGGCAGAAACGAAATCATCATTTCCCTTGCTCTCGGCTTGGGCGTTGGTATCGGTATGGTTCCTGAGTCACTTAGTCTTATGCCTGAATGGGTTAGCCAGATTTTCGCACAGAACGGAATTATCATGACTTTCGTAATCGCTACCGTATTTAACCTTATTCTTCCAAAGGACAAAGAAACAGACGACGAAAAGGTTTCAAAGGTTGTCCGTGAGGAATACAAAGACAAATAAGAATATTTGAGTCCTTAACGACAGGATTCCCGGGGCTGTCTTCAATGCCGGGCGTGTTTAGCCCACATTGAATGACAGCCCTTTTGATTTGACATTTTTCACATAAATAAAACCTTATTATATAATAAAAACACATTAAGCTATCGACAAGGCTTGCGCCTTTTTGATAAAATAAAATTAAAAAGAAAGGAAAAATTCGAAATGAAGAAAAAACAGACACTTGCTTTTCTTTTGGCTTTGATTATGATGTTCTCTGTTTTCGCAGGATGCGCAGGAAACAATGATACCACAACAGAAGAGCAGACCACAGCAGCACAGGAAACAACCGCAGAAACCACAGGCGAAATCACAATTACAGACCAGATAGGTAGAGAGGTAACCCTCGAGGCTCCGGCTGAGAAAATCGTTTCCGCTTACTATCTCTCCTCTTCCCTGCTCATCGCACTTGGCGCAGAGGATAAGGTTGTGGGCATCGAGATGAAAGCAGACACAAGAGGACTCTATAAGCTCGCCGCTCCTCAGTTCCTTGATTTGCCGGCAGTAGGCTCAGGCAAGGGCATAAACGTTGAGGAAACCGCCGCTTTGGAACCTGACCTTGTTATCATTCCAAAGAAGCTTTCCGACTCTGTAGAGCAGTTTGAAGCTTTGAACATTCCGGTAGTAGTTATTGACCCTGAAACACTTGACAGCTTCCTTGAAACAGTTGACATTTTGGGCAAGCTCACAGGCTGTGAGGAAAAGGCACAGAGCCTTATCGACGATTACAACCAGGTTATCACAGAGGTTTCCGAGCTTACAAAAGACGTTGAAAACAAACCTCTTGTTTACATCGCAGGCAGTGACATGCTGAGAACAGCCGGAACAGGCATGTACCAGAACGACCTCATCGAGATTGCAGGCGGCACAAACGCAGCCGCATCCATCGAGGACAGCGCATGGGTTGACATAACAGCAGAAGAGCTTCTCTCATGGAATCCTGAAAAGGTTTACGTTGTTTCCTACAGCGATTACACAATGGACGAATTTATCGCCGCATATCCTCAGCTTACAGCAACACAGTCACCTGAGGAAAATGTAAAGGTATTCCCAGGAGCTATAGAGCCATGGGATTATCCGACAGCTTCCGCACCTTTGGGCGTTTTGTGGCTTGCAAACGACTTGCACCCTGAGCTTGTTTCCGATGAGGACCTTGAAACAAGAGTATCAGAGTTCTACAAGGAGTATTTCGACATCGACGTAACCCTTGAGGATGTAAACAACTACGAAACAGCTGCGGCTTAATTTTCTTTAAACAAAAATATAACAATAACAACGGGAGATACCGAAATGAAAAAAAGACTTTTGATAACAGCGCTATTATGGGTGGCTCTTATACTCGTTTCCGCCTGCGTCGGAAGATACCCTTTATCACTTGAGGATATTTTTCTGATTATAACAGGCAGACATGAGTCAGCCACTGCCGTTTCCCTGTTTTGGGAAATAAGGCTTCCCCGTGTGCTTTTGGTGGCATACGGCGGAGGAGCTTTGGCTGTTTCTGGCGCAGTTTTTCAGACTCTTTTTTCAAACCCACTGGTATCTCCCGATGTTTTGGGCGTCACCAGCGGATGCTCCGTAGGCGCAGTTTTTGCCATGCTTTTCCTGCCCTCAGCCATGTGGGCGGTACAGGGCTCTGCCTTTGTTTTCGGACTTTTGGTGGTGGCGTTTGCCCTGTTTCTGTCCTCATTTGTAAAATCAAACAGGATTTTAGGCATGGTTTTGGCTGGAATTATTGTCAGCAGTGCCGCTTCCGCTGTGCTTATGATTTTCAAAATGGTGGCAGACCCGTTAAACCAGCTCCCAGCCATTGAATACTGGCTTATGGGAGGATTTCAAAACTCAACAAACAGCAAGCTCATACTTGTTGTATCAATCACAATAATCCCTTTGATTTTAATGTATCTTTTGAGATACCGCCTGAAAGTTTTATCCCTCGGCGACGAGCAGGCGCAAAGCTTGGGAATTTCTCCCCTTAAAACAAGGATATTTTTTATAGTTTTAGCCACTCTGCCTGTTTCCGCAGTGGTATCTGTTGCGGGCGTTGTGAGCTGGATAGGACTTATCGCTCCCCATATAGTCAGACTTTGCATAAGCCGTGACATAAGCAAAAATATGGGTGCTGTTTTCTTTACCGGCGGCGTGCTTTTGATGGCAGCCGACCTTTTCGCAAGAAATATTTCGGGACTTGAGCTTCCTATAAGTATATTCACATCACTATTCGGAAGCGTGTTCCTTACATTCCTGCTTATAAGAAGATTTTTTGATAAAAAAGGAGGAAACAGACTGTGAAAATTCAGGTAAAAGACCTTACCGCCGGGTTTCATAAAAATCCAATACTTGAAAATGTTTCCTTTGAAATATCAAAAGGCGGAATATGGTTTCTTTTAGGGCCTAACGGCTCGGGAAAATCCACACTTATAAAAACTCTTGGAGGATATATAACGCCGGAAAAGGGCGATATTCTTTATGACAATATTCCCCTTAAAAACATACCGATAAAGAAAAGAGCAAAAATAATCGCATACATGCCCCAGAAATTTTATTCTCAGTCAATGACCGTTGAGGACTTTGTAACAATGGGCGCCACCCCTTACCTTTCCCCTTTTCAGCAGCCTCAAAAAAGCCACAGGGAAAAGGCAAAAAAATATATAGAGGAAATGGGGATTTCCCACCTTTCTCAGAGAAGTACAGAGGAAATAAGCGGAGGAGAGCTTCAGCTTGCCTGCCTTGCCAAAACCTTTACCCAGGAAACCGACTATATTCTGCTGGACGAGCCAACCTCGGGACTTGATGTAAAACGCCAGCAGGATTTTATGAAAAAGGTCAAAGCCCTTTCAAAGGAAAATCAAAACAAGCTTATAATACTCAGCGTTCACGACCCCAACCTTGCCCTACAGTACGGCGACGGTATCTTGCTTATAAAGGATAAAAAAGTGGACATCATACCAAAAACGGATGAATTTGCAAAAAGCCTTTTGAAAAAACTTATACCCGTTTACGGAAATGACCTTAATTTGTCGGAAGAGGGATTTTTATATTGGAAAACCTGACATAAAATGATATAATAAGACAAAAAATAAAAGGTCAATTCTGTCAGCAAAAGGAGGAATTATATTGTTTAAGGCTCAAAATTATATTAAAGCTTCAGACCTTCAGGAAGCCCTTGAACTGAACAAAAAAAGAACCAACAAAGTTCTTGGCGGCGGCTGTTGGATGAAGATGGGAAAAAAGAACATCAACACACTGATAGACCTCAGCAGTTTGGGACTTGATAAAATAACAGAAACCGACGACGAAATAATAATAGGCGCTATGGTCACTCTCCGTGACATTGAAACAAGCCCTGTTATAGAAAAATATTTTGGCAATTACTTTAAAGATGCATTTACACATATTGTAGGCGTGCAGTTCCGCAACTGCGCAACTATAGGCGGCAGTGTTTTCTCACGCTTCGGATTTTCAGATATTGTCACCTCTCTGATTGTTTTGGGTACAGAGGTTGAGCTTGCCGGCGGCGAAACTGTTTCCATGGAGGAATACTCCCAAAGAGATTATGACAACGATATTGTTGTAAACATACACATCAAAAAGGACGGCAGAAAAGCCGCCTATGAAAGCTTTAGAAACACACAGACGGACATTCCTGTTTTAAACTGTTCCCTTGCATATGACGGCAAAAAGCTTTATGCCGCTGTGGGCGCAAGACCAATGAGGGGAAAAGTTTCCACAATGGACTGTTCCGATGTGGAAAACTCTGAAGAAATTTTTAAATTCTTTGAAAAAATCCAAGCTGAAACAGAGTTTGGAACCAATACAAGGGCGTCAAAGGAATACAGAAAACATCTCTGCCTTGTACTTTTGAAGCGTGCCTATAAAAAACTTGTCTGTAAGGAGGGCGAACAATGATTATTACAGTTAAAATAAACGGAAAAACCTACAAGGACGAAGTTGCCCCCGATACAGTTCTTTTAGATTATCTGAGAAGTCACGGCTGTTACTCCGTTAAAAGAGGCTGTGAAACCTCTAACTGCGGACTTTGCACCGTTCATATGAACTCGAATCCTGTGCTTTCATGCAGTGTTTTGGCAGTTCGTGCCGACGGTCAGGAGATAACCACCCTTGAGGGACTTCAAAAGGAAGCGGAAGAGTTCGGAGCTTTTCTTGCGGACGAGGGCGGCGAACAGTGCGGTTTTTGCAGTCCGGGATTTATTATGAATGTTTTGGCAATGGTAAAAGAGCTTAAAAATCCAACAGACGAGGAAATAAAAAAATACCTCGAGGGCAATCTCTGCCGCTGTACAGGATATCAAAGCCAGATGAGAGCCATAAAGAAATATCTTGATTTTAAGCAAAAGGAGGAACAAAAATGAAATACGTCAACGCTCATATAAGAAAAAAAGACGCAATGAGCCTTGTTACAGGTAAACCTGTTTATACAGGTGATATTGTTCCCCAGAACGCTTTGGTGGTAAAGCTTTTGAGAAGCCCCCACGCAAGGGCTGAAATTATTGACATCAACACTGCGGCGGCTATGAAGGTTCCCGGCGTTGAGTGCATACTCACCTATAAGGATGTTCCAAACTCAAGATTTACTACAGCCGGACAGACATATCCTGAGCCAAGCCCCTATGACAGACTTATTCTTGACAAGCTTCTGCGCTGTGCCGGCGACCCTGTGGCTATTGTTGCGGCGGAAAATGAAAAGGCGGCTGACAAGGCTTTAAAGCTTATAAAGGTAAAATACAATGTCCTTGAACCACTTTTGGACTTCACAAAGGCAATGGACAACCCTATAATTGTTCATCCGGAGGACAATTTCAAGGCTCTTTGCAATGTGGGAACAGACAAGAACAGAAACATTTGCAGCAGCGATGTTTTTGAGGTGGGCAATGTTGAGGAATCCTTAAAAAACTGCGATGTTGTACTTGAGAGAACCTACAACACAAAAGCCAACAGCCAGGCAATGATGGAAACATTCCGCACCTTTACCTATATTGACGAGTACGGAAGACTTAACGTGGTAAGCTCAACACAGGTTCCTTTCCACGTGAGAAGAATCCTCTCCAACGCTTTGGAAATTCCAAAATCAAAAATCAGAGTAGTTAAGCCACGTATCGGCGGCGGTTTCGGCGCAAAGCAGAGCGTTGTAAGCGAGCAGTTCCCGGCAATCGTCACAATGAAAACCGGAAGAGCCGCTTATATTGTTTACACAAGAGAAGAGAGCATGACCAATGGTTCACCACGTCATCAAATGCAGATGAAAGTCAGAATCGGCGCAGACAGGGACGGAAGAATTAAGGTTATGGACCTTTACGCCCTTTCAAATGCCGGAGCTTACGGCGACCACGGCCCGACAACTATCGGACTTGTAGGACACAAATCTCTTTCACTTTACGGAAATCTTGAAGCGGCAAAATTTGCCTGCGATGTTGTATACACAAACACAATGGGCGGCGGAGCCTACAGAGGTTACGGCGCGACCCAGGGAATTTACGCCATTGAAACTGCCGTAAATGAAATTGCGGCAGAGCTGAACATGGACCCATGCAAAATCCGTGAAATGAACATGGTAAAAGAGGGTCAGACAATGGAAACCTACTACGGTGAGCCATGCAACAGCTGTACCCTTGACAAATGTATGGCTAAAGCCAAAGAGATGATAGACTGGGACAGCAAGTACCCGGCAAGAAAGCTTGATAACGGTCACATAAGAAGTGTGGGCGTTGCCATGGCTATGCAGGGCAGCGGTATTTCCGGTGTTGACATAGCAAACGCAGAAATAAGACTAAACGACGACGGCTTCTACACCTTGCTTATAGGCTGTACCGATATGGGAACAGGCTGTGACACAATACTTTCCCAGATGGCGGCGGATTGTCTTGACTGTGATATAGACAAAATCGCTGTAAGAGGCGTTGACACAGACCAATCCCCTTACGACACAGGCTCTTATGCATCATCCACAACCTATGTTACCGGAATGGCTGTTGTAAAAACCTGTCAGGAGCTTAGAGAAAAAATTCTTGAAACAGGCTGCAAGCTTTTGGGCATTGACAAGGAAAAAGGCGACTTTGACGGAGAAAAGGTGTTTGACCTTGAAACAGGAAAAAGCGTTTCACTTTCAGAAATCGGTTACGCAAGCTTTGAGGGACACAACAAGAGTCTTTCTGCCTCCTGCTCTCACTCCTCCCCGATTTCACCTCCTCCGTTTATGGTGGGAATTGCGGAAATCGACCTTGACCCTGAAACAGGATATGTTCAGGTGGTTGACTACGCCGCAGCAGTTGACTGCGGAACAGTTGTAAACAGAAACCTTGCCCGTGTACAGACCGAAGGCGGTATAGTTCAGGGAATAGGAATGGCTCTTTATGAGGATATTCAGTACAACGAACAGGGACGCATGATAAACAATTCATTCCTGCAATACAAAATCCCAGCCAGAACAGACTTAGGAACTATCAAGGTTGAATTTGAAAGCAGTTACGAGCCGACAGGTCCTTTCGGAGCAAAATCCATAGGTGAGCTTGTAATAAACACCCCATCCCCTGCAATCACAGACGCAATCTACAATGCAACAGGACTTTTCTTCCGCACACTTCCAATAAAGGCGGAGCAGATAGCCTTGGCGCTTGCTGAAAAAGAGGACAAATAATGATTACGGAAATTATTCTTCTTGCCGGCGGAGCTTCCAGACGCTTTAACGGAAACAAGCTGACATCTGAATTTAAAGGCAAAAAATTATTTTTATACGCCTTTGATATTGTTTCTGTTTTTAAAAACAGAGATGACTACATGGTTTCCGTGGTGACGTCCAATAAAGAAATCGCAGAAAAAGCGGAAGAATACGGATATAAAGTTATAGATGCCCCTCCCCCTGTGGAGGGCATCGCCGCTTCTGTGAGAGCCGGAGTAAATTCAGCAGATGCAAACCACATTCTATGCTTTTTTGTCTGCGACCAGCCACATTTTAAAAGCGATGAATTTTTAAATTTTACGGAAGAGTTTAAGAAAAGCGGAAAATCTCTGGGTCGTGTATATTCAGAAAACAGCTTCGGAAGTCCCACAATATTTCTGCCAACTGAAAGAGAACGGCTTTTAGAGCTTACAGGCGACTGCGGCGGCAAAAAGCTTTTTAAAAACAGAGAGTCCGAAACCTTTCTCTTTAAAGTCCCCGAAATATATTTAACTGATTACGATATAAAATTTTAATATGATTTTATCATATTCCATTGACAAAATTGTACAATTGTATTAGAATTTAGTAACCAATTATTATATGAAATGGGGTATTATTATGAAAGCAATGAAAAAAGTATCTGCTCTTCTTATTGCTGTGCTTTTGTCAGTGGCAATATTTGCAGGATGCGGCGGAACAGGAACAAGCGACGAAGACGCAATCAAAGAGGTTGTAGCACAGTTTGAAAAAAGTGTTCAGACTCAGAACATTGACGATATGCTCAAATGCTTCGACCCTGATTCATCTGCCGAGGTTCAGACAGTAATTGACCAGGCTTCTGAATTTGGAATGACTAAAGATGAAATCGCATCAAGCTTCTTTGCACAGCTCTCCTCAAATCCAAGTTCAGCAAAATTCACCACTGAAAACATCGTTATAGACGGTGAAACCGCAACAGCCGATGTTACACTTAACGCCGATGATGTAGAAGACTCCACAAGCGAGCTTACATTTAAAAAGATTGACGGAACATGGTACATTGACGGAAGCGGCAGCGGTCTTGCATAATAGAAATTACAGAAATTTCCTGTTGTTATAAGGCGACGGGAAATTTTTTTAACCTAAAAACAAAATAATTATATTTGCCTAAACAATTACTAACCTCTTATATTTCAACCACACTAAAACAACACATTTATAATTTATATGTTATTATATTTAAGTTTATTAAGTGTTGACAAAACTGCACAATTATATTAGAATGTACTCACCAATTATTATACGAAATGAGGTAGTAAAATGAAAACAATGAAAAAAGTATCTGCTCTTGTTCTGGTACTGATTATGGCTATGACTGTTTTGGCAGGATGCGGTGGAAATTCAGGCAGCGCAGACGAACAGGGAATCAAAGATGTTACAGCTAAATTCCAGAAATGCATGAACGATATGGATATCTTGGGAATCTACGATTGCATCGAGCCTGAAACAGGTGCTCAGGTTAAGGAACAGCTTGAAACATCCCTCGAGGCTCTTGGAATGTCAATGGACGACTTCAAAGAAAGCGAGTACTACACATCAATTATTGAGCAGTTTGAGTCAGCAATGCCTTTTGATATCAAAACTGTAAAGCTTGAAGTTTCAAACATCAAAATTGACGGTGACAAAGCTACAGCAGACGTTCTTGCAAAAGCAGATGGTGTTGAAGATGAAACACAGTCATTGAGCTATGTAAAGGTTGACGGCAGCTGGTACATTGACTCTTCCGCTTTGGGAATGTAATTTAATCTTTAGTACATACAAAACCGACGGTAATCCAAAATCGGAAAACCGCCGGTTTTATTTTTGCAAAATACAAGGGAGAGGCGTGAACCTCTCCCCTTTTTACATTTGACTTTTCAACGTCTCTGTAATTATTTATTTACGATTTTAATCTGAACCAATGTTGCGTCATAAATGCTGATTTGACCGTCTTCGTTTACATCTGCCAACTCAACATTAAAGTTCTCAACAGGCATTCCTACAATGTACATCTGAATCAATGTAGCGTCGTCAACAGTAAGTTCATCGTCACCGTTTACATCACCTAAAATTCCGCCTCTCTCATAATCCTCGATTGACATGAAATTAATATGCGGATATTTCTGAGTATATTTCTCGGTATTTGTTCCCGGAACACCAACCATTGTTATACCTTCGATTTTTTCATTTTGGGTTATATCCATAAATCCTATAGCTGCAAGCCATGAAGATGCTCCTGCATTATCAATAAACGGATTTTCGCTTCTGATAATAATTGTTTTGAGATTTGCACATCCGATGAAGCATCCGTCAGAAAGTGTACTACAGCTTGCCGGAAGGTCAATAATTTCCAATCCGGTACAATCTCTGAATGCATATCTATTTATTGTTTTTACTGAATTTCCAACTGTAACACTCTTTAAAGAATCAAGTCCTCTGAAAGCATTATCTCTGATAAAGATTACTGTATCGGGAATTACAACGCTTTCAACCTTTACTCCCTTATCATATGCATCCTTAAATGTGTATTCTTCAATAGCGACTACATCGTATCCCTCAAGCTTATCGGGAACAACTACGTTTACGTCATTTCCAAGATACTTTGTAACTCTTGCTTCCTTGTTGCTTTCATTGATTGTGTATTCCCACATAAGCTCAGGTCTTGTTTCATAATCTTCAATGGTCATAAAAGCGATGTGTGGGTATGTCGTTGTATATCTCTGCGCAAATGATTTTTCTACACCAACCATTGTAATTCCCTCAATCTTTGTCTTTTGGGAAATTTCCATAAATCCGAAAGCTGCTGTATAAGCTGAAGCTCCTTCATTGTTTATATATGTATTTTTGCCTCTGATTATTACAGTTTTCAGAGCTTCACAGCCGATAAATGCGTTGTTTCCTATATCTGTAACAGTTGCAGGAATATCGATTTTCTCCAATGATGAGCAGTCAAGGAAAGCACTTGTTCTGATTTCAGTAAGATTCTGACTCAGATTAACAGTTTTAAGAGAAGCTATACCTCTGAAAGCATGCTGGTTTATAAGCACTACTGTATCAGGCATCTCAACACTTTCAATCATAACGCCTTTGTCGTAAGCTTCTTTAAATACTGATGTGCTTGTACTCATTGCACCGATAGAGGAAACTGTTCTTCCGTCTATTGTTTCAGGAATAACAACATTTACATCTGTTCCGTTGTACTTTGTAATTCTTGCAGAATCAGTGCCTACTTCTTCATACTCCCATACAGAAACTTCTGACGGCTCTTCAGTTCCGAAAACTCTGAACTCTGCGGCACAGATAAAGCTGTTAGGATCTCCGTCATTTTTTGTTGAGCCTTTAACTGTAATCTTTATCATTCTCCAAGGCTTAGGATCAGCAATCTCTACTGAATGACTTTCTGTACCTTCGCCGGATGTTCCATAAGTCCAACCGTTTACAGTTGTAATCAAAGACCACTCTGCACTTTCTCTGTCTGTGTCCAATGTTCCGTAAAGTTCGAAATCTGTAATCTTACCGTTCTTGTCAGCTCTCTGCTTCGGCACATACTCGAATTTATCTACAAAATATTCTGCACCCAAATCCAAGTAATAGCTGTTCTTTGTGTCTGTTTCAAAGTTAACTTCATTGCTGTTAAACTTTGTATGCCAGAAAGTCTCGGTATTTCCGTCTACTGCGTCACCCATTACACGGGTAGGGTCCTCACTTTCAGCATATCCGGTTACACCGGTAATTTGAGGCGATTCAGCAGCACTTGCGGATGTGAAAGAAACCGCAAATACACTGAGAAGCATTGATGCCGCCATAAGAACAGATAACATCTTTTTTAACATCAAATATCAACTCCTTTTTTATTATCTGTTAAAGCTTACATATAAAATTGTACCATTTATTTATGTATTTTTCAATACTTTTATGATAATTCAACAAGTTAATATTTTATCAACCGCTATAATCAATTATTCATACAAATAAAAAACGGACAAGATTTTCATCTCCTGCCCGTCGATTATTAGATTGTTAAGCCGCCATTCCTGCGATAATCTTTTGAATGGCTGTACAGTCACCGATTGTAATCAAGCTGTCTTTGTCCATATCTGCAAGGGAAATATCAATTTCTACACTGTTTCCCGCAATATAACTTTGAACCGCTGTTACGTCTGCAATGCTTAAAATATTATCATGGTTCACATCTCCCATTTCATATTTAGGAGTTGTACCGCTGTTGAAATCGTATTTGTATTCAACAATTGTCATAACACTGGTAGGTGTTTTTCCGTATCCAATGTAAATTGTATTGTCACCTTTTTTAAGTCCGTAAATGCAGTTTGATTCTTTGATATCATCCGGAAGCGTGTAGACAACCTCCTGCTTGCAGTCATTTACATTGACTCTCATAACAGTGGTTGAATTATTAAAGTAGAGGTAATCCCCTTCTTTAAAAAGTCTTGTATAATTTCCTGCATAGAAACCTGTTCCGGCACTCCAGAGGTCTTCGGTTTTTGCAAGCTGGGTTTTCTTTCCACTTTCGTCTATCTGTGTAATAATTCCCATCTTACTTCCGGCAGACGTATTGCTTGACATATCCACATAGTAAATTTTTCCGCCGTCAAATATTACCTGGGACTCGGTATCAAGCCAGTAATAATCGCCGCTGTCGTATTTTGTGCTTTCTGCTGAATAATTTGGAGCCCATGTTCCATGGCTTTCACTGCTGTCGTTTTCTGAAAGCTTCTTGTCGCTGATTAAGAAATACTTATGCAGCACTCTTCCGTTAACATCGCTTACCGGGTCATCAAAGGTCGCATCAATATGGTACCAGTTGCCGTCAAGCTTAACCATATTCCATGAATGAATTGTATTTGAAACAATGTGAATATCCTGTATTCCGGCAAGTCTTACAAGGTACTCATAAGCCAGTGCATAGGACTGACAAACGCCTGTGCCCTCTACGATAGCTCCGTAAGCGGTGTAAATTGAGTTTTTATATTTTCCAGTGCTTTCTTTGCTGTATGATACATGACAAACCAATGCATCATGAAGAGCAAGAAGCTTTTCCTCATCGGTCATAGACTCATCTACGCTTGACAAAAGCTGCTGAGTATTTCTATCAAAAGCCTCCTGCATTTTGCCGATTTCAATATTCTGCTTAGCTATTTCCTCATCTGTATCCTCACCGGGATTTTTATTTGATGTGATATACTGAGGGTAAATATAAAGAACTTCATCTCCTACATATCCATACTTCAAATAAGTAAATACGTAGAAAAACTGAGGATTATCAAAGAGAATACTCATGTAGAAATCCTGAACAACATCTCTTGTAACTCCCATGCCTCGCACATCGATTTTTCTCTGCAAGGATTCAAGACCGGAAATTACAGTCATTTTTGCTTCATACAAATCCTCTACTATTTCGCCGATATTGTCATCGTCAGGATTTGAAAATGTGATATATTCGCTTGTTGCATAAGAAATCTCCTCTTCTTCCTGAGCACTGACAGCCACGGAAGCCAAAGAAATAACCATGCACAGTGAAAGAAAAGCAGATATAAATCTTTTTCTTAACTTCAAAAAAATTCCTCCTTTGTTTTAAATTCTATAAATTACCTTTATTATATCAGAACAAGCCCATATAATCAAACACTATTTTATTATATGTAAAACAGCGCAAAAATCCATACATTATGTAAATATACACAGTATTCCTTGAATTAACGTGAATTATTCACCTTATTTGTATTTTTATGCATAAATTCATTCCAAGTTTTGAGAAATTAGCTTGACACCTGAACACAGGTGATATATACTTAAAAAGACAATATTTACAAATATAGACTATTTTACCGACGGAGGGATATTATGGATACAAGTATTATTGAAATAGCAGAGCGAATTAAAGGCCTGAGAGAACTCAGCGACTACACACCCGAAGAAGTTGCCGAAGCTGTAAATGTTCCTTTGGAAAAATATCTTGAATATGAATCAGGAACATGCGACTTGAGCTTTACTTTCCTCAACAATGTAGCTGCAAAGCTTGGAGTTGACATAGTAGAGCTTCTCACAGGAGAAAATCCTCACCTTTCCAGATACTGCGTTGTAAGAAAAGGCAAGGGCCTCAACATTACACGCCGTAAGGGATTTAAGTATGAGCATCTCGGCTACCGTTTCAAAAACAAGCTTGCGGAATGTTTTCTTGTAAAAGCTCCGTATATTGAAGAAGAGCAGGACAAGCCTATTATTATGTCAAGACATGCCGGTCAGGAGTTCGACTATATTATAAGCGGTTCTCTTAAATGTCAGTTCTGCGGACAGACAGAAATTCTCAACGCAGGCGACAGCGTTTACTACAATTCCGCTGAGGACCACGGAATGATAGCAACAGGCGGAGAAGAATGTGTATTCCTTGCAATCACAATCCACGGCCCAAACAAAGAAAACAAGTAAGTCTTTTAAATAAACAAAAAGAGGTATCAAGTAAACATGATAAATATACACCAGAAATTTTGCCGTGAAACTTTCTTTGACGGTAAATTGGTAGATTTCCAGCCCGTATACGGGGAAAACTTTAACTTTGCATATGATGTAATCGACGAAATAGCAAAGGCAGAGCCACAGAGACGTGCAATGCTCTGGACAGACGATTTTGGCAACGATAAGACCTTTACTTTCGGCGATATTTCAAGATACAGCACAATGGCTGCAAATATGTTCACTTCTTTGGGAATTGGACGTGGCGACACAGTTGTACTTGTACTTAAAAGACATTACCAGTTCTGGTTCTGTGTTTTAGGTCTTCATAAAATCGGAGCTGTAGGAATTCCTGCAACAAATCTTCTCACAAAGAAGGACTATGTTTACAGATTTAACGCAGCCCATGTAAAGGGCATAATCGCCACTACAGACGGCGACGTTATAGAGCATGTTGAATCAGCATTGCCTGACTCACCTACAGTTAAGGTAAAAATTTCCGTAAAGGGCAGCCACGAGGGATGGACAGATTTTGACAGTGAGCTGGAAAAATATCCTGACACAATGGACAGAATCGAAACACTCGCAACAAACCCAATGCTTCTGTATTTTACATCAGGTACAACAGGAATGCCAAAGATGGTATGGCACGACCACACCTATCCAATCGGCCACATTGTAACAGCAAAATACTGGCACAATGTAATTCCTGACGGACTTCACCTGACTATCTCCGACACAGGCTGGATGAAAGCCATGTGGGGTAAGCTTTACGGTCAGTGGTTTATGGAAGCAGGAATTTTCGTATGTGACTTTAACAAGTTTACACCTGCCGAGCTTTTGCCATTGTTCGCAAAATACAACATAACCACATTCTGCGCACCGCCTACAATGTACAGATTCTTCATCAAGGAAGATTTGGATAAGTACGACCTTTCATCTATAAAGCACGCAACTGTTGCAGGTGAGCCTTTGAACCCTGAGGTTTACAACAAGTTCTTGCAGTCAACAGGCTTGAAGCTTATGGAGGGCTTCGGTCAGACAGAAACAACTCTTACACTGTTCAACATGGTTGGAACAACACCAAAGCCAGGCTCAATGGGCAAGCCGTCACCTGCATATAATATCGACCTTATCGATTACGACGGCAACAGCGTTCCAACAGGTTCCGTAGGTGAAATTGTTTTGAGAACAGACAAGGGCAAGCCATGTGGTATGTTTGACGGATATTATGAAAATCCGGAGCTTACAAAAACAGTTTGGGACAACAACATCTACCACACAGGCGACACCGCATGGAAAGACGAGGACGGCTATTTCTGGTATGTGGGAAGAACAGACGACATCATCAAGTCATCAGGTTATCGTATAGGACCGTTTGAGATTGAATCTGTTATCATGGAACACCCATGCTGTCTTGAATGTGCAATCACAGGCGTACCTGACCCAATCAGAGGCCAGATTGTAAAGGCAACAATCGTTCTTGCAAAGGGCTACACACCGAGCGAAGAGCTTAAAAAGGAAATCCAGCAGTATGTAAAGGTCAACACTGCACCTTATAAGTATCCGAGAGTTGTAGAGTTCGTAGACGAACTTCCTAAGACAATCAGCGGAAAAATCAGAAGAACAGAAATCCGTGGAGATAAAAAAGCCTGATTTTTCATTAAATAAAATATAAAAGACTGCGGAAAATCCGCAGTCTTTTGTGTTTATATGAGGTGATAGGAATGAATGATAAATTTATCCGTGACAGAATATCAATCCTGCGGACTAAAAAGGGTATATCCGAATATAAAATGAGCCTTGATTTAGGACACAGCAAAAGCTATGTACAGAGTATATCGGCAGGCAGAGCTCTCCCCTCTCTATCCGAGTTTCTGTATATCTGCGAATACTTGGGAGTAACCCCAAAGGAATTTTTTGACGAGGAAACAAAGGACCCACAGCTTGTCCGTGAACTTTACAATATATCTTTATCCTTGGAAAAAGAGGACTTAGAGGTGCTTTTATCCATGGCGAAAAGACTTAAAGAAAAAAATAAATAATATTTAAAAGGTCAAATGGAAAGGAAAGTTAATTCCAATCCATTTGACCTTTTTTATTCCATAAGCTCTGCAATATTTTTTATTATATCCAAAAGCTTGTCCTGTTTAGATTTAGGAAGCTTTTCAAGGATTTCTTCCACAGTCTTTTTATCTCCCTCAGACTTGTTCTCCTTTTCGGAAAAAGTAATAATGTCAGCCACAGGAACTGAAAGAGCGTCACAGATTTTAAAAACCGTGTCCAAAGTGGGACACTTTTCCCCTCTTTCCAGACGTCCCAAATAAGCCGGATGAATACCGGCACGCAAAGCTAAATTTTCCTGACTGAATCCCTTTTCTAAACGAAACCTTTTTATATTATTGCCAAGATTTTTGGCTATATCTTCTCTCTCCATATAAACCGCCTTTCTGCACTATAGGCTATATATTTATATCCTAATATACTTCTATCCGTCATTCAACGACCTTTAGAGCACTAAATAAGCACTAAAGGTATTGACACTAATACCTTTTTGTACTATAATTTTTACAAATGGGAGGGGGTGAGTTTATGAAAAAGATTATTGGTTTTATTATAGGCGCACTTATGACTTTTATTGGCTTTATAAATATCATTATTACCAATATAGAAATGAGCACAGCAAGAGGATATACATTCAGACTTCCCTATACAGAATATGAAGCAGGGGTAATTATAACAAAATACATAGGAATAGGCATGCTCATAATCGGAATAATCATACTGCTTCTGATGATTGTAAGCAAAATTTACTATTCCAAAAATGTACAGGATATGAGCGATGTAGGAAACGGAAGAGTAAACTTTATTTCATGTCCAGTATGTAACTGTAAAACCACAAGAGACAGCGAATACTGTCCGAAATGTAACCACAAATTAAAATAAAATTTAATAAGAAAGGAATTAAGCTGACAATATTCAGCAGGTGATTATTATGCCAAGAACAAGTATTACTATTCGTGTAACCAAAGACTACGATGTAAATGCAGTGCAAAACGTGTTTGCCCGTATAGTTTCTTCAAACGGCTATAAGGAAAAAATTATAAAAGGTGAACAGTGCTGGTCAAAAGGCGACGGTGTTGTACTTAAACAGCAGAATTTCGGAATAATTTTCTCAAAAACAGAGATAACTTTGCAGGGATGGATGGGTGACGCCATAACAGGAGAGTCAAATCTTGACGGTTTTGTAGCAATGCTTCCTAAGAAAAAAATGAAAAAAATTCTTGAGGAAGCACGTTCAGCAATCGCTCCACTGGTATAAAAATATATTTCTTGTTACAAAAATATCGGAGGAAAATAATGAACAGCAAAGCTTTGAAAACTCTCTTGTTTACAATAATAATAGCAATAACAATTTGTTTTTCCGGTTGTTCCGATGAAAAATCATCCGGAATACAGGGCGTAGAATTTTCAGAAACAGGTAAAATAGCCATTACATTCAGAGTTCCCGAGGACATGACTGTCGAAGAGGTTATAGGTTCTGAGTTAGGCTCAAAAACCAAAGCGGCAGTCACAAGCATTGACCAATCCGGTTATACATCAAACAGTTTTATGGAATACTACAAAGTTGAAAAAGGAGGACTTTTGTCCTGTTCCGGTGATATTTATCGTTACGGTCCTGAGTCAACCCTTGTATCCGTGGGTTCAACCTCACAGCTTCCGGCAATTCTGGTTATAAGGGAAACGCCGTCGGAAGATGAAATTTTCAATCCTGAGGATGCAGAAAAGCTCGAAGAAAAATATGGAATAAGTTTAAATTTCGGCAGTTAAATCAACTATAACAAAACACAGCCTTTAATTATTATACTTAAAGGTTGTGTTTTTCTCTTGATAAAAAAACCAACCCCTGCGCATTAAATGCGCAGGGGTTTCTTCAGAGATTGTTTGAAATATATGAAAGAGATAAAGGAGTAAATCTTATTCATCAAAAAGGGCTTTTCCCTGAGATTCTATTACTTTTTTATACCAGAAAAAGCTGTCCTTTTTGTATCTGTCAAGGCTTCCGCTGTCTGTTTCGTCACGGTCAACATACACAAGTCCGTAACGCTTCTGATAGCCGTTGAGCCAGCTTAAAAGGTCTGTAAATGACCACACGCAGTAGGAAATAACCTCACAGCCCTCGTCCAAAGCTTCAGCCAAAGCCTTTAAATGCTCTTTGAGATAGGCTATTCTGTAAGGGTCGTGGATGCTCTTGTCCTCTTCCTGCTTGTCAAAAGCTCCCAAGCCGTTTTCAGAAATCACTATTGGAAGATTATATCTGCTTGTGATTTCACGGCAGCAGTATTTCAAGCCGCTGGGGTCTATTGTCCAATCCCAGTCAGTGGTTTTAAGGAATGTATTTGCCGGATTTTTATAAACTCCAGGAATTCCCACAACTGCACCTGTTCCCTTTTTGCCTGTTGTGTTCATTGTTCCGTAAGGTGTAACGCCATCAAGAGGATTGTACTCGCAGACACAAGACTGGTAGTAGTTCACGCCCATAAAGCTGATTTTTGAAGCGGCTTCTTTGAGTATTTCCATATCGCCCTGCTGAATATCAGGGGCAAATCCTCTGTCCTGCAAGTATTTCATAGCGGCTTTCGGGTATCTTCCGTAAGCGTAAATATCCATCCACCAGAAATTTTTTAAATCGTCGTAGTTAACCTTTGACATTGCGTTTATAGGGTCGCAGTTGAGAGCGTAAGAAGGTGTATAGGCAAAGCTTGCGCCTATCATTCCGGTAAATCCCATTTCCCTGTAGGCAATAACGGTCTTTGCGTGAGCCATGTTGGCGTGGTGGTTTACCTGATAAAAAGTCTTTTGGTCGTCGAATTTTCCCGGAGGATGCATAGCTGTAAGCCAGCCCAGAGATGTAAATATATTCTGCTCGTTTAAGGTAATCCAGTATTTTACCTTATTTCCGAAAGCTTTAAAGAGTGTTGTTGCATAGTTTACAAAATCATCAACAATCTTTCTGCTTTCCCAGCCGCCGTATTCATCAACCAAAGCCTGGGGCAAATCCCAGTGATATATGGTAATCATAGGCTCTATGGAGTATTTAAGACATTCATCTATAATATTGTTATAAAACTCAATACCCTTTTTATTTACTTCTCCTCTGCCGTTTGGGAAAATTCTTGCCCATGCTATTGAAAATCTATAGGTTTTCAGTCCGGCTTCTGCCATAAGGGCGATATCCTCTTTGTATCTGTGATAATGGTCAACAGCCACATCGCCGGTTGTTCCCTTAAAGGTTTTACCCTCTATTCTTACGAAATTATCCCAGTTTGTAAGGCCTTTTCCGTCCTCCAGATAAGCTCCCTCAATCTGATAAGAAGCCGAAGCCGCTCCCCATAAAAAGTTCTGGGGCATTTTCAAATTTTTCATCAAGGTCACCTCAAATCAAAATCATTTCAGACAACTGTTACCAAAACATCCTGTCTGCTAAAAACATCTTTCTGTGACGGCACAACGTCCATGTATTTTTCCTTTTCCTGAACGCTTATGCCTACAAGAGCATTTTTCAAATCATTAGTATTTATTTTTCCTATTTCTTCCCCTACTGACATGTTGTCGCCTGGGTTTTTCTTTATTTCAAAAGCATTTTTACTTCCGAAAACATTCAAAGTTACTTTAAGTCCGCTTCCTGCTTTTTCCATTTCAATAACTTTTCCGTCCTGAGATACTTTCAGAACTTTTCCCTCAAAAGGAGCATAAACGGTTTCTTTCTCCGGGCTCATCACCATATCGAAATTTTTTGAAAACTCTGACTGTTCCTGATTTTTAAGGATTTCGGACTTAACCGCAGTTCCCTCAACAGGGCTTACAACCTTGTCAAACTTGCTCTTTGGCTCTACAATCTTTGCAGGCTCCGGTGATGGCATATCATCGTCATCCTCGTCTACAATGTCCTCAAAGCCTATAATCATTGTTGCGATAAATGTTACAACCACTGTGATGAGAATTGTCAAAGCGGCAATAACAAGGCTCATTGCGTTGCCAGGTTCTGCATACTGAACTATTGTTACAATAGCAGGAGTTGCGATACCGTAGCACTTCATCTGCATAAATCCGCCGAAAAGACCGCCGGCAACTGCACCTATACATGCTCCGAGCATTGGTTTTTTAAGTCTTACTGTAACACCGTAAAGGGCTGGCTCTGTGATACCTGCAACAAGGGCGGAGAATGCGGAAGAACCTGCAACCTGCTTAAAATCCTTGTTCTTTGTCTTAACTGCAACTGCAAGAGCTGCTGCACCCTGAGCCATATTTGAGCAAAGCTCGGCAATACAGATAAATGCTTCATATCCGCCTGTAGCAATCATTCCCAGCTTAATCGGTGTAAATGCGTGATGCATACCAGCCATAACAACAAATGGGAACACACCTGCAACAATTCCCACAGCGATAAATCCAAGCTTATCATGAGCAAAGTATACAATCTTTGAAAGCCATTCGCCGCAGATAGCTCCGAGAGGTCCTAAAACAATAAGTGCAATAGGAGCTGCAATAAGCACAACAAGCATAGGCTTTAAGAAGTTCTTAGTGATAACCGGAGTAATCTTGTCAACCAGTTTTTCAACATACTTGAGCATCCATACGGAAAGTATAATCGGAATAACCGAATAAGCATAATTTGCGTATGTAACCGGAATTACTCCCAAAAACTTAACAGTCTGTTCCGCTTCGTTAGCCGCACTCATAAGGCTTACAAAGTTAGGATGCAGCATAATGAGTGCAAGGCTTGCGGCGTAATATGTGTTTGTGTTGAATTTTCTTGCCGCAGAAATAGCTATAAGCACAGGCATAAAATAGAAAGCTCCGTCGCCTATAACGCTTAAAATCTGATAGGTCTGACCTTCTGTATTCAGCCAGCCAATCATAGGCAGCAGTGTCAGAAGAACCTTTATCATCGCCGCACCGATGATTGCCGGAATTACCGGTGACATAATACCGGAGATAGTATCCATCAGCATAGCCGGAATACTTTGTTTTTTCTTAGGGGCATTGTTTGCTTTCTGAGGTGCAGGCTGGCCCTTAAAGTTTCCAAGCTTGCACAGCTCTTCATAAACATAGGCAACGTCGTTTCCTATAATAACCTGATACTGACCTGCCTTTCTTATAACGCCCATAACGCCCTTTGTTCTCTTTACCAAATCGTCGTCTACAATAGACTCATCTTTCAGAGTAAAACGCAGTCTGGTCATGCAATGTACAAGACCCAGAACATTGTCCTTTCCTCCTACTCTTTCCAGGATTTTTTCCGCTGTTCTTGCGTAATCCATTAAAACTCCTCCATTCTGATTGAATTTACTTTTATATTTTCCGAACCAAATAAATTCATTCAGCTTTTCAGCCGGAGATATTTTTCAAAATTTGTACCCTTGTTTTCATTATTCAAATTAGCTTTCATAAATGGTTTGAAAAATTCCCGTTACTGTTTCTGAAGCAGTCACAAAAGATTTGTAAAAATCTCAGGCGCCTTGAAATTTTTATATTTCTTTTGTGATTTCATTGCCGGTTCGGCAACCGACTGTTTAACAGGCGCTGACAATTCTCTGAATATGTATTATCAGATACATCTGCTCTGATTCTGTCAGCTTGTACATATATTCTTCCTCAATAAACTTTTTAATCTCCGTCATGCAGTCATAACACTGTGGATATTTTGTTTTGAGGAATGAGAAAAGCTCCTCTTCATCATCGTTATAAACCGTATTGCACAGAATTCTCTGGGCAAAGAATTTAAGATGAGTTATAAATCTGTCGTAATGAAGGGACTCTTCATTGTACTCTATATTCATATATTTTTTAACGATATTTAAGATGTTCTCCACTATGTGGGTCATCTCAGCCACATTGTTCATGCCTCCGTCAAGCTCTGCATTTACAATGTGATAAGCTATATATCCGGCTTCGTCCTTGGTAAACTCAACGCCGAACTTATCCTTAATCAATTCAAGAGCACGAACCGCAACCTCATACTCTTCTCTATATATTCTTTTTATCTCGTTGAGCAAAGGATTTTCAATTTCAAATCCCTTTGTGTATCTTTCAACTGCGCTTTGGATATGTTCAGTAAGGGATACGTAAATTATATCGTGTACCTTTTTGTTGTATTCTTTGCTGAGAATTGAAACAACCTTTTCTGTAATATCCAAATATTCGCCGGGTATATTTGCTATAACTTCTTTCATTTTTGAGTTGAGGGACTGGTCCTGGTTGGAAAAAACCTGCGCACCCGGCATTAACTCTACTTTTTGACCCGCTTTCTTTTTAAAACCAACACCCCTGCCCATGACGATAATTTCCTTATTGTTATCGTCTAAAGCCACAAAAGCGTTGTTATTCAAAACCTTTGTTATAATCATTTACTGTTCCCCCTGTATAAAATACCTGCACACAAAAAGCATAAAAAAAAGGCAAAACCCACGTTAGATACCTAATGGAGTTTTGCCTGCATTACCAGTTACAATCTTCAATATAAATTATTTCCTTGTGTTATTAGTATATCACAGGAATCTGTCGTTGTAAAGGATTTTTTAATTTTTGTATATCTGCACATCACAAGATAACTATTTTTATCTAAATTAACCAAAATCAATACCCAAGCTGTCTGTTTATCTCATCGGTTATTGTTGTTCCTCCGGCTTCTGAAAGCTGGCGGCTTAATTCGTCAAGACCTGCGTCAATTGTTTCATTGTTTATAAATGATTCGCCGGTGGTTTCATCGCTTTCGGAAAGTATTCCGTCGTTTGCGAAAATGTACGGCTGATCTTTGAGAATTTCTTTCATTTTTTCATCTACAGCCATTATTTCATCTTCGAGGGACTGGAAGTCCACAGCGTCTATACAGAACTTAGACTCAGGAGCCTGTTCCTTTGCCGCAGAATAGATCCCCTCCATTGTGAGGGTGTTGCCCTCAAGGTCTGTGTAGTTGTAGATGTTGTTCAAATCCTCATCCATTTCCATAAAAGGAACTGCATATGTTGGATTAAGTCCCTTTCTTGGATGGTCCTCAAGATATGTAAGATAGGTTTCAACCGTCATTTCTGTATCGCCGAACATTACAATCCTTTTGAAATCCTCATCGCTGTATACAAGGTTTATAAACTGCTCTGCCCAGTCCTTGTGCTGTGTATTCGCTGAAATGCAAACACCGGAAGTTGGTTTTTCCTTTGAATAGCTGGAAATCACGTCGCCTATAGGCAGAACATAATAGTATGAGTTCTCCTCGTCATCTGAACCGCTTTTCTCCATATATGGCTCAGGATAAACAGCTATATCAAAAGTAGCCTGTGCATCCTTTGATGTTCCTGTTGTGTAGCCCTTGTCGGAATAGGAGTACATTGTTTTTATATAATCTCTGGCTTTTTCCTCTTCGTACACATTTACCGCTTCGCCTGTTTTCAAATCTATTGCGGTTGATGCGCTTATGAACATGTAGTCTCTCAAGTAGTCCATAACGGCAGGCTTTGTGGTTTTGTAGCCAACCTCTATATAACCAACTGTGCTGGCTGACTGGTCAACAAAAAGAAAAGCGTCGTTTTCGTTGGCTTTGTAAAGCTTTTCAAAAAGCTCTGCGCAGTCCTCAAAGCTTTCCAATGCTCTCGGCTCAAAGCCTGATTTATCCAGCAGTTCTTTTTCAATTTTAATGCCTGCGCTTACGGGAATCTGCACATTGAGGGGAAGTGAATAAACCTCGTCCCCAAATTCAAAACCGTAATTTTCCAAAACTGCGGCGGCGTCCTTTAATCCGCCATCAAGGCTTTCGCTGAGATTAGCGGCATAACCGTCGTCGATAAGTGCGTTCAGTACATCAATAAGTGTTGCCTTGTTATCTCCCACGGTGGAATAAGGAGCGGCATAAACTATGTCGGCTTCCTTCAGTTTTTTATAAGCGTCACTGTCCCTGAAATTTTCATCTGACAGCTGTATGCCGGAAAATTCAACCTTGTATTCACAGCCCATATTGTCAAGATATGTGTTTATCTCGTTGACAACAGCCTGATTGAACTCCACATCCTTATCCGAGTCGTAGTAATTTACAATAGCGATTTTCAAAGCTTCCTTATCCGGATATTCGTCCGGCTCCTGTGAAACACAGCCTGATAATCCCAGCACCGTGCATGCAAGCATCAAAGCTCCCATCGCCAAAGAAATCCCTTTTTTCAAGAAAGAAGCTCCCTTTTTTCTTTTTTTATGCATCTTCAACTATCCTCCGTGGTCAGAAATATTCTGATTATTATTCTTTTATCAAAAGACAAACACTGTGGGCGGAAATGCCCTCCTGTCTGCCTGTAAAGCCAAGCTTTTCCTCTGTGGTGGCTTTAATATTCACCCTGTCAGTGTCAACACCGCAGGCCTTTGCCACATTTTCACACATTTTAGGTATATAATCCTTCATCTTTGGCTTCTGGGCAATAACCGTTGCGTCGATATTTGAAACACGATAGCCCTTTTCAGCCGCCTTTGCGCAGACCTCTTTTAAAAGCATAAGGCTGTCTGCGCCCTTGTATTTCTCATCGGTGTCGGGAAAATGTCTGCCGATATCTCCCAGGGCCGCCGCTCCCAAAATTGCGTCGCTTATGGCGTGAAGCAACACGTCTGCGTCGCTGTGACCCAAAAGTCCCAGCTCCCAGGGGATTTCAACTCCACCGATTATAAGCTTTCTGTTTTCCACAAGGCGATGAACGTCATAGCCGTGACCCACTCTTATATCCATAAACTCACGCCTTTCTTCTGCTGCGCATAATATTTTCCGCTGTGGTTATATCCTCGGCGGTGGTGATTTTTATATTCTCTCTGCTTCCCTCCACAACCTTTACATTTCTTCCGGTTGCTTCAAAAATTGCGCAGTCGTCGGTAAACTCCGCCTCTTTTCCCTTTGACTTCAATTCGTCCAAAGCGGATATATAGTCCTCAAGTCTGAAAACCTGTGGAGTCTGAACCGCCACAAGCTTATCCCTGTCAGGTGTTGATGTTATAACACTGTCTTTTCCTATAACCTTTATGGTGTCTATTACCTTTGTTCCCAAAGTGGCTCCGCCGTAGCAAAGACCGACATCAACCACGTTTTCTATATCCTCAGTGGTAACCAGCGGTCTTGCGCCGTCGTGAATAGCCACATGGGTGGTTTTTTCATCACACTGGGCAATACCGTTTCTAACACTTTCGCTTCTGGTTTTTCCTCCGGTCACTATCTTTTTAACCTTTTCAAAACCGTTTCTGTCTATTCTCTTTTGAATTTCCTCACGGTCACAGTCTCTGGCAACAATGACAATCTCGTCAATGCTTTCGGCATTTTCAAAGGCGTTTAAAGTGTGCTCTATAACAGATTTTCCCAAAATACACATAAGCTGTTTGCTAACGTGACCGCCCATTCTGGTGGAACTTCCTGCGGCAACGATAATCGCCGTTACATAAGTTTTTTCCATATATTATCCTTTCGTGACAATTGCTTTTACAGTTTTTCTCCGCATCTGAGACAAATCTCCTGGCTTGCGTCAAGCTCATATCCGCATACCGGGCATATTTTCTTTGCGGGAGCCGGTTCCTTAACATTCTCTGTATTGTTGACAGGCTGACTGTCCACATTCATTTTCGGCTGACCGTTAAAAGGCTGGCCGCCGTATGGAGGCTGATAAGGTGGCTGTGGTTGAGGTTGAGGCTGTGGCTGTGGTGCAGCATTTCTTGGCTTTCCGCATTTTGTGCAGAAAGAAGCGTTTGGCTGTAATGTGGCTCCGCAGAAAGCGCAGCGGTTATCCGGCTCCTGACTTCTGAGCTTTTCACCGCATCCGTCGCAGAAGAAAGCGTCGTTTCTCACTGTTTTTCCGCATTTCGGACATACAGCGTATCCGTTTATTTTTCTGATTTCTTCCTGCATATTCTTTATATTGCCCTCAAGCTCTTTTATCATATTTACTTTATCGGCAACCTCAGGGTTAGGATTTTCTCCGTATTTATTTACATAGAAATTGCCTATCTCCATGTATGCCATATCGATTTTATTTTTGCAGTCATTTATAGCTGAATTAAGTCTGGAGGTTTCAGCCATTGCTTTTGTTTTATTGACAGCGCCCTGACTGGTCTCGCTGATTTTCTTTCCTAAATCATTAAAAAAGGACATCTATAACACTCCTTTAAAAAGATAAAACTTTTAATCTAGTCTTCTAAATTATATCTTCCTTATCAATACTTGTCAATAATTCACAACATAACTTGAGATTTTTCAGTAAACTTTCACCTTTCGATATATAGTTATTAAATTCAAGCTTTAATAACCTATTATAATAAAAAACGCCGGTTAAAAAAATCCAAAATCACTATATCTCGACCCTTTATTTATATAATTTATAATTACAGAATTGTAATTTGTATTGACATTCCTTCCCAAAAATGATAAATTAAACTAGTGAAAAATATTCACATAATGTATTGATATATTCACATCTTATTATCATACTGTACGGGGGACGAACATGTATTATCGGGCTATCAGGACTGTCCGCAAGGACAGGATTTCATACGGCATAGTTGCGGTTATGGATAACAAAGAATTTCTTAGGTTTGAAGACATAACAGAGGATTTTGAAACTATTCTCAAAATGACAATGGAATTTAACACGGAAGAACTTGACCCTATACATCTGGAGGAAGTGCTTGAAGTATTTCTGGAAACACTTGAATATTAAAAAACAGACGTCCGAGGACGCCTGTCTTTAAACCAGCAGCAACCAAAAGAAAACTGCCATACATCTTTATTACTTTTTCGGAAAACTTATTGTAATTACAGTACCTTTTCCCGGTTCGCTTTCCAGGGAAATATCAGCATTGTGATAAACGGCGCCGTGCTTTACTATTGAAAGACCAAGGCCTGTGCCGCCGATTTCCCTTGAATGGCTTTTATCAACACGGTAAAATCTTTCAAAAACTCTCTGTCTGTCGGCTTTTGGTATACCTATACCACTGTCGGAAACCACAACCTTTGCACAATCAACATCATCAATCACATTAACGGTGACATTTCCCCCGTCTACGTTATATTTGATACCGTTGTCGCACAGGTTAAAAATCATTTCCCTGATTACTTTTCTCGAACCCATAACTGTCGTATTTTTTCCCTGAAGCTCCAAAGTGATGTTTTTCTTTTCAGCAGGTATTTTAAGGCTTTTCAAAATATCCCCCGACAATTCAAACAAATCAACGCTTTCCTTTTCGTCGCTCAAACCTCCCTCATCAAGGGCTGAGAGGTTGAGAATATCGTTTACAAGAGTGATAAGCCTCTGAGCTTCGTCGTAAATGCTTTCGGAAAAATCCTTTATATCTTCCGGCTTTACCATTCCGTATTTCATAAGCTCGGCAAAACCTGCTATTGATGTGAGGGGAGTTTTAAGCTCGTGAGAAACATTTGCCGTAAACTCACGTCTTAGCTCCTCTCGCTTTGCCGTTTCGGTTATATCAAGAATAACTATAACGGCGCCCACAACCTTGCCGTCGTTTTTCACGGGGTCAGCAACAAGCCTGCAAAATCTTCCCTCATTTTCCAGCACCTCAGTGCAATGCTCGCCGGCAAGGGACTTTTCTACGCAGGAGGAAAACTCTGTGCTTCTGTTTAAAATAAGCACACAGCAGTGGTCATAAGGAACATCGGAATTTAAAAGACGCTTTGCGGCGCTGTTGCAGGTAATAATATTTGACTTTGTGTCAATGAGTATAAGACCTTCCAGCATGTTTTCCGTGATTACCAGAAACTCCTCCTGCTTTTGCTTTGCTTCTTCAAGCTGTTCCCTGATTGTGCGGTTCTGTCTTGAAATTTTTGTAACCAGCGGAGCAAGCTCCTCATAGATTTTGCCGTTCTCCGGAGCTTCCAGGTCAATACCGTTAATTGGCGCCACAATGGCTTTTGAAGCACGTGAAGCGCAGAAAGCGGCAAGCACAATCATTATAATTATTATAACTATAATAGGCTGTAAAGTGCCCATGATTATAGTAAACAAAGAATACTGTGTATCGCTTATACGCAATATACTTCCCTCTGAGGTTCTCACCGCATAGTAAACCGTCTTTTCCGCAATGGTTGTTGAAAAACGGGAACTTTCGCCAAAACCATACTGCAAAGCTTCTGATACCTCTTCTCTGCCAAGGTGATTCTCTATGGAAGTAATATCGTCCACAGAGTTGTCATACATGACAGTTCCGTCGGAAGCGATCACAGTTATTCTTTTGTCTGTTTTAGGCATTTCCTCTATAAAGTCAATCCCGTTTTTATCCATAACATAAGCCAAAGCCTGAGCTTCGCTTTTCATTTCGTAGTTTAACTCGTTTTCAAAATGAGTATAAAGCACACCGACGGTCAAGGATACCGAAACAACAAGTACAATACATGCCACAATGCAGATGGCTCTGAAAATTCGCTTACTCATCGTTTTCTCCTTTTATACAGTAACCTATACCCTTTACGGTTTCAATTAAGTCCGCATAATCTCCCAGCTTTTGTCTTAGTTTTCTTATGTGGACATCAACGGTTCTTGTTTCTCCGTCAAAATTGTATCCCCAGATTTTTCTAAGAAGCTCTTCACGGGAAAGGACATTTCCACGATTTTTTGCCAAAATTTCAATAAGGTTAAACTCTTTAGGGGTAAGAGATATTTCATCGCCGACAACTTCAATTCTGTGGCTTTGACCGTCAATAATTATAACTCCGTTTATATTGTATGTAGAGCTGTCACTCTTAATTGCGTGACCGGCTCTTCTTTTTACCGCTTTTATTCTTGCAACAAGCTCAAGTGGTGAAAATGGCTTGCACACATAGTCGTCAGCTCCGCAGTCAAGGCCGATAACCTTGTCAAACTCCGTGCCTTTTGCGGTAAGCATTATAACAGGAATACTTTTTGTGACATTGTCGTTTCTGATTTTTCTTAAAATATCCATGCCGTCCTCCTGAGGAAGCATGATATCAAGCAAAATCAGCTCCGGAAGCTTGTCGTTTCCCATTGCCTCCCAAAAATCAGAGGGTAGTCCAAAGGACTTAACATCCATGTTGTTGGCGTTAAGTGTGTATTCCACCAGTTTTCTAATATTTCCGTCGTCTTCCAAAAGGAATATCATTTCAATTACACCTCTTGAGCAAATTTATATGTAAAACTAAAATTTACAAACAATACAGGTCAGACTCCATACTATAGCCTGACCTGTAAATTATATCACGAAAATCCGCTTTCATCAATTGATACTTGAGTTATGCTTTCCTGTAATTGAATAGCATACCCAGCCTGCAATATTTGTTGCGTGGTCGCCGATTCTCTCGAAGTATTTAGCAATCATCAAAAGGTCCAGATAAAGCTCGCCGTTTTCCGGGTCTTTTGCGATATAGTCTGTAAGTTCTTTCTTAACCTTAGCAAAAAGATGGTCAACCTTATCGTCGTACTTGATAACGGCGATGGCTGTATTGTAGTCCTTTTTAACAAATGATTCGATACTGTCTGTAACCATCTGAATTGTAGCTCTTGCCATATCGCCTATATGAAGCTTACTTGGAACATTGAATTCCTCTGTGTATTTCATAATCTCAGCGATATCAGCCGCCTGGTCGCCTATTCTCTCCATATCGGAAATCATTTTCAGAGCGGATGAAACTGTTCTCAAATCCTTAGCTACAGGCTGCTGCTGAAGCAAAAGTCGCATACAGATTGTTTCAATCTCACGTTCTTTTCTGTCTATAGCGGAATCGGCCTGAAAAACCTTGTCCAAAAGATTTTTTCCGCCCTCAAGCATATATGTTGCGGCGCAGGAAATTGCGTCCTCGCAAAGTGCACCCATTTTAATAAGCTCTATGTTTAAAGTTTCAAGCTGCTTGTCGAATTGTACTCGCATTAACCGAACCTCCCTGTAATGTAATCCTCTGTTCTCTTGTCCTTAGGAGTTGAAAACATTTTTTCTGTGTTGCTGTACTCAATCACTTCTCCTAAAAGGAAGAAGGCGGTGTTGTCGGCAATTCTGACAGCCTGCTGCATATTGTGAGTAACCATAATTATTGTATATTTTTCTTTAAGCTCGACAGCCAAGTCCTCAATTTTTGTAGTGGAAATCGGGTCAAGGGCGCTGGTAGGTTCGTCCATGAGAAGAACCTCAGGGTTTACAGCCAAAGCTCTTGCGATACAAAGTCTCTGCTGCTGACCGCCGGAAAGTCCCAATGCGCTTTTGTTAAGTCTGTCTTTAACCTCATCCCAGATAGCTGCGTCTCTCAAGGATTTTTCAACTATATCGTTGAGCTTTGACTTTGACTTAATTCCGTGAGTACGTGGGCCGAAAGCTATGTTGTCAAACACGCTCATAGGAAATGGATTAGGCTTCTGGAAAACCATTCCTACACGTTTTCTCAAAAGGTTTACGTCCATACCGCCGTAGATGCTCTCACCGTCAAGAAGCACGCTTCCGTCAATTCTGCATCCCTCAACCAAATCGTTCATTCTGTTAAGTGATTTAAGCAATGTTGACTTGCCGCAGCCGGAAGGTCCGATAAAAGCTGTTATTTTCTTTTCCGGAATTTTAAGATTTATATTTTTAAGGGCTTTAAAGTCGCCGTAATACAGATCAAGATTTGAAACCTCAAATTTAGGCATAGAAGAGTTCTCAGCCTCAGAAACAGGGGCAGAACTGCTTACATTTGTCTGTGAAGTAGTATTGTTCATTACAAAAGATTTTAAGCTTTTCATCAGTACCTTTTACACCTTTCCCACTTTTTTTGCAATAAATCCTGACAATGTGTTGATGCCAAGAACCAAAACCAAAAGAACTACGGATGTTGCATACGCCTGTTCCATGTAAAGACCCTCGGAAAGCAATGCGTACATGTGAACGGAAAGAGTTCTTCCCGAATCCATAAGATTTTCCGGAATACCGGTAACGGTACCGGATGTATAAATAAGGGCTGCTGTTTCGCCCACAATTCTTCCTATTGCAAGGATTACGCCGGCAAGAATTCCCGGAACAGCAGATGGAAGAACCGCTCTGAAAACTGTTCTAAGTTTGCCTGCGCCCAAGCCAAAGCTGCCTTCACGGTAAGAGTCAGGAACCGCAAGCAAAGCCTCTTCCGTTGTTCTTATAATAAGGGGCAGTATCATTATAGCAAGGGTTATTGCACCTGAAAGGAAGGAATAACCCCATTTAAAGGTTACGTTGAACATAAGGAAACCAAACAATCCGTAAACAATTGAAGGAATACCTGAAAGTGTTTCTGTGGTAATTCTTATTACAGAAACCAGCTTGTTTCCTTTCTTTGCATATTCTACAAGGTAGATAGCAGAGAAAATTCCTACTGGCACAGCCATTAACAATGTGAGGAATGTCATGGTAATCGTATTGATTATCGCCGGCATCATGGATACGTTTTCAGAATTGTATTCCCACTCGAAAAGCTCCGGCTTGATGTTTGGAATACCGGTTATAAGAATATAAGCGATAAGATACAGCAGTGTACCTATTGTCAAAATTGCGCCTAAGAAGATAATCAAAAGCATTACAAAAGACAGGGGGTGCTTTCTGTAAGTTTTGAGTTTCTCCGAAAAGGTAACTTTGTTAATGTAATGGTTCAAGTCTTATTCCTCCTTTTAAGCATAGAGAAACAGAGATTTATTATAAGGATGAATACAAACAGTACAACTGCTGTTGCAATAAGCGCATCTCTGTGCAAATCGCTTGCATATCCCATCTCCAAAACTATATTTGCGGTAAGGGTTCTTACACCGCTGAAAATACTGTCAGGTATAATCGCCTGGTTTCCTGCAATCCATGTAATAGCCATAGCTTCACCGATTGCACGTCCAACGCCTAAGATAATACCCGCTGTGATACCGGATTTAGCCGCAGGCATTGAAGCTCTGAAAATACTTCTTTCCTTTGTAGCACCCAAAGCCAATGCACCTTCATAATACTGAACAGGCACAGCTCTCAAAGATGACTCTGTGACACTGATGATTGTGGGCAGTATCATAATTCCCAGCAAAATTGATGCTGTAAGAATACTCTTTCCGCTGAATCCGCCTCCCACAAGATTTTGGAACATCGGAACGATAACAACCAAACCAAAGAAACCGTATACTATGGAAGGTATTCCGGCAAGAAGGTCAACCGCCGGCTTTAAAAATGTATAAAGTTTTTTAGGACAGTAGCTTGCGAGAAATACTGCGCAAAGCACTCCTATTGGCACGCCTATTATGATTGCTCCTGCTGTTACATACACGCTTCCCAAAATCATCGGAAGTATTCCGTATATATCATTTCCCGGACGCCACGTTGTGCCCAGCAGGAAGTTAAGAGGCCCTATCTCGCCTATAGTAGGTATGCCGTTTGCAAAAAGGAAAAGACATATAAGCAAAACAGCCACTATAGAGATACAGGCAGAAAGCAGGAACACTACTTTCATTGCAATTTCTGAAAATTTCTTCATTATCTAACCATTCTCCTCTTGCTTGAGTACATCTTTCGAGAGATTATGCTATTCTAAACTATAGCTGTAGGCAAAGGTTTACCTACAGCTATGTATTTTTAATGGGATTTTATTTGAACTAACTGAATGTAGATTACTCGATCTCGCCCCAGTTTGTGATTTCGCCTGTGTAGATGCTCTTTACCTGCTCTGAAGTAAGGTCTGTTACAGGGTTCTCAAGGTTTGCGATTACTGCAATACCGTCGATAGCGATTACTGTAGGTGTAAGGCCCTTCTCAAGCTCGCTGTCCTTGAGCTCTCTTGAAGCCATACCGATATCACAGCTGCCCTCTGCTACTGACTGGATACCTGTTGATGAGTCGTTCATCTGAATGTCAACGCTTACGCCCTCGTTAAGAGCTTCATAAGCCTCTGCAAGCTTCTCCATTACTGGGTTTACGGAAGAAGAACCTGCAACTGTGATTTTACCTGTAACACCGCTTGGTGTGTATGCCTCTGCGTCAGAAGCCTTGATGTAACCTTTTTCTTCAACAACTGCCTGACCGTCTGAGCTGAGAATGAAGCTGATGAAGTCCTGAGCTGCTTCGCTTACGTCTTCTCTAACTGCGATGTTGAATGGTCTTGAAACCTTGTATGTACCTGCGTTGATGTTCTCAACTGTTGGCTCTGCTCCGTCAATCTTCAAAGCCTTTACCTTTGATTCATCAAGTGAACCAAGTGAGATATAACCGATTGCATTCTTGTTGCCTACGATTGTTGTAATCATAACAGATGTGCTGTTTGTGATTTCAGCAGTTGGGATTGTCATGTCAACCTTTTCGCCGCTCTCATCTTCCTGCTCGATACCGAAAAGCTCTACGAATGCACCTCTTGTACCTGAACCGTCTTCTCTTGAGCAAACTGTGATTGCCTCACCTGTTGAGCCGCCCTCTGTTGCACCGTCTGTTGTACCTTCTGTGGTTGTGTTATTGCCGCCGCAGCCTGTGAAGATTGCTGCTGACATCATTACTGCCATCATAACAGAAATTACTTTCTTAAACATTTCTTATTTCTCCTTATTATTTTTAAGTTTAGTATTCGGGCTGTTTCCCCCGCCCTCAGGGTACACATAGATTATACGTTAAAGCCTGTTAACTGTGATATCTGCTGTATGTAAAATCCATGTTAACTTTCCCTCTTTTTTATATAAAAAATTTAAAACGCTTTTCTCTGTGTAAAATCTATGTTAACTTTAGGCTTTAATGTAAATTTTGTATGTAAAAAACCTTTGTAACCTATTGACTTTTTTGTTACAACTGTATATACTGTATATATACAGTAAGAACGATTTAAAGCTGGTGATTCATATAAATATAGTTATAAGCAATAAAAAAGATGCACCTATATATCAACAGATGTACGACCAAATCAAAAATCTTATTATTTCAGGCGAATTATCACCGGGAGAGCCACTTCCCTCCATAAGAGGTATTGCAAAAGATTTGAAAATAAGCGTAATAACCACAAAGCGAGCCTATGACGAACTGGAAAAGGACGGCTACATATATACAGTTCAGGGAAAAGGCTGTTTCGTGGCTGAAAAAAACAAGGACCTTATAATGGAAGAAAATCTTAAAAAGATTGAAGAACACATCGCCGAGATATATGAAATTGCCGACATATGCGGACTTGAACAAAATGAAATAATAAAAATGTTTATTCTATACGGAGAGGAGCGGTAATATGAACGCTATAGAAATCAAAGACGTAAACAAAACTTTGGGACAGTTTTCAATGAAGGACATAAATCTTAACCTGCCCACAGGCTGCATCATGGGACTGGTTGGAAAAAACGGAGCCGGTAAAACCACCCTTATAAAGCTAATTTTGGGCATAGCAAAAGCCGACAGCGGCACTATTACCGTTCTCGGCTGTGACAACAGAAAACATTTTAAATACACAAAACAATATATAGGCTATGTTCCCGACAGCGGAATATTTGATGAAAACTACACACTGATAAAAATAAACAAGCTTATGGGCGGTATTTACAGAGAGTGGAACGAACCTCTTTTCCTTGAATATGCAAAAAAGTTTCATCTTTCCCTTGACCAAAAGATAAAGGAATTTTCAAAGGGAATGAAAGCAAAGCTTTCCATAATGACAGCCATCTGCCACGGCGCAAAGCTCCTTATCATGGACGAACCCACAACAGGTCTTGACCCTGTAGCCCGTGACGAAATTGTAAATATACTCTTTGAATTTACCCGTGAAGAGGATTGCTCTGTGCTTATAAGCTCACATATTGTAAGCGACTTGGAAAAACTCTGCGACTACATCTGCCTTATAGACAACGGACAGATACAGTTTATTGAAGAAAAGGACGAAATTCTTGAAAAATACGTTCTCTGCAACTGCACAACGGAACAGTACAACGATATACCAAAAGAAGCCGTAATCAGCGTGGAAAACACAAACTACAGCTTGAAGCTTATTTTGGACAAAAGCAAGTTAAACGGTATTGACTTAGAAACAGAGAAAACAACCTTGGAAGACGTGCTTATTCATATGATAAAGGTGTGATTTCCGTGAACAGCATTTTGAAAAAAGAATTTAAAGCCATATTGCCCGGCATATTTTCGTTTTTACTTTTAACATTTATTATTTTTTCAACAGGACATATAGAACAAAGATATGACCTTTTAATATTTCTCGTTCTCATCGCTTTATTACCTTTTATAAATATAATAGACAAAGACAACGCTTCAGGCTGGAGCAGCTTCTCATTAGCTCTGCCAATCAAAAGAAAAGACATTGTACGAGCCAAATACACTCTCGCCCTGTGTATAGCTTTGTTTACAGGTATATTCCTTGTATTATGGGGATTTGCCGGTTCTATGGCATCTGGTTCAAACACTGAACCGTCAGCAATTATCGCTGTTGCTATGATTGCTTACCTTACGGCGGTGGTATCCCTTTCAATATCACTGCCTGCCGCCATAGGTATGGGAATTAAAAGTGCTGCGGCTATGTTCTTTTTATTATTTACAGTTATTTATCTCATGTTTACATTGCAGGCAAAAATTTTAAATCCTGCGGCTGTTCCCTACCAAGGCTACCCCATGGCATTTTATATTTCAGTATTTATAATGAGCATCGCAATCATGTTCATATCCTATCTTGTAACCTGTCATCTATTTGAAAAACGTGATTTTTAAAATTTTTAGGAAAGGGGAATTTTTATGAAAGCTTTGTTGATAAAAGATTTAAAATATATCGCCTTGCCTGTATCTGTACTTTTATTTATTGACGCTTTAGTTTTGACAGCTCCTTTAAGCAGTGACGCCATGAAAAATCTTATTATATTATTTTGGCTGCCCACAATTGCAATCTACGGACTTTTTTCAAATGAGTATAACTCAGGCTGGAATAAATATGTAAAGTCCCTTCCTTTGTCAGAAAAAGAAATCGTGGGAGAGAAATTCATTGTATCAACAGGTTTAATCGTATTGATACAAATTACCATGCTTTTCTTTGGAAGTATCCGAGTTATTCTCGAGTCAAATACTGCCGCATATTTTGATTTAATTCTCTTTTCATCTTCTGCCATTCTTTTTATCTGCATAACCGTAGCTGTATTTATCCCCTGCGCTTACTCATCAAGCCCTTTAAAAGGAATTTTTATTTCATTGTTCGCCTTTCTGTGCGTGGTCTTTCCTATATATTATGCCTGTATTTCACAGGCGCACAATTATATTTACTATGATGAAGGAGGCAGCGCTTACCGCTATGTCAATTATTACGGGGTATATATGGATACAAATACTTTAATTACAATATTCTGGATATGCAGTATACTTGGTTATCTGTCATTATTTATATCCTACTGGTGTTCTTTGAAAATATTTAAAAATAAAGACTATTAAATCTTTCAGATAAAATTTCATAAACAAATAAAAATAATTGTATTTCTCGTCGAGATGTGATAAAATATAGTGTATATTCACTTCTGGGGGTTACATGTCTTATGGAAATTTTGAAACAGCGAATTTTAAAGGACGGACACATAAAAGCCGGAAACATTATTAAAGTTGACAGCTTTTTAAATCATCAAATGGATATACAGCTTCTTAATCAAATAGGAGAGGAATTTGCAAAAAGATTTGCAGACGAGAAAATTACTAAAATTCTCACCATCGAAGCTTCAGGCATCGGAATTGCCGCACTGACCTCCGGTCACTTCGGATATGTTCCTGTTATCTTTGCAAAGAAAACCCAGTCAAAAAATCTTGACGGAGAACTTTACAAATCCAAGGTTCACTCATTTACCAAAGGAATTACCTATGACGTTCAGGTATCAAAAAAATATCTCAGCCCCGAGGACAATGTTCTCATAATCGACGATTTTCTGGCAAAAGGTCAGGCTTTGCTGGGACTTATCGACATTGTAAAACAGTCAGGCGCAAAGCTTGCCGGCTGTGGAATTGTGATTGAAAAAGGTTTCCAGGACGGAGGAAAAATCCTCAGAGAAATGGGAGTGCGCCTTGAGTCACTTGCAATAATAAAATCCGCCGACCCTGAAAACGGCGTAACATTCTTATAATTACAAAAACCCCGCTGAAAAGTCACAGCGGGGTTAATTTTTTAATTGAGCTTTAAATACTCTGTATAAAATACTTTAAAATACAGAATAAGCAAAACAGTTCTTTAACTTTTTCAAGGACTAATATGGGCAAATGAAAACCTTTATCACTTATCCATAATGTTTAATTAAAACAAAAAAGAGAGAATACAAAATGTACTCTCTCTTGGTGGGAACAATAGGGCTCGAACCTATGACCCTCTGCTTGTAAGGCAGATGCTCTCCCAGCTGAGCTATGCTCCCATAATTGGTGCGGATAACAGGACTTGAACCTGCATGAACTTGCATTCATATGGACCTGAACCATACGCGTCTGCCAATTCCGCCATATCCGCATATCACAGGGTCGTTTCCGTTACCGTGCTTGATTATTATAGCAAAACCAATAGCTGTTGTCAAGACTTTTTTTAATTTTTTTCAAAAAAAGTTAACAAATAAGATTTAAAAAAACATGGGCAGGAAAACTCCCGTCTTCCCGCCCACGTGGGTATTAAAAGGAATTCAAATATTTAATTAGAGTTCTGCGAAATATTTGATTGTTCTAACCATCTGGCTTGTGTAGCTGTTCTCGTTGTCGTACCAAGAAACTACCTGAACCTGAGATGTGCCGTTGTCAAGATTTGTAACCATTGTCTGAGTTGCATCGAACAATGAGCCGTATCTCATACCAACGATATCAGAAGAAACGATGAGGTCTGTGTTGTAGCCGAAGCTCTCAGACTGAGCAGCCTTCATAGCCTCGTTGATGCCATCAACAGTAACTGTACCCTCAACAACAGCTGTGAGGATTGTTGTAGAACCTGTTGGAACAGGAACACGCTGAGCAGCGCCGATGAGCTTGCCGTTGAGCTCTGGGATAACAAGGCCGATAGCCTTAGCAGCACCAGTTGAGTTAGGAACGATGTTAACTGCACCAGCACGAGCTCTTCTGAGGTCACCCTTTCTGTGAGGACCGTCGAGGATCATCTGATCGCCTGTGTAAGCGTGGATTGTAGCCATGATACCGCTCTTGATAGGAGCATAATCATTCAAAGCCTTAGCCATAGGAGCGAGGCAGTTTGTTGTGCAGGAAGCAGCAGAAATGATTGTATCATCAGCTGTGAGAGTCTTCTCGTTAACGCCGTAAACGATTGTCTTAAGGTCCTTACCAGCAGGAGCAGAAATAACAACCTTCTTAGCGCCAGCGTTGATGTGAGCCTGAGCCTTATCCTTTGAGCAGTAGAAACCTGTGCACTCGAGAACTACGTCGATACCAAGCTCTCCCCAAGGAAGATTGTTAGCGTCTTTCTCAGCATAGATTGTGATCTCTTTGCCGTCTACAACGATTGAATTCTCTTTAGCTTCAACCTTATCAGCGAGAGCATAACGGCCCTGAGCTGAATCGTACTTCAAGAGGTGTGCAAGCATTTTTGCATCTGTCAAATCGTTGATAGCAACTACTTCATATCCTTCAGCGCCGAACATCTGTCTGAAAGCAAGACGGCCGATACGGCCAAAACCATTAATACCAACTTTAATTGCCATTTTTAATTCCTCCAATACAAAATATGGTACTTATATAATATTACATTTAGCGTAAAATTTCAAGAGCTTATACGAAAATAAAGAAAAAAATTTTTAAATTTTACATATTTTTAATAAAATCCCTTTAAGCGACAAAAACGGTTATTAAAAATTATTATATTTGTTCAAATCAATGATTTTTACGATTTATTTTTACGCATATTTAAGTTTTGACCATTTCCCCATTTTTATCACATAAAATTTTTACCTTTCGTACTTTAAAAATTTAATATCAAGTCCGTTTAAACCTTACTTTAAATAAAATGTGACTTATTTACAAGGTTTTATCTTGACAATGTACACAAAATATATTACTATATATGGTGAGGAATACGAGCAAGTACAGTATGTATTGGTTGTAAATGCTTTTTTGCATATTCTTTTTATCAATACAGATTGTATTATTTTTTAAACTCTTTTCCTTTCAGGTCAATCAATATTGTCTTGTACTGAAAAGCGTCTGTATCGGCGTTTTTATTTGCGAATAAAGAAAATAAATAAATTGAATGTCGTTATTTTCAAATAGGAGAATGGCTGTTATAGGAAATTTTATTCCTGTGAATATTGATTTTTAGGATATTTTAATTGATATAAAACCTCGCCTTTCAGGGCAGATGGATATACATATAAAAAATATTTTTAAAAAAAGAATATGTTTTGGATTAAGAACAATACTATTACTCATTTGGGATAACTTGCAATGACTATCCGTACATTTGTGTATATGTGTTGTTTTCTTTTCTATTTCGGGACATTTCCAAATTCTGACGTTTTTTATTTATTTTTTGTTATCCCAAAAGTACTTGAGCTTGATTGCTTTTAATTATTCTTAAATTATATTTTATTCGAAACTTGAAAATTGAACAAAACTTATCAAGGAGGTGTCCATTCTATGCCGTTTTGGTTAGCCATTGTGATTGCAGTCGCAGCTCTTCTTATAGGTATATCCGCAGGTATTTACCTTGGTATACAGAGAAGAAAAAAGATTGCAGAAGCAGAAATTGGCAGTGCCGAACAGGAAGCAAAGAGAATTGTTTCCGAAGCGATAAAGACCGCAGAAGCTAAGAAGAAAGAAGCTGTTCTTGAGGGAAAGGATGAGCTTCATCGTCTGCGCAGTGAAAATGAAAAAGAGATTGCTGACCGCCGCAAGGAAGTTCAGCGACAGGAACGACGCATACAGCAAAAAGAGGAAACCCTCGACAAGAAACTGGACAACTTGGAAGCTAAGGAAGAAAAGGTATCCAAAAAACTCAAGGATGCAGATGCAAAGCTGGAGGAAATCGAGAAGATTAAGAGCAGCCAGTTTGAAATGCTTGAGAGAATTTCAGGATACACAGCAGAGCAGGCAAAAAGCTATCTGCTTTCACAGCTTGATTCCGAGCTTACCCATGAGAAAGCCACCAAGATTATGGAGTATGAGCAGAGGCTGAAAGAAGAAGCCGACGCAAAGGCGAGAAACATTATCACACTCGCAATCCAGAGATTGGCTGCTGACCAGGTTGCAGAAGCCACTGTTTCCGTTGTACCTCTCCCCAACGATGAAATGAAGGGAAGAATCATCGGAAGAGAAGGCAGAAACATAAGGACAATCGAAACCCTTACAGGCGTAGACCTTATTATTGATGACACACCTGAGGCAATCGCACTTTCCTGCTTCGAGCCTGTAAGACGAGAAATTGCGAGAGTTGCCCTTGAAAAACTTATTTCCGACGGAAGAATACATCCTGCAAGAATCGAAGAGACAGTGGAAAAAGCAAGACGTGAAGTTGAGCTTGCCATTAAGCAGGACGGTGAAAGAGCTGTCATCGAAGTTGGTGTAAACGGAATTCACCCTGAGCTTATAAAGCTTTTGGGAAGACTTCGCTACAGAACAAGCTACGGTCAGAATGTTTTAAATCATTCAATAGAGGTTGCTTATCTGTGCGGACTTATAGCCACAGAGCTTGGACTTGATCCTACTGTTGCAAAAAGAGCGGGACTTCTTCACGATATCGGTAAGGCTCTTGACCACGAGCACGAGGGAAGCCATATCGAACTCGGTGTTGAAGTTGCAAGAAAATACAGAGAAAACGACGCTGTTATCCATGCCATTCAGGCTCATCACGGCGACGTTGAGGCAAAAACAGTTGTTGCCTGCATAGTACAGGCGGCAGACGCAATATCTGCTGCAAGACCTGGCGCAAGACGTGAAAATCTTGAAAACTACATCAAGAGACTTCAGAAGCTTGAAGAGGTTGCTTCTTCATTTAACGGAGTTGAAAGATGTTTCGCAATCCAGGCGGGCAGAGAGATCAGAATAATGATTAAACCTGAGGTTGTTAAAGATGAGGGTATGATTCCTCTGGCAAGAGAAATCTGTAAGAAAATTGAATCCGATTTGGAATATCCGGGTCAGATTAAAGTAAACATCATCAGAGAATCCAGAGCTATAGATTACGCAAAATAATCTTGTTCTAAAAATACATTTTCGACTGAGAAAATACAGAGCTGATTTAAAACTAATAATTTTAAATCAGCTCTTTTTATTTTGTCTTATAGAATTGTCTAATTAAAAAGGCTGTCAGCAGAGGTTTATAAAGTCTTTGCTGACAGCCAATTTTATGACCGTTAAATCTTATTTATACTTTTACAAACATTAACTGCGGCCAAGCATTATCTGTATTTCTGTTGCGTCGGTTACTGTGATTGCACCGTCACCGTTTACATCTGCAACCTTTTCATCAAATATAGTTTCTCCTAAATCAATTTTAACTATAAATTTCTGAATTAAGGTAACGTCCTCTACATCCGCTTTTCCGTCCTTATTTACGTCGCCTTTTACGGACTGTGAACCGGTAGCATAGTTATAAACTGCCGGCAGAGATTTGTTTCCTGCCTCGTCAACAGCAACTATTCTTATGCTATAGGATGTGCCGTCGATTATGTCGAAAATAAACTCTGTTTCCTGGGTTTCAGCAGTCTTAATACCGTTGATATAAACTTCATAAGTAATCACGCTGCCCTGTGGGTCTGTGGATTTCTCCCAGGTTATTTTAGCCTGATTTGCTCCGGAAATTTCAGTAACAGCAAGTCCTGTAACCTGTGCAGGAGCTTCGTTGTCGATTGGAGCCGCTGTTGTTCCCTTTACGGTCAACGGAGTTTCGGAAGCTTTTCCGTTTCTGTTTACTCCGTAAACTTCAAATACATATTCTGTATTCGGGTTAAGCTCATTTATCTGCAAATAGCTATTATCTGTCTCAGCTGTCTTAACCTCTGCGCCCTCGTTGTCCTTTACAACAACCTTATAGGACACTGCACATTCGGCTTTATCCCAGATAAGAGTAACCTTGTCGGACTCTATTCCTGAAACTACAGCCTTTGCGTTCTCTGCAAATTCAGGGGCTACAATTTCCTGCTTGTCAAGCTCTTCGCCTGCTTTGTTCAGATTGTCTGCAAGTGTCTGTACCTGCTCTGCTGTTGTTTCACTGCTGTTCATTCCCTCTACAGCAGCTTTCATTGCAGCCTCAAAAGGAGCCCATGCTTCCTGTGTGTACTCGGCTTCTGTTCTGTCGCCGTACTTTTCTATTGCTTCCTGAAGCTGTGATTTATCAACAATCTCTTCAGATGGTTTGTAAACCTTGAAATAGTCCATATTTACGGTTGTATTTCCGTCAACTGCGGCAACTGTAAATGTGATTGTGTGCTCTTTATTTTCCAAGCCAAGCTTTGAATAAACAAGCTGCTGGTCTTCGCCGCCCTGAACAGTACCTACAAGGCTTGCTTCTCCTGCGTCCTCACCGTCAAGAACAACTGTGTACTTGCCGTATTTCAGGTTCTTCTGAGCATACAGCTCTATTCCTGTTCCTGTAAAGGTGTAGCTAAATGAACTGCCGGCTCTTGAACCGTCTGTCTTTGTGCCGCCATGGTGTCTTGTGGGTTCGCCTGCCCATGTTGACCATGAACCGTTCCAAGTAATAGCAGGGTTCGGATTTTTCTTATTTACGGAATCCTCTACTATTTCATAGTTATCATTCTCTGTTGGAATTGCAACTGTTATATCTACAGTTCCGGCTATATTACCGTTGTTCTTCATAGATGCCTTGACTGTTACAACGCCGTTTTCACCGTCAAGTGTCAAAAGTCCGTTTTCGTCTATCTTTGCAGTTGTGTTTCCGCTCTTTCTTTCAACAGACCATACAACGCCTGTATTTTCTGTTCCCTCAGGCATACTGTAAGCCTTCATCTGAAGCTGTGTATCAGCCTTGGAAACTGTGGTAATACCGTTTGATGACACAACCTTCAGTGATTCAGGATAGACCACTGAATTGTCAAGTACATTAAATCCGTCAAACTCAAGCTTTGCCTTTGAACTCTGAGCTGAATGTTCGCCTGTAGCTGTAAGTGTTATTGTGTGTATTCCGTACTCCAAATCATCCTTAGAGAATATTTTAACCTGTCTTTGTGTTGTAGGAGAATATGTATCGACTGTTCCCATGTCAACTCCGTCGATATCAACCCTCATTGTTCCTCTGTCGTGGTTTTTGCAGGTGAGAACCTCAATACCTGTACCGCAGAAGGTAAGGGAAATTGTTTCACTGCCATTCGGTGTTTCAAGGAATTTGATTGTTCCCTTGTAGTTGTCGGCGTCCCCTGTCCAGTTGCCCCAGTTTCCGCTGTAAACTATTCTGGAATCCTGGTCGTCCATCATTCCTGCCATGTTTCTCATGTCCATAACAGAAACTGCATCGCTGAGTTTTGTTTCCTCACCGTCTATAACGGCAGAAACCTTATAGGATAAGGTTCCCAAAACATCGTAAGCGTCAGTATCCTTAAAGCTCAAATCGGAGATATCTGTTCCGATAAGGTACCATTCGCCGTCGTTAATCTGTCTGTATACATTGTAAACTGCATTTTCTGCGTCAACAGCGTCCCAGAGGATTTCTGTCTGTCCGTCTGTAAGCTTGTATGCCTTGATATTTGCAGGAGATTCTGCCTTTTCTTCCTCAGCAGGAATTGATGAGATTGTGTAGCTCTTTCCTGCCTCTGTTTCAAAGGAAATTCTGTTGTCCTTTAATACTTCAAAATCAACATAGTTGCCGTCGCTGTCTTTAACTGTTCCAAGGGAAATTCTGTCAGCCTGTACTATAGCTTCGCCGCCGTTATTTGAAAGCAAAGTTGCAGTCTGAATTGACTTGTTTTCCCAGTTCATTGTGATTTCAAAATTGCCTCTTGCAACAAGACCGCTTACGCTTCCGTCTGCCCATTCATCAGGGAGAGCCGGCAAAAGATTTATATATTCGGCGTTGCTCTGAACAAGCATTTCGGAAACACCTGAGGTCATACCGAAGTTACCGTCAATCTGGAAAGGAGGATGTGTATCCCAGAGGTTCATGTAAATACCGGATTTAAACAGGTCTGTGATAAGCTTATGAGCTCTGTTTCCGTCGCCAAGTCTTGCCCATGTGTTTATTCTCTGGCCCATACCCCAGCCTGTGCTGGAATCAGTTCTCATATTCATTGAAACCTTTGCAGCCTCGAACCATTCAGGTGTATCCTCTGTAATAAGATCGCCCGGGAACAAACCAAGCATATGGGAAAGATGTCTGTGACCGTAGCCCTCGCCCAATGTGTTTCCGTTTTCGTCCTTATTAAATGAAGTTTCTATGTACCATTCTTTAATCTGTCCGTCGTCACCTATTTCGATAGGTCCTTTAAGATTATCCTGCTTTTCCTGCCACTGGGCGATAACCTCTTCGTCCTCGCCTACAAGCTTTCCGGCAGTTATTGCATCTTCAAAAAGCTGCCAAATCAATGACTGCTCGTATGTATTTCCTGCTGTGTAAGGTCCCTGCTCAGGAGAGTATGTTGGTGATGAAACATATTTTCCGTCCTCGTCCTTTATAAGCATGGAGTTGTAGAGCATTGCCTCTTCACGAAGCATTGGATAGATATTATTTACCATGTAATCATAATCACCGGTGTACTCGTAATACTCCCAGCAGTTCTGCAAAATCCACGGAACAGCAGCCGGTGACCATCCCCAGCTAAATGCCCATCCGGGACAAGTCCATCCGAATGGTGTGTTCTGGGTATGAGCCATAAAGCCGTTTTCTTCCCCTTCTTCACTTACAACACCTGCATAAATAGCGGCTGTAACTCTTCCCGGCTCTCTCAGTGAATCCACGTATCTTATAAGGGGGTCTGCGCACTCTGCAAGATTTGTGGAATATGTAGGCCAGTAGTTCATCTGAAGGTTTACGTTCATATGATAGTCTGAACTCCACTGAGGATTGTTCACATTATTCCATACACCCTGGAGGTTTGATGGAAGTTCAGAATTTTCTCTTGAAGAAGCTATTGTCAGGTAACGTCCATACTGGAAAAGCATAACTTCAAGCTGTCTTTGCTCTTCTTCAGTTGCTGTTCCGTTGTTGTAAGCTTTCAAAAGTGCGTCTGTTGTTTTGTCTGAAACAGACTGTCCCAAATCAAGCTCAACCCTTCCGAAAAGGTCGCTGTAATCCTCAACATGTGTGTTTTTAACCTCTTCATATGGTTTTGCAGCGGCATTTTCCACTGTAGTGTTTACCTTTTCGTGGAGTTCTTCCGCTGTTTCACCTGTTCTGTACTTAGGATACTCGTTTTTATAGTCTGTATCTGCGCTTACATATACAGTGAGCTCCTGGGCTCCGCTTACAACAAGCTTATCTCCGGAAGCGTCAACCTTTCCGGTTTCTGTCACAGCTTTAAGAACTGAGTCATATTTAAGCTGGTTGTCGCTTACCTCACCGGCAAGGTAAAGGCTGTTGCCCTCTGCCACTGTCTTTCCGCCCTGGTTGGATGGGAAAGTTATCTCCATATTAAGCTTGTCCGAACCCTCTGCTGTGAAATGAGCCACAAGAACATTGTCCGGGTTGCTTATGAAATATTCTCTTGTATAGTGTGTTCCGTTTGAATCAAATTCAACACTTGCGATTGCATTATTCAAATCCAAATCACGAACATAACCTGTAATGTTGTTTTCATTAAGTCCTGTATGGTTGAAATAGATATTGCCCCATGACTGATAAGAGCCGTATCCGTCACTTGTGCCAACCAATTTATTGCACAGGCTTGAAGCTTCAGCGTCTTTTCCCTCTGCGAAAAGCTGCTGAATTTGTTTCATTGTTTCGCCGTTCTGACCGTTTTGAGTAAGATTTCCGCCGTTATAATCCGGTCTGCTTTCACTTGGGCCGCCTGTCCACAGAGTTTTTTCGTTAAATGTAAGCCTTTCGTTTACAATTTCTCCGTAAACATTTGCACCGATATCTCCGTTTCCGATTGGGAGAGTGCACTGCTGCCAAATGTCTTTCTCTCCGCTGGCTCCGCATTTAGAAGATGGTGCGGTATACCAGAGTCTGAGAGCGTCAGATTCGCTGTTTTCCTGAACGGAGGAAACAAGCGGCTCCTTTTCCTGTGCGGAGAAAGCCGGAAGGGATGATAAAAGAATCATTCCGGCAAGCGCTGCGGACGCTATTTTTCTCCATTTTAAATTTCCAATTTTCACTACTTTTACACTCCTTTTCTAAAAAATTAAATATATCAAATAGATAAAATTGGCTTATTTAAAAAACTTTTTATAAAGTTTCGTAAAAATAGATTTTTTTATAAAAATCGCTGTTCAGCATTAAAAATAATATTTTGTTCTTATTAAATAAAAAAGCATAATTGCCAGTTGGATAAATATTTTATTACATTTAGATTAGCGAAAAGATACAAAGCAATAAAATCAAATATATTTTAAATATATATAATTATTTTTATATTTATATCGTTATATCGTTTCATAAAATATAAACAAAATATAGTTTTTGTCATAAAAATAATTGTACAACAAAATCAATATACAGTATATCAATTTTCAATTTTTCTTATCAATTTTCGCCAAAACTTAAATAAAGCATAAATTCACAAAATTTCTTTTTTTTAATATAATTTTATTAAGCTAAAGCCTTTTCCACTATTTTAAGTTTTGGCTCATTATTTATGGAAAGTCTCCACCATATTTACAGGAATGTTTCTTTGTTACTCTTTTGACAATTAAGTATCATGTTGTAATCTTTAGATTATTGTCTGTAACCATTTTCTATACAAGCGTTTAACACGGCAAAATTTTTATTACAATATTATAATTTTTATTGCATATCAATTAAAATTATGCTATACTACAAATATAAAAAGAAACTGTTAATTCTTTTTATAATATATGACTATAAAACACGTTTTGATGGAAAGAAGGGAAAGATATGAAACAGAATTACAAATTCAGACCTTTGCGCTTTGCTTTGGCAGTTTGCCTTGCAGTTTTTATCACTGCATCGGGAACAATATTCGCTTTCGGTGAGGAAAATATCCAGCCGGATTTAGCATCCGCTTCTGAATATGCTTCACGAGAAGATTTTACATATACTGTTGAAAACGGAGCTGTAACGATAACAGGATATACAAATGCTGAAGGTCATGTTTCAATTCCTTCTGAAATAGATGAAATGCCTGTTACCGCAATCGGAAAAGACGCTTTCTTCTCTAACACTGATATTACGGAAGTCACCCTTCCCGATACCATTGAAACAATCAAAAGCGGAGCTTTCTACGGATGCGAAAATCTTAAAGAAATAAATATACCGCAGAGCGTTACAGTAATAGAAAACAATGCATTTACAGACTGCAAATCTTTGGAAGAAATCACAATTCCAAAGGGCGTTTTGAAAATTGAACCTTGGACATTCAGCGGATGTACGAATCTTACAGTGATAAATATCCCGGAAAGCGTAACTGAAATCGGATACGCAGCTTTTGAAAATACCGCATATTTCAACAACAGGGACAACTGGGATAATCACATGCTCTATTTGGGAAATCACCTTATAGCTGTTGACAAAGATATTGAACAGGCAATCCTTAGAGATGAGACCAAAAGTATTACAAATTCTGTTTTTGCCGAGTGTAAAAATTTAACTGAAATAGAAGTTACTCCAAATATTGAAATTATCGGAATTTGCACTTTCGACGGCTGTACAAATCTTGAAGAAATAATTATTTCCGAAGGTATTAAAACCATTGATAAATCAGCATTCCAGTGCTGCGAAAATCTTACAAATGTAACTATTCCTGAAACAGTAACATCTATCGAGTTCAACGCATTTCAGGGATGTACAAACCTCAGCATTATATACATACCCGAAAATGTAACATATATCGATGAAACAGCTTTCGATAACTGCCCCAACCTTACAATTTATGGTGTTAAGGGTTCATACGCAGAAAGATATGCAAAAGAAAATAATATCAAATTCATCGGAGAAAGCATAATCACTTTAGGCGATTACAGCGATGACAATGTTCTGAGCATAGAAGACGCAACTCTTCTCCAGAGAAAGCTTACAAAGAAAGAAGCGTATGACACTCTCAGCATTGCAAACTATGACTTTAACGGTGACGGTGAATTTAACGTGATTGACGTAACTGCAATACAGCTGGCAGTAGCGAAATAACTTTATTATTTCCCTCTGTATTATTATAATAAAAAGTAAAAGCAAGGGCTGATTCGACATTCTCTGTTGAGTCAGCCCTATTTTATATTTTCCTTTTTGTATATTTTCCAGCGAAATCAAGTCAAAAAAAACCTAAAGAATAAATATGCATGAGATACGCATACGTAATGAATGGAATTTTTTTGATTTTCGCAAAAAAAAGGATAAAACTACACGTTTTTTCAATATTGTTTCGATTTTTTATGGTATAATTAAAAAATAAAATAGCGTGTTTAAATGCTATAGACAGGACGTAACAATCAATTATGTCTTACCTTATTACAATCATATTACGAAATGGAATGGGGCGGGATCATGCGATTACTTCTTATCGAAAACGAAAAAAGCCTGTCAGATGCACTGGTCAAAACTTTTGAAAAAGAGAACTTTCTAACCGATTGCGCACATGACGGCGAGTACGGTTTGGACTGCGCTTTAAGCGGTATTTACGACGCAATTATTTTGGACTCTATCCTTCCAAAAATCAACGGACTTGAACTGCTGATACATTTGAGGGAAGGAAATATAAATGTTCCGATTATCCTGATTGCATCACAAGCCGAGCTTGAGGAAAAACAGCAGTCACTCAGCGCTGACGCAGACGACTATCTGACAAAACCTTTTGAACCTAAGGAATTGCTGAAAAGGGTTCGCACGTTGATAAGAGCAAGAACAGCCATTGACTCTGACGACTCTGTCTCCTTCGGTGATCTTGTTTTAAACACAGCCACCGGCGAGATAAGCTGCAACGGGCAAAAAATTAAACTTGGCGGCAAAGAGTATCAGCTCATGGAATTGCTGCTTCTCAACAAGGAAAAGATTATAACAAAAGAACAAATAACGGAAAAAATATGGGGATATGATAACGAGGCAGAATACAATAATTCGGAAGTGTATATGTCCTTTTTAAGAAAAAAACTCAGCAAGCTAAATTCTAAGACAAAAATCAGAGCAATCAGAGGATTAGGCTATACTCTTGCATACTGAAATCATCGCTTAAAAACAACATTACTTCAGACAATTCAACCCTTCTGTTCCCACGTATCATAGCTTTGCATATATATCGACAAAAGGGGTTCTATATATCCGGACACAAAACAAAGGACATTCGAGATAATCGAATGTCCTTTGCCGTTATTTAGTATTTGTTTATTTATTCCTCAGCTGCAAATTTATCAAGGCTTTCACCTGCAAGACGATATGTAGTCCACTCGTCCATTGGAATTGCGCCAACTGATTTATAGAAATTTATACTTGGAGTATTCCAGTCGAGACAGCACCACTCCATTCTCCTGCATTTTCTCTCCACTGCGATTTGGGCAAGCTTTTTAAGCAAGGCCTTTCCGTAGCCCTTGCCTCTGTGTTCAGGTTTTACAAATAAATCCTCAAGGTAAAGACCTGCACGTCCCACAAAGGTGGAGAAGTTGCTGAAGAAAAGGGCAAAGCCAACCACCTCGCCGTTTTCCTCGGCGAAAAGCACATCCACCAGCCCCTTTTGGAAAATCCACTCATCCAAAAGTTCCTCCGTGACCACAACCTGGTCAAGCATTTTTTCATACTCGGCTATATACTTTATAAAATCAAGGATTTTTCCGGTTTCCTCTCGTTTAGCCGGTCTTATAACAAAATTTTCTTTCATGGACAAACAATCCTCTTTTCAATTCAGAATATTATATAAAATAAAATTCCCGCAAACGCACATCCTTTGCGGGAATTATTATTATCTTTCATTGTAAATTATTCCTGGGTCTTCTGAATGGATTTAATCTGCTGTCTTACATTCTTGATGTCTGTGTAATAGCCTGTGATTGAATCGTCAACCTTCTTGAGCAGGTCGTCAACATACTTGTTAGTAACAACCTTCATCTTTGCGTTTTTGTCCTTGGCGTCCGCAATGATTTCGTTTGCCTGCTGTCTTGCAAGTCTGATAATCTCGTGCTGATTAACCATAGCCTTTTTGCGCTCTTCAGCAGCTCTGATAATCTCCTCTGCCTCTCTCTTGGCGTCTGCAATTATCTGATTTCTGTCAGCAACAATAGACTTTGCCTGACGGAATTCCTGTGGAAATTCCTGCTCTATTTCCTCGATGATATCGAGAACATTATTTGTGTCCACAAGAGCTTTACCGCCGGAAAAAGGCATACCCTTTGCTGTTTCCATAATATCTCTGAGTTCAGTAATCAATCCATCAACCTTCATCTTTCATCTCTCCTTGCGATAATCTTTTTAATATTTCGCCATGTATGCATGACGGAACAAAGGTGCTTATATCTCCCCCCAGCGATGCTACCTGCTTGACTATGCTGGAGCTGAGATACATATTCTCCTGACTTGTGGTCAGAAAAACGGTTTCCAGATTTGGATTTAATTTTTTATTGATAAGGCACTGTTGAAATTCATACTCAAAGTCAGAAACGGCCCTAAGACCCTTTACAACAGCCGTCGCATTTCTTTCTTTAGCATACTCGGCAAGCAGTCCCGTAAATCCTACAATTTCAACATTGTCGATGCCCTTTGTGGCCTTCTTTAAAAGTTCTATTCTCTCTTCGATTGTGAAGCTTGGCTTTTTAGCCAGATTAGTGAGAACCGCAACGATAACGTGGTCAAAAAGTTTTGAAGCTCTTGTAATTATATCCAAATGTCCCAAAGTAACCGGGTCAAAACTTCCCGGACAAATCACTGTTTTGCCCATTATATATCCTCTCTTTTCTACCCGTCAGCAAGAATTACTCCTCTGTCAGCATATCCTTGTGGCGGTACATGGTAACCTTAATTTTGCCGTAACGGTAAGTTCTGTCCACGGTAAAATCACCGCAGTTCTCCGGCAGTTCCTCATCAAGAGGACTTTCGCAGACAATAACTCCTGTCTTCTTAACCGAACCTACAACAAGCTCCAAAGCTTTTTGAAGCAAACCGGTTCTGTATGGCGGGTCAAGAAAGGCTATATCAAATTTACCGGATTTCATCTTTAAAAAACCTATGGAATCCATATTCATAACAGAAGCATTTTCCATAAGTCCGGTGCTTTGGAGATTTTTTCTCACAACGCCGGCGCTTTCTCTGCTTTCATCCACAAAAACTGCGCCTGCAGCTCCTCTGCTGAGGGCTTCAATTCCCATTTGACCGCTGCCTGCAAACAAATCCAAAAACAGTCTTCCCTCAATTTCAAACTGCAAAGCGGAGAAAATAGCCTCCTTAATTCTATCCGCAGTAGGTCTTACATCTTCTCCAGTAAGTGTTTCAAGGCGTCTGCCTCTCGCCTTTCCGGTAATTACACGCATATACTTCTCCTTTATACAAATGCATACTACATGGGTTATTATAGCACATAAAAATAATTATTACAACAATTTGTTCCTGTCTATTTAAAAAAATCTCATTTTTTATACATTTTCATCCTCGCTGTCACGATGAAAATAATTATAAACTGACACCGCCGCATTTTTATTCATTTTTGGAGCATTTTCAAGCTCTTCCAAATCTGCTTTTGAAATATTGGAAATTGTTCTAAAATGCTTTAAAAGGGCTTTTGCTCTCATCTCGCCTATTCCGTCGATATCAGTAAGGGAACTGTGGAATGTTCTTTTGCTTCTTTTTCCGTGCATAAAGCTTATTGCAAAGCGGTGAACCTCATCCTGAACAGAGGACACAAAGTTAAAAACACGCCTGTTGTTTCCTATGGCAATTTCCTCGCCGTCGGTGGTTATGGCTCTTGTTCTGTGCTTGCTATCCTTTACCATTCCGAAAACAGCCACGTCAATTCCCAGATTTTTAAGCACCGGCAAAACCGCAGAAACCTGACCTTTACCGCCGTCCAGCAAAATCAAATCCGGAAGTCTGCCGAAGCCTTTTCCGCTTTTGTCTGAAAGATATTCTTTAAAACGTCTTTCCAAAACCTCGCTCATTGAGGCATAGTCGTCCTGTCCCTCAAAGCTTTTTATGGTGAATTTCCTGTATGCTGACTTTAATGGCTTGCCGTTTTCAAATACAACCATTCCGGCTACGTTTTCGCTTCCTCCGAAATTGGAAATATCATAGGATTCGATATACTGAGGGATTTTATCCATTCCCAGTATCTGCCTTAATTCCTCCAAAACGGAATACTCTCTGCCTGTAGCTCCCTTTATCTGAGCGATTCTCTCCGCCGCATTTTGGCGGCACATCTGGGCAAGCTGCGCCTGTTCTCCCCTTTGAGGAACTGTTATATAAACACGGCTTCCTCTTTTTTCGGAAAGCCATTTTTCAAGGATTTCATTGTCCTCCGCTTCGCCGTCAAGGGTAACATTTTTCGGCACAAAGTCCCTCATACCGTAATAGCTTGTTATAAATTCGGTTCTCGCCTCTTTTTCCTCGCCTGGGTCGTCGATTATAAAATGCTCTCTGTCAACAAGCCTTCCGTCGGAAAATCTGAAAACCTCGAAGCATCCCTTTTTTCCGTCGCTCCAGAAGCCTATTACGTCCTGTTCCTTTACGTTCATACTCACAACCTTTTGGCGGTTGTTCATGTTTTTTACAGCTTTTATTCTGTCCCTGATTTTTGCAGCCAATTCAAAATCAAGATTTTCTGCCGCTGTATTCATTCTTTCGGTGAGAAGCTTTAAAGATGTGTTTGAACCGCCCTTGAGAAACTCCAAAGCCTCGTCAATGCTTTCGTTATAATCCTCCAATGAAACCTTTCCTGTGCAGACTCCGCTGCACTGCTTTATATGAAAATTCAGACAGGGTCGCTTTTTGCCGAAATCTTCCGGAAATTTTCTGCTGCATGTGGGGATTTTAAAAATCTTTACTGCTTCGTCCAAGGCGTTTTTTACATAGAAACTGCTCGTATATGGGCCTATATAGGTACAGCCGTCGTTTTCCTTTTGAAAAACCCAGGACAGCCTGCGCCATTTCTCATTTGTCACCCTTATATAGCTGTATCCCTTGTCGTCCTTTAAAAGAATGTTATAGTGGGGCTTGTTCTGCTTGATTAAACTACATTCAAGAATAAGGGCTTCAAACTCGCTGTCGGTGATAATATAGTCAAAGTCAAAAACATTTTCAACCATTCTTCTCACCTTTTCAGGATGGTTGTTTTGTGAGCCGAAATACTGGCTAACTCTGTTTTTCAAAGCTTTCGCTTTTCCTATATATATTATCTCCTGCTTTTTGTTTTTCATTATATATACGCCTGGCTGTAACGGCAGTCCCATGGCTTTTTTTCTCAGTTCTCCCATTTTAGGGTTCATCTTCTCACCTTCCTTTCAAAAACGCTGTAAAAAGAAAAACGGGACGGATAATGCTCCGTCCCAGTAAGTCTTCAATAAAATAAGATTACTCAGCAAAACCAGACTCAACAAGAGCTACAAGACCCTCAACAGCATCTGTTTCGTCAGAACCGTCAGCGCTGATCTTGATTGTTGTTCCGCCGATAATTCCAAGAGAAAGTACGCCGAGAAGGCTCTTAGCATTTACTCTTCTCTCTTCCTTTTCTACCCATACAGATGACTTGTATTCATTTGCCTTCTGGATGAAAAATGTAGCAGGACGTGCATGAAGTCCGGCTTTATTCTGTACTAAAACTTCCTTAACATACATGATAGGACCCTCCCTGAAAATTTAAAAATTCATGTTAAAATATCCTAAATGCTTTAACTTTATTTTCCAGCATTACTATTATAACCGCATTATTTGACAAGGTCAACAGATTATCGTTAAATTCGTACCCATACACGATTAGCAACAAAACGCTGTTGATTTTCTTGTGCAACTCAACCAAAATATTTTTTTAATTTCCATTTATTGAAAAATTACACATTCTCCCTGTCGATAAATAAGGAATATACTCCTTTAATCGGTGTTTATTTGTGTTTTTGACGCCGTTTTTTCCTCGGCAAGACTGTATATTCTTTGCTTTTCTTCCGGTGTTAAATCCAGTTTTTCAAGCAAATCAGGCCTTTTTTGCGCAGTAGATATTAAACTTTGCTCATATCTCCACTTATCCACCTTGGCATGGTCGCCGCTGATTACTACCGGCGGAACTTCAACCCCACGCCACGGATTAGGTCTTGTAAACTGGGGATATTCCAGCATACCGTTATAGTGACTTTCCACCGTGAAGCACTCGTCGTCGCTTAAAACTCCCGGAGCCATTCTGCTTAAAGCGTCCATAAGCACCAAAGCCGGAAGCTCGCCGCCTGTGAGAACATAGTCCCCTATTGATATTTCCTCATCAACATATGCGTCCAGGACACGCTGGTCTACACCTTCATAGTGTCCGCAAAGAATACAAATATTCTCGTTTTTTGATATTTCCTTTATTTTCTGCTGATTTAAAACCTTACCCTGAGGTGACATATATATAAAGTATGGTTTTTCTCCCACCTGTTTACAAATATCCTCAAAGCACAGGGCAATCGGTTCAGCCATAAGCAGCATACCCATTCCGCCGCCGTAAGGTGCGTCGTCCACTCTTTTATGTTTGTCAAAGGCATAATCTCTAAGCTGGTGACATTCTATTTTTAATGCTCCTTTATTTTGCGCCCTTCCTATTATACTCTCCGACATTACATTCTGACACATCTCGGGAAAAAGAGTTATAAGATCAATCCTCATCGTCAAAAATTCCTTTCATGGGAATAATTTTCACAAAACCATCCTTTGGATTTATCTCCTTAACCACATCGTCGATTACCGGCACAAGATATTTTTTATTTTCATTGTCTGTAACCTCGTAAACATCGTTGGCTCCGGTTTTAAAAACATCTGAAATTTTCCCGTAAACACTGCCGCTGTCCATATCAACCACATCAAGACCGATTAAATCCACGATAAAGAAAGTGTCTTCCGGCAAATTGGCATGTTCTCTGTCCATGTAAACAACCTTGCCAAGATATTTATCGGCAGCTTCTATGGTGTCTATACCTGCAATTTTCATTATTGCTATATTTTTATGGGGACGGCTTTTTACCAAAAGCTCTGTTTCGCCGTTTTTAAGATAAACCTTTTTAAGCTTGCTGAAAAACACCGGGGAATCGCACCAGGTTTCCACCCTTACTTCCCCTCTGATTCCGTGTGTTCCCACAATCTTTCCGGCTTCCAAATATTTTTTAAGCATAATGTAATTCCTTTCCGCCATAACGGCAGACATCAAAAGAATTTTTCCACGGTGATAACAAAAAAGAGCAAAGCTTTTTCTTTGCTCTTTTAATATCAGTCGATTTCCACCATAACCTTCTGGTCGTTTCTGATAGCCACGCTGCGTGCTACTGTACGGATAGCCTTTGCAATGCGGCCCTGCTTACCGATAATTCTTCCCATGTCGTCCTCTGCAACGTGGATGTGATAAACCACTGTGCCGTCCTCTTTGGGTTCGTCAACGGTAACGCTAACCTTCTCCGGCTCGTTTACAAGTCCTTTGGCTACGGTCAGCAATAAATTCTCCATAATTTATCTTCCTTTCGGTCAGATGAATTCTTTTCCGAATTAAAGGATGTTATTCTTCTTGAGGAGAGCCTTTACTGTATCTGTTGGCTGTGCACCGTTTGCAATCCACTTCTTTGCAGCCTCAGCGTCGATGTTTACCTCAGCTGGCTTTGCAACAGGATTGTATGTGCCGATTTCCTCGATGAAACGTCCGTCTCTTGGATATCTTGAATCTGCTACTACTACACGATAGAAAGGAGCTTTCTTTGCGCCCATTCTGCGAAGTCTAATCTTTACTGCCATTTGAATTACCTCCGAATTGAGTATTTTTTATTTTAAGATTTACAATTTATATATCCATCCGGATAAAACTCCGGCTGAACTGCTTTTTACATTCCGGGGAAACCGCCGTTTCCGCCGTTATTGCCTCCGTTGAAAGGCATACCGCCAAGTCCCGGAAGTCTGCGGGCTTTTTTCTTTGTTCCGCTTTTTCCGCTGAGCTGGCGCATCATTTTCTGCATCTGCTCGAGCTGTTTCAAAAGTCTGTTGACCTCTTCAACTGTTCTTCCTGAGCCTGCCGCAATTCTTCTCTTTCTTGAAGGATTGATAAGGGAAGGATTTGCTCTTTCCTCAGGTGTCATTGAAAGAATTATTGCCTGTGTCCAGTCAATCTGTCTTTCGTTTATGTCCATGCTGTCTATCTTCTTTTCCATGCCCGGCAGCTTTGAAAGGATTCCCTTTATTGGGCCCATCTTCTTAATCTGCTCGAACTGACCCAAAAGGTCGTTGAAGTCCAGCTTGTTTTTTGTCATCTTCTCTGCAAGCTCCTCCGCCTTTTTGCGGTCAAACTTGCTTTCAGCCTCTTCAATAAGTGTGAGCACATCGCCCATACCTAAAATTCGGCTTGCCATTCTGTCAGGGTGGAAAACCTCCAAGTCCTCAAGCTTTTCGCCCACACCCACAAACTTTATAGGTCTGCCGGTAACTGTCTTTACTGAGAGAGCCGCACCGCCTCTGGTGTCGCCGTCCAGCTTTGTGAGGATTACGCCGGTAATGTCCAAAAGTTCGTTAAAGCTCTTTGCCACATTAACTGCGTCCTGACCTGTCATGGAGTCTATAACAAGAAGTATCTCGTTTGGATTTACTTCTTTTTTAACCTCTTTAAGCTCGTTCATAAGAGCTTCATCTATATGCAGACGACCTGCGGTATCCAAAATAACAATATCGTTTCCGTGGTCCTTTGCATATTTTATTGCCTCTTTGGCAATTTTAACGGGATTTGTTTTTCCCATTTCAAATACAGGGGCGTTTGCCTTGTTTCCCACAACCTTCAGCTGTTCAATAGCCGCCGGTCTGTAAATATCGCAGGCAGCAAGCAATGGTCTGTGACCCTGTTTTTTTAGATATATGGCAAGCTTACCTGAATGTGTGGTTTTACCTGAACCCTGCAAGCCGCACATCATAATAACTGTAGGCGGCTTTGACGCAAAATCAAGTCTTTCGCTTTCTCCGCCCATAAGCTGTGTAAGCTCTTCATTCACTATTTTAATTACCATCTGCGCAGGTGTAAGGCTTTCCATAACATCTGAGCCTATTGCACGTTCAGTAACTTTGTTTGTAAAATCTTTTGCAACCTTGTAGTTTACGTCGGCTTCCAGAAGCGCCATTCGCACTTCTCGCATAGCCTCTTTAACGTCGGATTCTTTAAGCTTTCCCTTATTTTTAAGACGTTTAAACGCATTGCCAAGCTTTTCTGACAAACCCTCAAAAGCCATCTGTTACGCCTCCCGCTGTTCATAGTAGATTTTAATCAAAATTCTTCAACAATTTTTTCCGCAATCTCCTCAATCTTTTTTGCGTCCTCCTGAGGACTCTGTGAGCTTTCAGTAATAATCCTTTCGGAAATAGTTTTTATTTCCTCAATACCGGATTTCACATTGTTGAATCTTTCAAAGAGTTTAAGCTGGCTTTCATATTCCAAAAGCCTCTGTTCTCCTCTTTTTACCAAATCTCTGACGCCCTGCCTTGTTATTCCCATTTCCAGAGAGATTTCAGAAAGGGACAAGTCGTCGTTGTGGTATAAATCCACGGCTTTCCTGATTTTATCGGAAAGCACAGGGCCGTAGAAATCAAACAAAAGGGAAATTCTAATGTCTTTTTCCATTAAAAGCCCTCCCGTTTTCCATGCTGTAAAGTTTTTTTCATTACACCTTGAAGATTATACTATGTTTAAGTGTCTTTGTCAAGCTTTTTTCTTTACTGTTAAACAATAATAACCCCCGAGATACAAAAAAATTCAAATTTACGGAACTTCTGTTAAACAAGGCTTAATTTTTTACACATTGACCATAGTGTTAAAAAAGAAAATAACCAAAATCAGAACAAGTACCAAAAATAAACAACAAAAACAACACTTTTAACATAATACTTTGTGCTAATATACGAATTTTATGTTTTATAAACAAAATTTTTCATTTTTTACTGACAGAACCCTTCAAGTGTGCTATACTTTAACCTGTAGAACTGTTTAAAATTCTTGTGTAATGGAGTTGTTTGCTTACGGAACATATCATCAATATCGACAGAATGGAAACAGCAGTTGCCCTTTTCGGAAGCTTTGACCAAAACATAAAAACCATCGAAAAGGAATATAATGTTTCCGTTTTAATCAGAGGCAGCGAACTTAAAATTTCCGGAGATGCCGAAAACGTAATGAAAGCTGCCAAAGTCATAGACGGTCTTCTTTCCTTTATAAATAAGGGCGAAGCCCTCAACGACCAGAATATCAGATACTGCATGTCCCTTGTAAACGAGGGAAGCGACGAAAAAATCGAAACACTCGCCGGTGACTGTATCTGTATCACAGCGAAGGGCAAACCCATAAAGCCGAAAACTATGGGTCAGAAAAATTATTGCTCCTGTATCAAAAACAACACCATAACCATCGGGGTAGGCCCTGCCGGAACAGGAAAAACCTATCTTGCCGTTGCCATGGCAGTTACTGCTTTTCGTGCAAAAGAGGTAAACCGAATTATTTTGACAAGACCTGCCGTAGAAGCAGGTGAAAAGCTGGGATTTTTGCCCGGCGACCTTCAAAGCAAGGTTGACCCCTATTTAAGACCTTTGTACGACGCCCTTTTTGATATGCTTGGCACGGAGGGTTATCAAAAGTATTTTGAACGTGGAAACATTGAAGTAGCTCCTTTGGCATATATGAGGGGCAGAACTCTTGATGACAGCTTTATCATTCTTGACGAAGCGCAGAACACAACACCGGAACAGATGAAAATGTTCTTAACCAGACTGGGATTCAACTCCAAAATGGTTATCACCGGCGATATTACCCAGATTGACCTGCCGTCCGGTGTGCGAAGCGGACTTAAAGACTGTATAAGGGTGCTGAGAAATGTTGACGACATAGCAAGATGCAACTTCTCCGAAAAAGACGTTGTAAGACACAAGCTTGTTCAGGACATTATCAAGGCATACGAAAAAAACGAGGAGGCAAGGAAAAGGAATGACAGACAATAAAATCAGAGTTATCATCACAAACAAACAAAAAGACATTAAAATCCCCACCGGACTGAGAATGCTCATTCGCAGATGCTGCAACGCAGTTTTGAGAATGGAAAAGTTTGAAGGCTCGGTGGAAGTAAGCGTTACCTTTGTAAACAACGAGCAGATAAAAGAATATAACGCTCAGTACAGAAACAAAAACATTGAAACCGACGTTCTGTCTTTTCCTATGGGCGAAAACGGCGTTTATGACGTAAACCCTGAAACAGGAGCAAAAATTCTCGGCGATATTGTTATCTCCATTGAAAAGGCTCAGGAACAGGCAAAGGCATACGGTCACAGCCTGCAAAGAGAAGTCGGATTTCTCACCGCTCACAGCATGCTTCATCTTCTCGGCTATGACCACGAGAACAACAATCTTGAGCGTGTTAGAATGAGAGAAAAAGAAGAGCTTGTTATGGAGCAGCTGGGACTTCCCGCCTCTTCCAGCTATATTGAGCCTTAACAAATTCCCACTAAAATGAAAAAGCAATTAAAAAGCTTTAAGGTTTCGGCAGAAGGAATACTGTATACATTTTTAAACGAGGGACACATGAGGTTTCACCTGGTGGCGGCTGTATATGTTCTTGTCTTTGCAAATTTCTACAACATGACAAAAACAAAATGGGCGTTGTTGGTTACGGTGATTTTCCTTGTTATGGCGGCAGAAGCTTTCAATACCGCCATTGAAACACTGTGCGACTACTGCACAAAGGAATATCACCCCATGATAAAATCGGTAAAAGACGCCGCTTCCGGCGCAGTTTTGCTGGTATCAATAGGAGCTGCGGCTGTGGGAATTATCCTTTTCTGGGATATTGAAGCATTTAAAAGAATTATTTTTTACTTTGCGGACAATCCCCTGCTTATAATTCCCCTTGCTTTATCGGTTGTTGTTTCCCTTTTGTTTATATGCTTTTTTCCAAGACTGTTTAAAAATAAGAATTTGGACATAGCTCAAAAGCGGGATAAAATCAGTTGACAATTTTTTTCATATAACTAACTCCTTAGAAAGGCTGTTTCTGCACATTACACTTTTGCGGAAACAGCTTTTTTCTTGATTTTTTCTATGATATATCTTAAAATAATACATAAAACAAAAATACAAATTAAATATAGATAAAGAAAGGACTAATTATGCAGAAATCAGCATTTATAGCCATAGTAGGAAGACCAAACGTGGGAAAATCTTCAATCCTCAACGCAATGATAGGACAAAAGGTTGCCATAGTTTCAAATAAACCCCAGACCACAAGAACAAGAATAATGGGCGTTCTCACCGAGGGTGACGACCAGCTTGTTTTCATAGACACACCGGGTATGCACAAGCCAAAAACATCTTTGGGCAAATATATGGTTCGCTCCGTAAACGAATCCGTTTCCGGCGTTGACGCCTGCCTGCTTGTGACAGAGGCCGACAGAGAACCCACACAGACAGAGCTTATGCTCATCGAAAAATTCAAGTCACTTGACCTTCCGGCAATTTTAGCCATTAACAAAATAGACACCCTTAAAAACAAAGAGGTTTTGATGGCACAGATTTTAAAGTATTCAAAGCTTTACGACTTTGCGGCTATCGTTCCTGTTTCCGCCCATGACGGCGACGGAATAAACGAGCTTAAAGAAGCTTTAAAGGAATTTGCCATGGAGGGCGGTCATTTCTTTGAGGAGGACGCTCTCACCGATCAGTCTGAAAGAAACCTTGCCGCAGAAATGATAAGAGAAAAAATTCTCCGCCTTACAGACAGAGAAATCCCCCACGGCACAGCCGTTGTAGTTGAAAAAATGAGAACCCGTGACGACGGAAGCGACATTATGGATGTTGACGCAACAATCTACTGCGAAAAGGACAGCCACAAGGGTATAATCATCGGTAAAGGCGGTTCAATGCTTAAAAAAATCAGCAGTCAGGCAAGACAGGATATGGAAAACTTTTTTGACTGCAGGGTAAATCTCCAAACCTGGGTAAAGGTAAAAGAGGACTGGAGAAACCGTGAGGGACTTTTGAAAAGCTTCGGCTTTGACAAAAGCGACTTTGACTGATAAATCACCCTTATTACAAAATAAAAGCTTTTAAAACAATAAGGTAAATAAAACCAATACAAATAAATCCCTTAATCCTCATGACCTGTGAAGTATAATTATATCACGAGGTGATGATATGACACGGGATAAGAACTGGGAAAGGTTTTGGAATACGGGAAGTGTGCTGGATTATCTGGCATATAAAGGCAAAGAAGAAAACAAGGATTTTTCAAATGCCATTTCCTGTATAACGGAGGCAAAAAATGAGGTTGACCACACATGGTCTGATAGTAAAGGAACAGACAGTAGGAGAAAAGGATAAACTTGTAACCGCAGTAACAGCCGACATGGGTCTGATACGTGCTTTTGTAAAAGGCGCAAAAAATATCAGAAGTCCCAAAGGTGCTGCAACCCAGCTTCTCTGCTATTCACAGCTTGTGGTGTACAGCGGAAAAAACAAGGATACCTTTATAATTGACGAAGCAAAGGTTGTAGATATGTTTTCAAAGCTTCGCAGAAACGTAGAAAACATGTGTCTGGCACAGTATTTTTGTGAGCTCGCCATGCACATCTGCCCCCACGGACAGCCTGTGGAAAATCAACTCAAGGTTATTTTAAACGGTCTGTATCTTCTCTCCGAAAACAAACGTCATCCTCTGCTTGTAAAAGCCTGTGTGGAAATGCGCCTTATGTGCTATGCAGGATATCAGCCACAGCTTACAATGTGCAGCGGATGCGGCTGTTACGAAAGCGACAATATGTACTTTATACCGAGAGAGGGCATATTGACCTGCGACAAGTGCATAAGTCAGGAAAAGCTCCCTTACGCATTACTTTTAGGAAAAGGCGTCACAAGGGCGTTAAGGCACACAATTTACGCCGAGGAAAGCAAGCTTTTTTCCTTTAATCTTCCGGAAGAAAGCCTTATTCTTCTGAACACAGCCACCGAGCAGTTTATGAATTATATGCTTGAAAGGGATTTTCAAACCTTGACCTTTTACAAATTTATGGCGGGCTACTCCAAAACTCCGCCTAAAGTAATATAAGAAATAAAGAGGAAAATATGAACAGACATTATAAAGCCCTTGAGCTTGATAAAATATTAAAAATGCTGGCTGATGAAACCACCTGCGAGGACAGCAGAGTTTTGGCAGAACAGCTTGAACCTGAAACAAATTTGAAAAGAGCGTCTGCACTGTTAAAGGAAACAGACGACGCCTATGTACTCATCGGACGTTTCGGCACTCCATCATTCGGTGGAGTTAAAAACGTCACAAACTCTTTGAGAAGAGCGGAAGCCGGCGGATGTCTTACCGCCTCAGAGCTTTTGAAAATCTCTGAAACACTGAGAATAATCCGTTCCCTTAAAGAGTGGAGAAGCAAGTCTGCGGGAATAGAAACAAGTCTTGATTTCCGCTTTGAGGGACTTTCTCCAAACAAGTTTTTGGAGGACAAAATCAATACCTGCATTTTGTCAGAAGAGGAAATCGCCGACAACGCATCCTCAACACTTTATGATATAAGAAGAAAAATAAGAACCGCTTCATCAAAGGCGAGAGAAATTCTCGACAAAATAATCCACAGCAGTACCTATCAAAAGTACTTGCAGGATTTCATAGTTACCCAGCGTGACGGAAGATTTGTTGTGCCTGTTAAAGCCGAATGTCGTGGAAACGTGCCGGGACTTGTTCACGACACATCATCCAGCGGCGCTACAATCTTCATAGAACCTATGGGCGTTGTTCAGGCAAACAACGATATAAAGGTGTTGCAGGGCAAGGAAGCCGACGAAATCGAGAGAATTTTATTCGAGCTTTCCGCCCTTGCAGGAGGTTTTGCGGACAGCATTTCCGGAAGCTACCACAATTTGGTTGATTTAAACCTTATCTTTGCAAAGGCAAATTTAGGCTACAAGATGAACGCCGTTGTGCCGGAGCTTAACGACCGTGGAATAATTGATTTGAAAAACGCACGTCATCCCCTTATCGCCAAAGATAAGGTTGTACCAACTGATATTTCTCTGGGAAAGGACTTTGACACCCTTGTTATCACAGGTCCAAACACCGGCGGTAAAACAGTTTCACTGAAAACAATAGGACTTCTCTCCCTTATGGCAATGTGCGGACTTATGACACCATGCCGTGAAAACAGCAAGCTTTCAGTTTTCAAAAAAATCCTTGTTGATATAGGCGACGAACAGAGCATTGAACAATCCCTGTCCACATTCTCCGCCCACATGACAAACATTATCGACATAATCAAGGTTGCTGACCGTTCAAGCCTTTGTCTTGTGGATGAGCTGGGAGCAGGAACAGACCCGGTTGAGGGTGCAGCTCTTGCTATTTCAATTCTTGAAAAGCTTCGTTTCTGCGGTTCAAAAATCGCCGCAACCACCCACTATGCAGAGCTTAAAGCCTATGCATTAAAGACAAGAGGCGTTGAAAACGGCTGCTGTGAATTTGACGTAGCTACTTTAAGACCAACATATAAGCTTTTAATAGGCGTTCCCGGAAAGAGTAACGCTTTTGCAATATCCAAAAGACTGGGACTTGACGCAGACATTGTGGCACGTGCCAAAGAGCTTGTTTCCGAGGAAAGCAGAGAGTTTGAAACAGTTGTTGAAACTTTGGAAAACCGCCGTCAAACGCTTGAGCAGAAGATGAAAGAAGCCGACAGGCTGAAATCTCAGGCACGCCGTGAACGTGAAGAAGCAATAAAGGAAAGAAAGCTGATTCAGGAACAGGCGGAAAAGGAAATCGAAAAAGCAAAAGCGGAAGCCCAGGCTATAACCGCCAAAACAAGAGCGGAAGCCTATGCCCTCCTTGATGAAATCGAGAAAATCAAGAAGCAGAAATCCGCAGCAGACGCCGAAAGCAAGGCAAAGCTCAAAAAGAGCATAAAGTCCATGGAAGACCATGCAGACCCAGTGGCAAAATCCGCCGACAACAGCGGCTACACTCTTCCAAGACCTCTGAAAGTGGGCGATACAGTTCTTATTTACGATATAGACAAAAAGGGAACTGTTCTGTCACTGCCTGATAAAAACGGAAACGTACAGGTACAGGCTGGAATCATCAAAACCAGAGTTAAGCTTTCAAATCTGCGACTTGTAGAAGAAGCAAAAGTCACCACAACCCAGACCAGAAAGCCAAGAACCGTCACTAAAAATGTTGATATTCACGCTTCAACGGAAATCGACGTAAGAGGAATGACGGCGATAGAGGCGATAATGGAGGTTGAAAGCGCAATAGACTCCGCCATTCTTTCAAATGTAAACACCTTGACCATAATACACGGAAAAGGAACCGGTGTACTTAGAAAAGAAATTCAAATGCACTTAAAGAGAAACAAATACGTAAAATCCTACAGATTAGGCGTTTTCGGCGAAGGCGAAAGCGGTGTTACAATAGTAGAACTGAAATAAAAGAAACCCCACGCATTAAATTGCGTGGGGTTAATTATTAGGTTAATCAGTTACTTTCAGATAACTTTATCTGCAATGCTGTTACATCCAAAATTGAAATATCTCCGTCGTTGTTTATATCTGCGGCGTCTGCATTAAATTTCTCGAGAGAAATTCCTGCAAGATACATCTGAATAGCAGTTGCGTCGTTGATATTCATTACTCCGTCCATATTAACGTCGCCCTCTACAACATCATCTTTTCTTACTACTTTCAAAGTAAATGAATCTGATTTTCCGTTGCCGAAATCATAGTTGTAGTCAACATTTGAGATACCGTCCCTTACGGTTAAAATATTTCCCTCTACAGAGCCGCCGTACCAATCGCTTGCCTTTGAAACGTCAAAGCTTCCCGGAAGAGTTGTAAGGTCAAATTTTCCGTTTACAATCTCTATTGTATACTGATTTCCGTAGCCGGACAATGACTTCAGGGCTGTATTTTTGCTTAAGTCAAGGCTTGTAATGTTATTTAAAGCGCAGGAAAGGTCTTCCAATTTTATATTATTGCTTACATCAAGACTTGTAATCTTATTTTTATCACAATAGAAATCTATTAAATTTGTATTATTTGTCACATCAATATCTGTAAGGCTATTATTCATGCAATATAAGCTTTCCATATTTTTGTTTTTGCTTAAATCAATATTTGAAAGCTTATTGTCATTGCAGTTTAGAAAGGACAGCGCAGTGTTGTCGCTTAAATCAAGAGAGGAAAGCTGATTGCTTCTGCAATCCAAATCTGTAAGCTTGTCAAGATTATTTACATTAAGATTTGTGAGATTATTATTCTTGCACATTACGCTCACTAAGCCTGTATTTTTGCTTAAATCCAGAGAAGTAAGCTGGTTCTTGTCACAAAGGAAATTGGTGAGAACCTGGCTTGAACCCATATTTAATTCTGTAAGCTTATTGTTAGTACAGTTGAAAAAATCAAGCTTATTGCAGTCGCTTAAATCCAGAGAAGTGAGCTGATTATTTCTGCAATACAGCTTTGTCAGATTAACACAGCCCTCGAGGTTTAAGGTTCCGAGATTATTGCTGTCCAATGATAAAAACTCAAGTTTGTCAGGGTTTACTATCTCAATAGATGTCAGCTTGTTGTTCATCAACTCTATATTCTCTATAGGAGCATTTTCGTTGAATTTGATATTTTCAATTTCATTATCATTGGCGGTAACTGCTTCCATCTTGGGATTTTGGCTTAAATCAAGCTCTGTAAGCTTATTATATTGGCAAAGAAGTCCCAAAAGCGCAGTATTTTTACTTAAATCCAGGCTTGTAATATTGTTATTGTTACAGTTGAGAGATATAAGTTTTGTAAAATATTCAATACCTGTTAAATCAGATATCCCCTTTTTTCCTACATTAAGGAAAAACACCAGATTTATCTCGTCCTGAGAAAGACTTCCGTTTTGGTCTTTGTCAATGTTTTCGGAAACATAGCTTCTGAAAGCCTCATCCGGGAAATTTTCAGCATTTACATCCACTTCTCCCTCAGCCGCAAGTGAGTATGCAGGCATAGCTGACAAAAGCAAAAATGCGGTCAGCAGCACCGACAGAATTTTTTTCTTTTTCATTTTTAAACCTCCATTTTTGCACGGACGCTATAGCACGAAGCATCCATACTAATTATAACTGTTTATATATGATATCATCATAAACAATTCAAGTCAATGAGGGTTTAACTTTCCTTTATATTATTTGTCAAAAAATATTTAAACTAACAACATTTCATAAAAATTTAAGCCTGCACAGCTTTAAACCATGCAGGCTGAATTTCCCGTAACGCTTAATAGGATTTATGCTTTTACCGCCTCCGCAATAAATTCAAGGGTGTTTTCCATGACCTCTTTATCGTCAACGCCGATTATATATATCTTTTCTCCGTCCCGGTCATTGGTGGTAATCCAAAGAAACTCATCACCGGTTGGGTCAAGACATATATTGCAGGAGCCGTAACCCTTTACATTGAACTGTCCTTTATAAAGCTTATCCATATTGGAACCTATAATTTTGTTCATTGAAGGCAGGTCGTTTGTCACATCATAAGAAACAATATCCTCAACGGGTATTTCGTATTCTTTTACAACATGAACTACCTCTATGCTATTTTCTGTGGTTTCAATTTTAATAGGTGTAAATTCTTCAGTCATAAGCCAGATACCCAGAATTGGCATTGCCAAAATACACAGCACTGAAAATCCCATGAGGATTTTACCGGCAGGCTTTGCCATATTCATTGTGGTTCCTATTCCTATACGGGCATTGACTACATTGTGGACGTCGTTGGGATTGTAGTAAAAAAGACCGCCAATCCACTTGTCGTCATCGTCAAAATATTTTTCATCTACGGCAGTTTCTGAAATCTTCTGCTGAGCCTTTCTAACCACCATTTCACATCGTATTGCAAAATACATAAGCAAAATTGTGTACAATATTGAAGCTATTATAAAACCAAGTCCGGCATAGTTAAGCTTCATAAATATATAAACTGAAATATTGTAAAGGGCGGTAAGCCATGCGCAGACAAGCCACATTTTAGTCTGGTTATATCTTCTCACACGGGTAAGTAAATTCGTAATGTTAACATCCCTGTTTATTGCGTCCTTTTTCTGTCTGTTTATAAAATGATAAAACAAAGGGCAAAACAAAACCGTGAGAAACATTGCTGCGCATACGCTTATTGAAACAATGCCAATTATATCACCGTTTGACTTTATTAAATCCCATATTCCCAAAAGTACAGGGATAAAGGAAAGCACTGTAGGCGCAATAAACCATTTCATGTTGAGAATTTTTATTTCACCCACTGCGGCTTTTGTATCAACCGCAACCTTATTCATTGAATAACCGTTCCAGCCATTTTCCTTTTTCAGCTTTATAAGCTTACTTCTATACTTTACATATACAGCAAAAGGAACAATCATAGCCACAACAAGCCATACCATAGCGAACGTAAAAAACACAGACGTGTAATTAAAGAAAAACATTGCCAAGGAAAGCAGCGTAAGAACAACAAAGGATATATCCATGTCCTTTTTATACTTCTTTACAATGTCCTGAACCTCTTTTCCGTCACGTTCCCAAAGTGGAATTGTAGCTCCTATCAAAAGATTTTTCTTAGGTTTCGCCTCGTTTCTAAGCATACCGTACATAATAGGCAAAGCCATATAAAAGCAGACAAACATCACTATTTTAAATACTATGTCACTCATAAACTACTCCTTTTCCTGAAAAATCTCACGGCATATATTGAGAAATTCTTCTTCCGTCACGCCGTTGAGTTTAATTTCGGAAATTACAAGCTTTAATTTTTTTATTTGTTCTTCTTTCTGAGCCTGAGGGGAATTTATATTTGGATTGACATAAGCTCCGTTTCTTCTGTCGGTGATTATGTAACCCTCCTGCTTTAACAGTGAATATGCTTTATTGACCGTCATCATATTCACACCGGCTTCATCGGCAAGACCCCTGATAGTGGGAAGCTTCTCGCCTGCCCTCAGTTCCCCTCCGGCAATTCCCACCACGATACTGTTTCGTATCTGCATATAAATAGGTATATCACTTGAAAAATCCAGCTCCAAAAGCATATTATCACCTCTTTCTTGTATTCTCTGTATTACTAATTATAATACAGAGAATACAAAAGATAATTATTTTAAAGAAAATTATAAAATAAAACCGTGGCTTTTAAACCACGGCTTATTTTTTATGTAGTCTCTTTTGTTGTTTCGGCTGTTGTGCTTTCCGTTTTGGCTTCGGGTTCTGCCGGAATCATTGTTCCCTTATGGTCTGTTGTGTAATCGCATTTCAGCAAAAGCTCCGATATTGGAACAAACTCATAACCCATTTCCCTAACCGCATCAATAATCATGGGAAGAGCCTCCGGGGTATTTGTGGCGCCGTTGTGCATTAAAATGATTGAGCCGGGGCAGATTTTGCTTTTTATTCTATCCACCATATCCTGAGCTGTGGGGTCTTTCCAGTCCAGAGAATCCACATCCCACTGTACACAGTACATTCCGCAGGAATTTACCGTTTCCACAACTGAATTGTTGTAATCACCGTAGGGCGGTCTGAAAAGGGTTACTTCTTTTCCTGTAAGATTTTTAATAAGGCTGTTGCAGTTTTCAATCTCTTCCATCATTTTATCCCTCGAAAGCTCCGTCATTTTCGGGTGAGTACTGCTGTGGTTTCCGATATCGTGCCCAGCGGCGGCTATTTCCTTAACAGAGTCCGGATATTTTTCCACCCAATCGCCCACAAGGAAAAATGTGGCCTTAACATTTTTCTCATCCAATATATTCAGCAAATCCTCTGTCTGTTCGTTGCCCCATGCGGCGTCAAAAGAGATTGAAACCACTTTTTTATCTCCGCAGTCCACATTATAAATAGGGATAATTCTTTCACTTTCGGCGGTTTCCTGAGTTTTTGTCAATCCCAAGATACTCACTGCCCCAACGGAAACTGCCAGAACCAAGCAAATTGCCGCAGTAATAATATTCCTTTTTGTAAGAACAAAAATTTTCATAAAAAAATCACCCCATAATAATTATGAGGTGATTGCTTTTTTAATTCTGTTTATTTAACTATTATTCCTCGTATTTCCACTTAATGCCCTGAGGTGTGTCTTCAATAACAATGTGTCTTGCTTTCAGCTCATCTCTGATTCTGTCAGCAGTTGCCCAGTCCTTATTCTTTCTTGCCTCTGTTCTCTCAGCGATAAGAGCTTCGATTTCCTCGTCAAGGCTCTTTTCCTCTTTAATTGTGATAACGCCGATAACGTCGTTAAGCTCGTTGAACAAATTAAGTGCATACTGGCAAAGTTCCTTTGAAGGAGCATTTGAAGCCGCTGTGTATGTGTTGATATCTCTCGCAAGCTCGAAAATAGCGGAAATTGCGTCGGCAGTATTAAGGTCATCGTCCATAGCCTTGATAAAGTCGTCACGGTGAGTGTCAAGCTTTGCTTTTATCTCTGCTTCGCCCTCTTTTTCACCGCTTTCAGCCTTTGAAAGTGCGAAAACAAGGTTGTCATAGCAGTTGTGAAGTCTTTCCAAAGCCGCCTTGCACTGCTCGATATTTTCTACGGAATAGTTTATCGGGCTGCGGTAATGGGAGGAGATAAGCAGATATCTGATAGGCTCATAGCCGTATTTTTCTGCAACATCTCTTACGGTAAAGAAGTTGTTAAGGCTCTTTGACATCTTTACATTGTCAACATTGATGTAGCCGTTGTGCATCCAATATCTTGCAAAAGGAACGCCGTTGCAGCATTCGCTCTGTGCAACCTCGTTTTCATGGTGAGGGAAAATCAAGTCCTGGCCGCCGCCGTGAATATCGATTGTTTCTCCCAGATATCTTCTTGCCATTGCGGAACATTCAATATGCCAGCCCGGTCTTCCCTTGCTCCAAGGGCTTTCCCAGTATGGCTCGCCCGGCTTTGCAGCTTTCCAAAGTGCAAAGTCCATTGGGTTTTCCTTAACTTCGCCAACGGAAATTCTTGCTCCTGCTTCCAAATCCTCAATAGGCTGGTGGCTCAATTTGCCGTATTCGTCAAATTTAAGAGGGCTGAAGTAAACGTCGCCGTTTGATGCAACATAAGCGTAACCCTTTTCAATAAGTCCGCTGACAATAGAGATAATCTCGTCGATGTTCTCTGTTGCTCTCGGGTGAATTGAAGCCTCTTTAACTCCGAGACCCTGAGCGTCAGTTTTATACTCGGCGATATATCTCTCGGAGATTGTCATGTAGTCAGTGCCTTCCTCGTTTGCCTTGTTGATGATTTTATCGTCAACATCGGTGAAGTTCTGAACAAAGGTAACTTTCAAGCCTCTGTACTCCATGTATCTTCTGAGAATATCAAAGATACAGAGAGGACGTGCGTTTCCTATATGGATATAGTTGTAAACTGTAGGGCCGCAGGCATAAATTTTTGCCTCGCCCTCTTTCAAAGGTACAAACTCTTCTTTTTTTCTTGTCAGCGTGTTGTAAATTTTCATTTCTTTAACTCCTCCAATTCAGCTTTAAGGTTTTCTATCTCATTTTCAAGTATATTTATCTTCTGTGCAATCGGGTCGCAGATATGAATCTGGTCGAGATTTTCATTCATTCTCACATCACCGATTTTTACTATTTTAGCCGGAACACCAACCGCCGTTGCGTTTGCCGGAACCTCGCTTAAAACTACCGCACCTGCGGCAATTCGTGCATTGTCGCCCACATTAAAAGGTCCTAAAACCTTAGCGCCGGAACCAACCATTACATTATTTCCAAGTGTCGGGTGACGTTTTCCGTGTTCTTTACCGGTACCGCCCAAGGTTACGTTTTGATATATTGTGCAGTTATCACCGATAACCGTGGTTTCTCCTATAACCACGCCCATGCCGTGGTCAATAAACAGACCTTTTCCTATGGTAGCTCCCGGGTGAATTTCAATTCCCGTCTTATGTCTGCTCCTCTGTGAAATATATCTTGCTAAAAACTTCAGGTTGTGTCTGAAGCACCAATTTGCTTTTCTATAGGCTCTAACCGCCTTAAATCCCGAATAAAGGAAATAAACCTCAAGTCTGCTTCTCGCCGCCGGGTCTCTGGCGATTACAGAATCCAAATCCTCTTTCAAAGCCTTAAACACACTCTCACCTCTTTTTTTATTTCCGCCGTGTTTTTTATTTCCGCCGTGCTCACGTTTCTGCTACTATTGAACTTCATTTCACGGCGGGCGAAACCTTTTCTTTGTTTATAGAATGGTTATGTTACAATCAAATTCTATTTATTAAATTATTTATTTAAAACAATACATATAATATAGTTTACAACGACAATAGCAACTTTACTTCCAAAGTGAACCCTTGCCCTGACACAGTTCTAATCCTAAGACTATATCAATCTATCCAATGAATAGCTATGCAAATCCAATTTCTAAATCTAAGTCCTGCCCCGCCGCAGCACTAACCCAAAGCTTACATCACCCTATCCGGCGGCGGATATAAAAAATACCGTCCCTATGAAAGGGACGGTTTGTAGGTTCAAATCGTGGTTCCACCCAAGTTCAGCGTATACTATTATAATAGTATACACCCTTCTGCGTCATATAACGGTGACTGCCGTACAGAGATACTCTGTTTCCCCCTGTCTGCTCACGGGTGCATTTCCCGAAACTCCTCATTAAAGCCATTTCAGCATACAGGCTTCTCTCTGTAAAGTCTTGTTTTCGGTACTTCTCCCGGTCAATGCATTTATAATACTAATATGTACTTTGAGTTAATTATATAACAAAGAAAATCCAAATGCAAGATTTTTCTTATTACCAGTCCTGAATAACATGTTTGTTGTCCATAACATAGATAACGCCGGAGATAACGGCAAATATTGTGGACACCCAAAGGAAAATCTGATCCATTACCATAAATCCGGAGCTAAACTGCTGATAAACTTCCGATGACACAGAAATAATATTGAGGTCCATAAGCTCCAAAATATAACTGCTGAACATTACAGCGCAGATTGCAATAATCTGGCTTACGGTTTTCACCTTACCCCAAATATTTGCGGCAACAACCTTTCCCTGGGATGCCGCCACAAGACGTATTGAGGTTACGGTAAACTCTCTTATCAAAACTATTATTACCATTACAGGGTCTGTAATGCCCAAAGCTATGAAACAGACAAAAGCCGAAATAACAAGGATTTTATCCGCCAATGGGTCGGCAAACTTTCCGAAATCCGTCACCAGGTTTCTTTTTCTTGCAAGCTTTCCGTCCAGGCAGTCTGTCACAGACGCCATAATAAAAATCAGACAAGACACCAAATAATGGTGCGGAAAAGGAATTAAAAGGGATGCCACAAAAAACGGAACAAGCAAAATTCTAAGCACCGTAAGTTTGTTAGGCAGGTTCATAAAAATCATCCTCTACAATTTTTTAAAATTGCTTACTCCACCATTTCCCCTATGGGGTCGCAATTAAGAAAATCATCAATTTTTACTTTTACAAATTCACCGGGAGCAGGTTTTCTGCCTGTTACAGTAAAGAACACGCTTCCGTCAACCTCCGGAGCGTCCCAAGCGCTTCTGCCGAAGAAGCACTCGGCGTACTGGTCATATCCCTCAACAAGAACCTCTATGGTTTTTCCGTCAAGCTTCTGGCAGAACTCCTCCATGATTTCCTGCTGATTTTCCATTATAATTTCTGCTCTTCTTTCCTTAACATCCTCAGGAATCTGCGGTTCAAGCTTTGCCGCAGGTGTGTTTTCCTCCTGTGAATATGCAAAACAACCAACTCTCTCAAATCTCACCTCTTTGGCGAAATTCTCAAGCTCTGCAAATTCCTCTTCTGTTTCTGTTGGGAAACCTGCAATGAATGTGGTTCTAAGCACAATTCCCGGAACCTTTTCTCTTATCTTTGCGATAAGCTCTACAAGCTCCTCTTTGTTTCCCTTTCTGTTCATGGTCTTCAAAACTCTGCCGTTGCAGTGCTGTAAAGGCAAATCCAGATATTTTACAATCTTTTCTTCCTCTGCCATAACCTGCAAAAGCTCGTCTGTGATTTTGTCCGGATAGCAGTACAAAACTCTTATCCATCTGATACCGTCAATTTCACAAAGCTTCTTCAAAAGCTTTGCAAGCATAAGTTCGCCGTAAATGTCCTTTCCGTAAAGGCTTGTATCCTGAGCTACAACCACAAGTTCTTTTACACCCTTTTCTGCAAGATGTTTAGCCTCTGCGATTATATCTTCCATTTTACGGCTTCTGAATTTTCCTCTTATCATTGGAATTGCGCAGTAGGTGCAGTGGTTGTCACAGCCCTCGGCAATTTTAAGATATGCGTAATAATAAGGTGTGGACTGTATTCTGCCGCCCTCCAAAGGAAGCAAAAGCTTATCCGGGAAGCACTGCTGTTTCTTGCCTTGTAAAACCTCGTCTATAATTTTTACAATGTCGTCGTTTGCGCCTATTCCCACAACTGCATCGGCTTCGGGAATTTCTTTCATAACTTCCTCTTTGTAACGCTCTGCCAAACAGCCGGTCACAATTATAGCCTTAATTTTGCCCTCTTTTTTAAGCTCTGAAAGCTCTAAAATTTCTTCAATGCTTTCCTGCTTTGCGGACTCTATAAATCCGCAGGTGTTTATAATAGCCACATCTGCCATTGCCACATCCTCGCAGAGCTTGTAGCCTGCGTTTCTTATGCGGTACAACAGCATTTCTGCATCTACCCTGTTTTTTGCACATCCAAGAGAAATAATACCAACTTTATACGCCATTTCAGTATCTCCAAATTTATTATTTTTCCTTAAAATTCCTCTGCGGGGAACTCCTGTTCATCGCAGAACTCATTCAAAACTCTCTTTATATCACCGTAGCGGTAACCCATTCTTTGAAGTCCCGCCACGGCTCTTTTTCTGCCTTTTTCGTCATTTAAAGCATTTTTATATTTCTTTTCTATAACAGCATAAATCTGACTGTCGCTTTCCGGCTCAAGCTCTTCGGCAATTTGTGATGCGGTTTCCTTGTCAATTCCCTTTAAGCAAAGCTTGTAGATAACCGCCGATTTCGCAAGCTTTTTATTTTCATAAAGCTGTGAAGCGTATCTTCTTGCAAAATTTTCGTCGTTTATCAGTCCAAGCTCTTCCATGCGTTCAACCGCACCCTTTGCCGCCTCCCTGTTGCAGGTTCTGGAAATTTTGTCCTCCAGCTCTCGACTTGAGTGGTCACGATAGGATATAAGCCACAGCGCCTTGTCCTTTGCCCTCTGCAAATCAGACTGCTGTATCAAAAAGTGAAGCTGTTCATCGTCAATATCTGCGCCCACCTTCACCCTGTTTTCCAAAATTGTTTTGGTGTCAAGCTTTACGGCAAATTCGCCGTCGATATATATTGCGCTTAAACCTTTTTTTCTCGGTTCAATTCCTGTTATAATCATCAGTCTTCAACCAGAATGTCCAGTTTATCCTGAGATGCAGGAGCAGCTGAAGGAGCAGAAGCCACCGGAATCACAACAGGATTTTTCTTTTCCTTAGCTGTCTTTGTTGGGTTCAGCTTGTCGATATTTTCCCAAAGCTGCTTTTCAATCTCGTCGGCGATTTCCTTGTTGTTCTTGAAAAATTCCTTTACATTTTCTCTGCCCTGTCCAAGTCTTACATCGCCGAAGCTGAACCATGCGCCGGATTTCTGAACAACGCCTGCCTTAACTGCAAGGTCAACCAATTCGCCCTCTCGGGAAATTCCCTGACCGTACATTATATCGAACTCAGCCTCTTTGAAAGGAGGGGCAATTTTGTTCTTTACAACCTTAGCCCTTGTTCTTGAACCGACCATTTCGCCGCCGGACTTCAATGTCTCAACTCTTCTTATATCAATTCTCACTGAGCTGTAGAACTTCAAAGCACGTCCGCCCGGTGTTACCTCCGGATTTCCGTAAACAACGCCAACTTTTTCTCTAAGCTGGTTAATAAAGATTGCCACGCAGTTTGATTTTGAAATTGCGCCGGCAAGCTTTCTCAAAGCCTGTGACATAAGTCTTGCCTGCAATCCCACATGGCTGTCACCCATGTCGCCCTCGATTTCCGCCTTAGGAACAAGAGCGGCTACAGAGTCCACAACGATTACGTCGATAGCTCCGCTTCGGATAAGAGCTTCCGCAATTTCCAAAGCGTCCTCACCGGTGTCAGGCTGTGACACAAGCAAAGAGTCAACGTCAACGCCCAAAGCCGCCGCATAAACAGGGTCAAGAGCGTGTTCAACGTCGATAAAAGCTACGTTTCCGCCGTCTTTCTGACCCTCTGCTATACAGTGGAGGGAAAGTGTTGTTTTACCTGAGGATTCAGGTCCGTAAATCTCAATGATTCTTCCTCTTGGCAAACCGCCTATGCCCAAGGCGATATCCAAAGACAAAGAGCCTGTGGAAACATGTCCCACGTTCATATGCTCATTTTGACCAAGACGCATAACTGCGCCCTTTCCGAATTGTTTTTCTATCTGCATTAAAGCTGTTTCTAAAGCCTTGTTTTTATCTGCCATCTTTACTTCTCCTTTTCTTTCCTCTAAATTAAACGTCATATATTCAATACAAAACGGCTTACACTGCCGTAAGACAATTATAATTCAGAACAGAAAAAAATTCAATGATTTTAAAGAATTTTCTCGAACTAATTTTCTAATTATTTTTATAAAAACCGGAAATTGCTCTTTCCACCCCGCCGATGTCAAGACTCGAAGAGATATTTCCAAAGCCTGCGTCGGTCATCATCTTTTTTACATCCTCAAACTGACCCTCGCCAAGCTCATAAACTAACATTCCGTCTTTTTTGAGAAACTCTGTGTATCTCTTTGTAATAAAGGAATAAAAATCCAGTCCGCTTTCTCCCCCGTCCAGCGCCATTTTAGGCTCGTACTGAACTTCACTTTGAAGTGTGGGAAGCTCTTCTCTTTTAATATACGGAGGATTTGAAACTATTATGTCAAACTCTTCATCCTGCAAAAAATTCTCAGGATAAAAAATATCGCATTTAACCGCTTTTACATCCGCTTGATTTATATAAATATTTTTTAAAAGATACTCGTAAGCCTCGGGAGATTTTTCCACAGCAATTACCTTTGCATTTTTGCAGTATTTGGAAATCGCCACGGATATAGCTCCGCTTCCCGCGCACAGGTCGAGAACCTGCATTTCCTTTTCAGGATTTTCCTTTATCCTATTTATACAGATATCCACGCACACCTGAGTATCTTCTCTGGGGATAAGCACCCCTTTTCCCACTGCAAAGGGCAAATCCATGAAATACCAAAGTCCCATAACATACTGCAAAGGCTCTCCGGCGGCTCTTTTCTTTGCCATATTCAGCAGTTTTTCTTCCTCACGGTCTGAAATCACATCGTCACCGTAAACTATAATTTTGTTTCTGTCATAGCCTGCAATTTCTTCCATAAGATAGGAAGCTTCAAAGGACGGGTCGCTGACTCCGCCCTGAGATAAAATATTTTTTATTGTGAGGTATAGTTCTTTAACCGTCATTTTTATCCCACACTAATTTTTATTTTCCGGCGGTAAGAATATCGCTTCCGTCCTCCGGTATTACCTCTTTTATAGCGGCGATTGCCACTTCAATCATGCTGTCATCAGGCTCTTTTGTGGTAATTCTCTGAGCCCACATTCCCGGAGCTGCAATAATTCTTGTGGCAAGGTTGTCGTATTTGCCGCAAAGCTTAATAAGCTCGTAACCAATTCCGCAGGAAATAGGAAGCAAAAGAATTTTTATAACAGGTCTTAAAACCGGTATTCCGAAAGGTGCAACCGGAACAAAAAGACCTACGATTATTCCCACAACCAGCATAAGCACCATAAAGCTTGTGCCGCATCTTGGGTGAAATCTTGTGTGCTTTCTCACGTTTTCCACGGTAAGCTCCTCGTCGCTTTCATAGCAAAAGATTGTCTTGTGCTCTGCTCCGTGATACATGAAAACTCTTTTCATATCTTCCATTCCGGAAACCAGAAGTATGTATCCCAAGAAAATTACTATTTTTAAAATACCTTCAAAAACAGATTTATAAAAAACTACATCCTTTCCGTCGCCCTGAAATGCAGGAACCACATTTGAGGAAAGGTCAAACAAAAAGCTTGGTAAAAAGAAGAAAAGCAAAACCGCCAGCAAAACTCCGACTATTCCTGCAAACCACATAAGCACGGTCATCATCTTTTCGCCGAATTTGTCCACAAGCCATTTTTCAAAACGGCTTTCCGGCTCTTCATCCATAGCGTCCCCCATGGCTTTGTCCGCAGAAATAGCCAGTGATTTATAGCTTAACTTCATTGAATCTATAAGACCCACAATACCTCTTATAAAAGGAAGTCTGAAAAACTTTCCCTTTGATGAAATTGTAGTGTAGGCCACATCCTCTTTATAAATCTCATCCTTGCCGGTTCTCACGGCAACCGTTGTTTTTTTCGGACCTCTCATCATTATTCCCTCAATAAGTGCGCTTCCGCCTATTGAGGTGATTTTTTTTACATTTTCCTTATGTTTTTTCATTCTTATACCTTTCTATAATAAAAATAAATAACAAAATAAACCACCGTTAATTTTAAAACAAGATTGTGATTTTTCTGTGACACCGCTGTGTTCTAACAGAGATTATAACTATTTAAAGCATCACTGTGGATTTCCCGAGTCTGAACTTTTCTCCTTTATAAGGGGCAGAGTTATTGTAACTGTTGTACCCACTCCCAGACTGCTCTCGATATCAAGTGTACCGTTGTGCATGGAGATTATCTCGTCGGCAACCGCAAGGCCTATTCCTGAACCTCTTACAGTCTGATTGGCTTTATAGAATTTTTCCTTTACCCTCGGCAAATCCTCCGGAGAAATTCCCACGCCGTTGTCGGTAACCTTTATCTTTACGTTATCCTGGTCGGCGCTTACCTCTATTGCCACAACTCCGTCAGCAGGAGTATATTTCAAAGCGTTGTCAATAATATTAAAGAACACCTGTTTCAGCCTGTTTCTGTCGCCGAGAACAGGACCTACATAATCAGGCTCATCGTAAAGGAGATGTTTTCCCTCTGATGAGGCTCTTTCCTTTAACATATATATAGACTCGTCAAGCTCTGCCAAAATATCGGTTTTATCCATCATAAGCATCATTCTGCCGTTTTGCAGTCTGCTGAAATCCAAAAGCTCCTCAACAATTCCCGTAAGTCTTGACGCCTCTTTTATAATTACGCTCATGCCCTTGTCAAAGGTTTCCTTGTCGGAAACTCCTCCGAGCTGCATGGTTTCCGCCCAGCCCTTAATGGCTGTCAAAGGCGTTCTAAGCTCATGGGAAACGCTGGAAATAAAGTCGTTTTTCATCTTTTCCGCAACACCCAGCTCCTGAGCCATATTGTTTATGGCGTCGCAAAGGTCGCCTATTTCGTCGTCGTGAAGCTTGTCGATTTTTGCGTTAAAATCGCCCTGGGCAATTCTTTTAGCCGTAACCGACATCTTTTTAACTGGATTTACAATAGACCTTATAAAGAAAGAACCGGAGAACAGCACAAGCAGAATAATCACAACACCGGAGGTTATAAATATAGCCACAAACGCCATAACCCTCTGGTTTGCCATTTCAAGGGAAACGATATATCTAACCGCACCCAGATAGCTTCCCTGAGAATTTGTGATAACCCTTGTAAGAGCCATTACCGGCTCGCCGGAAACAAGTGTTCCGCTCCAGGTGGCAACTCCGCCCGATGAGCTTTTTGCCATTTCATAGTCAGGCATAGGCTGGCTTTCATCTGGAGGAAATCCCGTAGAGGTTATAACAACTCTTCCTGCGGAGTTTATAACCATAAGCTCCATAAGCTCCTTATCGGGAAAGTTTTCAACATATTCCGTTGCCATTGTTATAAAGTCTGTGGAACTTTCCGTGGTGTAGCTTCCGAAAACATTTATAAGCTCTGTGCTTCGTCCGCTGATTGTCTGTTCAATGCTGTTGTAGAAAAACACTTTAATGGCAAAAGAAAGACAGATAACTATTACAATAACTATGGCAGCAATAACTCCCAGTGTATTTATAAGCCATCTTCTGGTAATACCCTTTACTCTTGTCATCCTTTCGCCTCCCTGATTTTTGTTTTTAATTTACCTAAGCTTTTTATCAAGCTTCCCATTTATAGCCCATACCCCATACTGTTACAATATATTTCGGGTTTGAAGGCTCGTCCTCGACTTTCATTCTCAGTCTTCTTATATTTACGTCAACAATTTTTTCTTCGCCCACATATGCATTTCCCCAAACATGGTTGAGAATATCGGTTCTGTCAAGGGCAACGCCTGGGTTTGAGAAAAAGTATTCCATAATCTGGAACTCAACCTGTGTAAGCTCTATAACCTTATTGCCCTTCATAAATGACCTGTTTCTAAGGTTAAGCTTGAAAATTCCGCAGGTAAGCTCTTCTTTGAAATTATTTTCGCTGTGAGCACGTGCCAAAGCAACTCTTCTGTAAAGAGAGTCAACTCTTGCGGTAAGCTCGCTGGGGCTGAAAGGCTTTGTCACATAGTCGTCTGCGCCAAGCATAAGACCTGTAACCTTGTCCATTTCCTGTGTTCTTGCGGAAAGCATGATAATTCCGATTGTGCCGTTTTTATTGCGCAGCTCCTTGCACACGTCAAGACCGCTGATTCCCGGCATCATAATATCGAGAATAGCAACATCAAAATCTCCGTTGTGTTCCTCGTATTTTTTCAGAGCCGCTTCGCCGCAGTCCGCCTCAACCACGTCATATCCGGCTCTTCTAAGGTTTATAACCACAAAATCTCTTATAGCAGTTTCGTCTTCGCAAACAAGAATTTTTTTCATAACTTCCTCCATCTATATTTCTCCAATATTATAATCTGTCAATTCAGCCGGTTAAAATACCGTTTCGCCGGTTCCGGCAGCTCTAAAGGAATTCAAAATATCCTGTTCTTTCGGGATATAAGCGCTGTCACCCATTAAAACATAACCATATGCGTTATTTTCGTTTTTCAGTATCAAGGAATAGCCGTCCATGTCTGCCCCGTCAATCCATTCGCCTACAGGGTACTGTCTTAATGCGAAAAATGCTTCTCCTATAACTCCGTCGCTGTATTCCATAAATGTCATGGTTCTTCCGTCGTCTGAGATTACGGCAGTAACATGTCCGTACCATTCGTCGGGGATTATATAGTAATATCCGCCCTTATTGTTGTATACAACAGTTCTGACTATCTCAGTATTGTTGTCAGTGGTTGAGTAGTTGCACCATGAAATAAGTCCTGCATATTCCATGCCCGTTGACGATGAGTCAGAAGGCATTTTGGTGCATACCGGGATTTCCACTATTCCGTCTCCGTTGATATCCTTTGATACAATGGAGGTGGATTTAAGATTTATGGAATCGTATTCGCTGATAAGTCCGCTCTGCACCGTTTCGCTTTTCAGCTGGAACTGAGGAACATCGAAATAGATAACCTGTGTGTTATATCTCAGTCCCGTAACACCGTCGGCAAACACCGCAAAGGTTCCTGTGCTGTCAACCTTTCCCGAGGTCACATTAAACAGCCTTGTGACTTCCGAATCCATGGCAGCTTCTGAAACCAATGTGATTTTTTTATCGTTGTCGTTGTAGCAGTAAAGAGAAGCCGCCGCACTTTTTTCCGATGTGCTTAAATTTATCAGCACAATGCTGTCAAATCCGCTTTGGGTAAAATCTCCTACCGCAAACTCGTAATATATTTCATCGGAGGACATCTGAGTGCACTGGTTGTTATCATAGCTGTACACCGATAAAACATTTGTCATTGTGCTGTTGGCGTTCCAGCCCACTATAATCTCGTCAATTCCGTCTCCGTTGAGGTCGGCAAAATCAACCTCTGTCACTTCAGGAAAGGCTGTGGTAAATTCACCAACAATCTGCCACTGCTGTTCCTCCTCTTCTCCCACCTCGTCTATTACTACCAGATGAGTCTGAGGGTTTTCGTCCTTTGTTCTGTAAAGTCCTATAGCCTCTTCGCTTCCGTCGCCGTTCATATCATAAAGTATAACTGCGCTTCGGTAATTACCGCTTTGAGGATATTTAAGTGTATATTTCTGATTTCCTGCATTTTGCTCTATAAGATGCTGAATCTGAGCTTTGTCTCCTGTAGGTCTTGGCGGACGCATAAGGTCTTTGCTGTCAAGATTAGCTATGGAGCATCCGCTCATAAGCACCGCCAGCAGTCCCGCCGTTAAGCAGGCCAAAAACTCCTTAATCTTCATTTTTCCGCCTCCCTTTTTAATGAAAATTATTCGGAAACTTCCTTTTCGCCGTCTTTCTTTTCCGGCAAAACGTCCTTTACTGCCGTGCAGTATTTAATTTTAATACCTTCCTGGGAAAACATTCTCTCGTGTTCAGTCATAAAGTTTTCCCCGTAGATTTTTGAAAAATCGCTGTTGTGCAAGTCCCTTGTTATATAGTCAATTCTGAAACCGCACTCTTCAAAATATTCAAGGCTTTCCTCAAAAAGCTCGTCATCGTCGGTTTTAAAACGGATTTCTCCGCCCTCTTCGAGAAATTCTCTGTATTTCATAAGCTTCAAAGGGAAAGTAAGTCTTCTCTTCTTATGCTTTCCTCTTGGCCACGGATTGCAGAAATTTATATAAATTCTCTCTATTTTATCTTCCGGAGAAATTATTTTTTCAATCTGCTCCACATTCCAGGCAACCAAAGCGATATTTTTTACATCATCAACGGTTTTTCCTGCCTCCTGAAAGAATTTTACAATATTTCTTCTTCCCACGCCAAGCATATCGCTTTTTATGTCAACGGCAATAAAGTTTACATGGGGATAAGCCAAAGCCGCCTGGGCAACAAAGCTTCCCTTTCCGCAGCCAAGCTCCAGATGCAGGGGCTGCTGTTTTTCAAAAACTTTGCTCCAGTTTCCTCTTGTTTCTGCCGGGTTTTTTATATAAAAATCGCAGGCGGCAAGCTCCGGTTCCGCCCAAGGTTTCTTTCTTATTCTCATTATTTCACCAAACAATTCTTTATTTTAAATTTCAAATAGGTATACTTTTTGACTATCTAATTTATTATACCAAACAATATGTCCATTTGCAAACACTTTGATAAAAAACGGTAAAATAAACTGATAAAATCTGAATTTTTCCTAAAATTTGATAATTATTCCATTTATTATGTTTTTAAGGCAATATTTTTACAAAAACTGCTGTTGACTTTTTTCCCCGCTATGGTTATAATACATTACGAACTACAAAAAAGAGAATAATTACTGCTTATCAAGAGTGACTGAGGGAACAGGCCCTGTGAAGTCCGGCAACCTGCTTAATGTAAGGTGCCAAGTCCTGCGGTAAATCCGAAAGATGAGTTTATACCCGCTGTTCGGAACACCGACCGGCGGTTTTATTTTTTTATAAAAAGTTTCATCTTATTTTAGATAATAAAAAATCGGAAGGAGAAAAAACATGGCAAAGAGATTTTTCACATCTGAATCAGTAACAGAGGGACATCCGGACAAAGTATGCGACCAGATTTCTGACGCTGTTTTGGACGCAATATTGGAACAGGATAAAAACGCCCACGTAGCCTGCGAAGTAACAGCAACCACAGGCATGGTACACGTAATGGGTGAAATCACCACAGATTGTTATGTAGACATTCCGGCTGTTGCCAGAAAAGTTATAAACGATATAGGATACAACACACTTGACTGCGGTTTTGACGGAAACAACTGCGCAGTTCTCACCTCAATCGACTCTCAGTCACCGGATATCGCAATGGGCGTTAACGCTTCTTACGAGCTTAAAAACGGCGAAGAGGATGTTTTCAACTCCACAGGCGCCGGAGACCAGGGTATGATGTTCGGTTTTGCATGCGACGAAACACCGGAGCTTATGCCTTTGGCAATCTCTCTTGCACACAAGCTTGCAAAAAGACTTACAGAGGTTAGAAAGAACGGCACTCTCCCATACCTCAGACCTGACGGCAAAACTCAGGTTACAGTTGAGTATGACGACGACAAGATTGTAAGAATTGACACAGTTGTTGTTTCCACTCAGCACGAGGAAACAGCAACACTTGAGCAGATTAGAAAAGACCTTACAGAAAAGGTTATCAAGGAGATTATCCCTGCAAACCTTTTGGACGAAAACACAAAGATTTATGTAAACCCAACAGGCAGATTTGTTATCGGCGGCCCTGTAGGTGACAGCGGTCTTACAGGAAGAAAGATTATCGTTGACACATACGGCGGATATGCCTGCCACGGCGGCGGAGCTTTCTCCGGAAAAGACCCGACAAAGGTTGACAGAAGTGCTGCTTACTATGCAAGATACATTGCAAAGAATATCGTTGCAGCAGGACTTGCAAAAAGATGTGAAGTTCAGCTTGCATACGCAATCGGCGTTGCAAAGCCTGTTTCAATCCTTGTAAATACATTTGGCACATCTTCCTACAATGATGAGGCTATCGCAGAGGCAGTTAAAAAGGTATTCGACTGCCGTCCTGCAGCAATCATCAAGAATTTGAAGCTCACAGAAACAAAATATCTCCCTCTCGCCGCTTATGGTCATATGGGCCGTGAGGATTTGGGCGTTCTCTGGGAAAACACAGACAAAACAGAAGAGCTTAAAATGGCATTGGCATAATTAAATCATCTACAGGCGTTTGGCAATAAGCCGGACGCCTGTTTTATTTTATAATTTTTTTCTAAATGGAAATAGAGAGGATAAAATGTCCCAAAATAATAAAAAGCAAAGGAAAGGTCAATTGAAAAAACTGTGTAAACTTTGCCGTATTTTGATGACTTATGACATTTATTTTGTTATAATAAAAAATAATCCAATTTTAGGTATTGTTTTTTAGTTTATGAAAGGATGTACAAAATGGAACAATATTTCTCTAAAACCCCTCAGCAGGCTTTGGACGATTTAAAGACCACTTCCGCCGGACTTTCCGGACAGGAAGCTTCAAGCCGTATTGAAAAATTCGGCGAGAACAAGCTCTATGAGGGAAAGAAAAAATCTGTAATTCAGGTATTTTTAGAACAGTTTAAAGATCTGCTGGTTATTATTCTCATTGCCGCAGCGCTGATTTCCGCTTTTTCCGGAAACCTTGAAAGCACAATAGTTATCATAGCAGTTCTTATCCTCAACGCTATACTGGGAACAGTGCAGTATTTTAAAGCTGAAAAATCCCTGGAAAGCTTAAAAGCCATGTCATCACCAACGGCAAAGGTTCTCCGTGACGGCAAAAAGATGGAAATCCCATCTGCACAGATTGTGCCAGGCGATATAGTATTTTTGGAAGCCGGCGACATGGTTGTTGCAGACGGAAGAATTTTAGAAAACTTCTCCCTTAAAGTCAACGAAAGCTCCCTCACCGGTGAGAGCGAGGGCGTTGACAAAACAGTAGATGTTATCAACTCTGAAAAGGTTGCACTGGGCGACCAGAAAAACATGGTATTCTCCGGTTCTCTTGTAACCTACGGACGAGCAACAATAGTTGTAACCGCAACCGGAATGAACACAGAGCTTGGTAAAATTGCCGCTTTGATGAACCAAACTCAGCAGAGAAAAACACCTTTGCAGGAAAGCCTTGATAAATTCAGCGCAAAGCTTGCAATTATCATTATGATAATTTCCGCTCTTGTTTTTGCATTGTCAATTTTCAGAAGCGGAATGGGAATTTTGGATTCCCTTATGTTCGCAGTAGCTTTGGCTGTTGCCGCAATTCCTGAGGCTCTTTCCTCCATTGTAACCATAGTTTTGGCAATGGGAACACAGAAAATGGCTCAGCAAAACGCCATAATGAAGGATTTGAAAGCCGTTGAAAGCTTGGGATGTGTTTCCGTAATCTGTTCCGACAAAACCGGAACACTGACCCAAAACAAGATGAAGCCTCAGAAAATCTATGCCGACGGCATTTTAATCGATGGCGAGGATATTGACCTTGTAAATGACGTGCAAAGACTGCTTTTAAAGTCAGCTCTTTTGGCAAGCGACGCCACCCATGATCCTGAAAAGGGCACATCAATCGGCGACCCAACAGAAGTAGCTCTTGTTATGTTGGGTGAACACTTCGGCGTTGAAGAGGAAATATACAGAGATACTCACCCACGTTTGGGAGAAATCGCCTTTGACTCTGACAGAAAGCTTATGAGTACACTCCACGACATTGAGGGAGTTCCAACACTCATTACAAAGGGCGCAATGGACGTGCTTCTTGACCGTTCAAAATATCTTATGACAAGCAAGGGCAAGGTTCCTATGACAGAGGAAAGAAAAAGCGAAATTGCCCGCATAAATATGGAGCTTTCAGAACAGGGACTTCGAGTTCTGGCTTTTGCAGTTCGTGAGCTTGACAGCGTCCGTCCTCTCACTTTGGAGGATGAAAAGGAGTTTACATTCTTAGGACTTATCTCCATGATTGACCCGCCGAGACCTGAAGCTATACAGGCTGTAGCAGACGCAAAACGAGGCGGTATCCGCACAATAATGATTACCGGCGACCACAAGGTGACCGCAACAGCCATAGCAAAACAGCTTGGTATTTTCCGTGAGGGCGACGAAGCCCTTTCCGGTGTAGAGCTTGACGCCATGAGCGACAATGAGCTTGACCAGCGTCTTGAAAAGGTTTCCGTATATGCCCGTGTTTCTCCGGAACACAAAATCCGTATAGTAAACGCATGGCAGAGAAAAGGCAACATTGTTTCCATGACCGGCGACGGAGTAAACGACGCACCTGCACTTAAAAAAGCCGATATCGGCGTAGCAATGGGAATCACAGGAACAGAGGTTTCCAAGGACGCCGCTTCCATGATTCTTTCCGACGACAACTTTGCAACTATCGTTAAGGCTGTTGTAAACGGAAGATGTGTTTATACAAACATCAAAAACTCAATAGGATTTTTGCTTTCAGGTAATACAGCGGGAATTTTTGCCGTTGTTTATGCGGCTTTAATGGCTCTGCCTGCTCCTTTCGAGGCTGTTCACCTTTTGTTTATCAACCTGCTTACAGACTCACTTCCGGCAATCGCCATAGGTATGGAGCCTGCCCGTGACGGACTTCTTGACCAGAAACCACGTGACCCGAAGGAACCTATTTTAACCCGTGATTTCTTATCTAAAATAGGTGTTCAGGGCTTTCTTATCGCCGTTGTCACAATGATATCATTCTATATCGGCTATCAAAACGGCGACGCCGCTTTGGCTTCCACAATGGCATTTTCAACACTTACAATGGCACGTCTTTTCCACGGATTCAACTGCCGTGGAAGCAACTCAATATTCAAGCTTAAATTCTCCACAAACAAATATTCAAACCTTGCATTTTTCGGCGGAGTTATCCTGCTTTTGCTGGTTCTCTTTGTACCGGGACTCAACGGCTTGTTTATGATTTCCCCTGCTTTCGGCATTAAGGAACTGGGCATTGTAGCCTTAATGGCATTTATCCCAACTGTTTTGATACAGATTTTCAAAATTATAAGAGATATTAAAAAACACTGATAAAAAATCGAGGCGTATGGTTTTCACACCATACGCCTTATTTTTTTAATCTGTTAAAGTTAAATCATATTCGATTATTACAAGTCTGTTGTCATTCTGATTATATTTTAAAAACATAAGCTCATAATTTCCCGCTTCAGTAATTGTTTTATTTATTTCCCCGTCGGTCGCATTGAAAACCGCATAATAATCATAGTCGTATTGATTTGGTTCTTCAAAAAAATAGGATAAATATTGAGGTAAATCCGAAGTTTGTGTTTTCCATTCTCCGCTTTCCGCAAGGTATTTTTCAAATTCGGCTATTCCCTGATCATCAGTAAAATCCACATACAGACTGTCTTTTTCAATTAAAAGATAATGCATAAAACTATCAATGTCAATTCCGGAATATGAATACAGCGTATCTTTTGAGCTGTCCTTTATAAAAGCTTCGCCGCCGTCGGGAAAATCAATTCCTGTTACGGTTTCAATCTCCTGCATACGGCTGTAATCTGTTTGAACATAATTCTCAGAAAACGCCATGATGCTTAAAAATCCAATAGCCCCATAGAATGTCAAAATTCCGCTGACAACAATATATCCGACAGTTTTTAAACCCTTTGATTTTCCGAAAATTGCGGTTGCAAGTGAAGCCAATGAAAAAATTATAAATGCGCCCGAGGCAATCTTCAGGGATTGTAAACCTTTGTAGCCGTCTGCGAAAAACATAAATTTTATAACAAAGACATTTGCTGATACAATCATCAAACAGAACAAAGTCCAGTTTATCCTTTGGAAAAGCTTTATTCTTTCTTCGCTCATACTGCACAAAGGGTATTTATAAGCCACATCCTGAGAATAAAAATATCTTATATTATTTATAAGCATTTTTAATATAACATCTTTGTCACCCTGAATATCATCCATGTTTACTGTATACAGTTTTCGAGCGTATGAAATAACCAGCCGTTTTTTGCTTATGAACACACCGTTAATCTCATTGTAATATGCGAAAAAATTTCCGTCGTATTCGTCCTGACGCTCTGTTGAAAATCCTATTCCCTGCCTGTAAAAATAAAGCTTTTCAATACTGTCGCTGTCCTTTATGGACTTAAAGCTTTTATGCCTTTTATACAGGGATAAAGCAAGCGGCACCATAAGTCCCAAAGCTACAAATATGAAAGGTACAAAAAGAAATATGGGATTTAGTCTGCTTCTTTCAAACAGCATAAACATACACGAATTAAACAGATAAATTAAACCTATTGCCGCTATTACACATCTTGATAAAATATTTTTGCGGTAATAAAGCTTTACGCCTTGCTTTTTGCTTTCATCATCTTTAGAAACTGCCGCTGTTCCTATATGAAGTTCCTGTACAGGCTGACGGCTGTTATCGGCTGGCTGTGCCGCTTCCCTGCCCAAAAGCTCGTCAACCGTAACTCCCAGTATCTCGCTGAGCATAACAAGGTTTTCAATGGACGGCACTGTTTTGTTCTCTTCCCAAAGGCTTACGCTCTGTACGCTTACACCCATTTTCTGAGCCGCATATTCCTGAGAAATACCCTTTTCTTCTCTCAGTCTTTTAATGTTTTCACCTAAATTCATAAGTCCACCCCTTTTCTATGTTTTCTGTAAATTCAAAGATGTGCAAAGCTTTTTCTAACATTCTTATCCGACTAAATAAAGGATAAATTTAAAATATTCTTTTTATTTATTATAACAATTTTAAACTGCCATGTCAAAGAAAAATATAAATTAAATATATTTATATTTTAAAAGCATGTATAAATTCTTGCAGAATTACGGTACAAAGATAAACAGATAATGAATATTTGAAAAAAATTATCACTGAACTGCACACATAGCTAAAAAACAATAAGAAATTAAAAATCATTTCGGTTTACAATTCCAACTGACAGCTTTATTCTTCATAAAACGCCCCTCGGTATCATAAACTTAAACAATACGATATCGGGGGGGATTTTTGTGGACAGACGAGATTTTTATTACAGCGACGATGAGCAAAATAACCTTTACATAAATCCGGAAGAATACAGAAAAATGAGGTACTACAAAAACTATCAGAGTTATGAAAATTATCCCCAGGACTATAATCAAAATGAAAACGAAGAGCCAGTACATGAGAAAAAACCTATCGCCCATCCTATTTTAATCTTTCAGGTTATTGTCTGCCTTTTGGCGGCTATCGCAGTTTTTACTATAAAATCAATAGGCGGCGATTTATACGACACGATAAAAAAATACTACAGCCAATTTATAAATACGCCGGATGTGATAACTGATTTTATATCTGAAAATCAATTAAATATGGCACAGCAGGAGAACACTGAAAATTCTTCTCAGCCTACAGAAGAAACAACACAGGAAAACGCTTCCGGTGATGAAAATGAATAAAAGAAAAATCAAACTGCGGGAGAAAATAAGTTTCAGTTTTCCCGCAGTAGCTCTCTTTGCCCTTTCCCTGCTTTTGGACAAAACCGGAGGAATTACCGCCTGCTTTATAAGTGCCGCTCTTCACGAGCTTGGTCATCTGTTTGCCATGGAGATTTCCGGTTATCCGGCAGAAAAAATAAAAATAAGGATTTTCGGCGGAGAAATCATAAAGAAAAATCAAATTTCCAAACCTCTTTCCAAAGAGCTTTTTATAATCTACGGCGGCATAATTTCCAACCTTTTATTTGCTTTTACTTTCGGCGGACTTTATTATTTTTTGAATAATGACTTTTTAAAATTGCTATGTTTCACTAATTTAGGTTTGGGATTTTTCAACCTTATGCCTGCCTGTACCCTTGACGGCGGCGTGGGGCTGGAAATACTTCTTTCAAATTTTTTCGGCGCAGACTTTGCCGCCAAAGCCATAAATGTATTAACAGTTCTTTTGATAATCCCAATATTTACTCTGGGATTTATTGTACTTTTCAACTCACCCTATAATTTCTCCCTTTTATTCATCGGGATTTACCTCACCATGTCTTTATTTATTTCAGGAAAAAACAAAAGCGAAAAGTTTTCCACATAGAGCCTCTGCCATGTGGAAAACTTTTTTGCCTTGGGACTACAAAAATATTATTAAATATGGTATTATTAAATGGTTAAATTATAAGTATCACTGTATTTTTAAAAACGGAGGAAATAAATGATCAGCAAAGAAGTAGAAAAGCTTTTGCTTAAAGTTCAGAAGCCGGGACGTTACGTTGGCGGCGAATTGAACCAGGTTATTAAAAACAAAAAAGACGTGGAAATAAGATTTGCTTTCTGTTTTCCCGACACATACGAAGTGGGTATGTCCCACTTGGGCATGAAAATTTTGTACAGCCAGTTTAACTCTGTTCCATATATCTGGTGCGAAAGGGTTTTTGCCCCTTGGCTTGATATGGAAGAGCTTATGGTTAAAAACAATATTCCCCTTTACGCTCTTGAAAGCGGCGACCCAATAAGCGATTTTGATTTTATCGGATTTACTTTGCAGTATGAACTGAGCTTTACTAACGTTTTAAATATGTTAAAGCTTGGAAATATTCCTATTCTTACAAAGGACAGAATGGATTTAGGACTTACAAATATCGTGGTTGCCGGAGGCCCCTGCGCCTGTAACCCTGAGCCTATCGCCGACTTTATCGATCTTTTCTTTATCGGAGAGGGCGAAGAGGTTGACATTGAGGTTATGGAGCTTTTCAGAAAATGCCGTGCTGAAAATAAGACACGTCAGGAATTTTTAGAGCTTGCCGCTCAGATACAGGGCGTTTATGTTCCGTCACTTTACGATGTTGAATACAACGAGGACGGAACAATAAAAAGCTTTACCCCGAAAAACAACGCACCGAAAACAATTCATAAAAGACTTATTATGGATATGGACAACCTCTATTATCCGGACAACTTTGTTGTGCCGCTGGTTGAAATTGTCCACGACAGAGCAGTTCAGGAAATTTTCCGTGGATGCATAAGAGGCTGCCGTTTCTGTCAGGCAGGTTTCCTCTACAGACCTGTAAGAGAAAAATCTCCTGAAACCATTGACCGCCAGTGCCACCTGCTTTGCCGGAACACAGGCTACGACGAGGTTTCCCTCTCTTCCCTCAGCTCCAGCGACTATTCAAAAATCGTTGAGCTTCTCACAAAGCTTAACAAGTGGTCACAGGACGAACAGGTCAGCATTTCCCTGCCATCTCTGCGTGTTGACGGCTTCACCGATGAGATTATGAGCAAAATTAAAACCGTTAGAAAAAGCGGTTTGACCTTTGCCCCTGAGGCAGGAAGCCAGCGTCTCCGTGACGTTATCAACAAAAACGTACAGGAGGACGAGCTTTTAAACACATGTACCGTGGCTTTCGGCGGCGGCTGGACTACAGTTAAGCTCTACTTTATGATTGGACTGCCAACTGAAACCTTTGAGGATGTGGCGGAGATTGCAAACCTTGGACAGAAGGTTGTTGACGCTTATTACCACTGCCCCAACCATTCAAAGGGCAAGTCAGTAAGGGTAACCGTTTCCGCATCCTCCTTTGTTCCGAAGCCTTTCACTCCTTTCCAGTGGGAGCCTCAGGACACAATCGAAATGCTCAGAGAGAAACAACAGCATTTGAAAAACAGCATCACCACAAAGAAAATCACCTACAACTACCACGACTCCGACACAAGCTTCCTTGAAGCTGTTTTCGCCCGTGGCGACAGAAAGCTCTGCAAGGCAATGGAAATCGCAGCAGAAAGAGGTTTTCATTTTGACGGCTGGTCTGACTGCTTTGATTTGCAGAAATGGCTTGATATCTTTGAGGAAATCGGCATAGACCCTGCATTTTACGCCAACAGAAAAAGAAGCTTTGATGAAATTCTCCCTTGGGACCACATCGACTACGGTGTTACAAAGGAATTTCTCATCAGGGAATGTAAAAAGGCTTACGAGGACACTCCGACACCTCACTGCCGCTTAAAGTGCAGCAACTGCGGAGCAGCAAAGTATAAGGGAGGCGTATGTTTTGAAAAACGTGAGAGTATGGTTTGAGAAAAAAGACCAGTGCATATATATTTCCCATCTTGATTTAAACCGCTGTATGATTAGGGCAATTCAAAAAAGCCGTATTCCCATATGGCACACAGAGGGCTTTAACCCCCACCCCTTTATCACTTTCCCTATGCCCTTGTCTTTGGGCTTTGTAGGCAAAAAAGAATGTATGGACATGAGACTTTTAGAGGATGATTTTTCTTTTAAAGAAATTATTGACCGTCTTAACGACTGCCTGCCAAAGGGAATAAGAGTTTTTGACGTGACCGAACCGAAAATGAAAGCCGGAGTTATCGACAAGGCTCTTTATATATTAAAGCTGAACTGTGATGAAACAACACCGGAGGAGCTTCTGAAAAAGACAGAGGAGCTTTTCTCAAGGGATGAAATCATGGTGGACAAAAAATCCAAGTCCGGAATTAAACAGGTCAATTTAAAAGAATACCTTACGGACTACACCGTTTCATTGGTTGACGATTATGTAAAGATAAAAATTATGCTTCCTGCCGGAAGTACATTAAACGTGAACCCTACCCTTTTGGTTGACGCTCTGGAAAAGGAATACTCACTTGAGATTTTCCCAAGAGTAACAAGACTGAATATTTTCAACAAGGACGGCGAGGAGTTTGCCTGATACACTTAAATATCCGGTTGTCCTTATGGACGCCGACGAAACATTGCTGGACTTTAAAAAATCCGAGGACTTTGCAATTAAAAACGCTATGAAAGAATTTCGTCTCCCCTTTAAAGAGGGGGACGAAAAGCTTTACAGCCGCATAAACAAGGAAACCTGGAAATCCCTCGAGCGAAAAGAGATTACAAGGGAACAGCTTAAAACTCTGCGTTTCAGCCGCTTTTTTGAAGCTCTGGGATATGAGTTTGAAGTGGACTGCCATAAATTTCACCTGTGCTATATTGACAAGCTGTCACAGCACGGATTTATGCTTCCCGGCGCTATGGAATTTTTGCAGGAGATTTGCAAAATTGCAGAGGTTTACGTGGTGACAAACGGACTTGCCGCCGCTCAAAAAGGAAGAATGAAAGACAGCGGAATTGATAAGGTTGTTAAAAAGGTTTTTATCTCCGAAGAAGTTGGTTTTCAAAAGCCTGAAAAGGAGTTCTTTGACAAGGTTTTTGAAGAAATCGGACTTTGTGATAAATCAAAAGCAATAATCTTAGGAGATAGCCTCACTTCCGATATGCAGGGCGGAAAAAACGCAGGAATTGCCACATGTCTTTATTTAGGCGATAATGATGATGTAGATGATGAAAAAAATCTTTGTGATTTCAAGATAAAGGATTACAAAGAATTTTTCAGCATAGTGAGATACGGCAGGAAAAATCCTTAAAAAATATTGATTTTTAAGCCTCACTGTAGTATAATAATTTGGTAACAATTTAAAAGCGGGTGTGGCGGAATTGGCAGACGCGCCAGATTTAGGTTCTGGTGGCAACACCGTGCAGGTTCAAGTCCTGTCACCCGCACCAAAATAAAAAGCCGGTGCGGACCGGCTTTTTATTTTTATTTGAAGGGATTTTATAACATGATAAATAACGAAGCTAATCTTTTATACAGTGTTCTGCTTTATGAAGAAGGTCATGTCAGACGTACACAACATATTTTAAAGGTTTATTCACTGTCGAAACTGCTCGGAGAAAGAGAAAACATTCCTGAGGAGGAACAGACTATATTGCAGGCGGCAGCTATTTTGCATGATATTGCCATAAAATATTGCAAAGAACATTACAACGGAGATGCAGGTCAGGATAAACAAAAACGAGAAGCTCCGCATCTGGTTCAGAATTTTTTGAAACAGTCCGATTATTCTCCCTCATATATTCCAAAAATAACAGAACTTGTCATAAGTCATCATGACTACGATAAACCACGAAACAAGCTTTTACAGCTACTAATAGAGGCTGATTTAATAGTGAACTGTTATGAAAGCCACCCAACCCCTGAAAAAATTGAATACATAAGAAGAATTTTTCAAACTGAAACAGGTTCAAAATTGCTTGAGCTTTGCCTGAAATCCATTACATAATCGGAGGATTTATGAAACACTCGGAGATAATTGAAAAACTTGAAAGAGAAATGATATTTTTTAACAGAAAAGACCCTATGAGAATACATCATCTTATAAAGGTACACCGCTTTGCCCAGCTTATAGGTCATATGGAAAACTTAGATAATCATACTCAGTTTTTGGTTGAATGTGCCGCCTTGGTTCATGATATAGGAATAAGACCATCGGAAGAAAAATACGGAAAATCCAACGGAAAACTACAGGAACAAGAAGGCCCTGCATATGCAAGAAAAATGCTGGAAAAACTCGATTTTGATGAGCCTGATATAGAGCGCATATGTTATTTAGTTGGTCATCACCACACATATAGCAATATAGACGGTATCGACTATCAAATTCTGATAGAATCTGATTTTCTTGTTAATTTTTATGAGGATTCAATAGAATATGACGCTATAAAAAATGCTTATCAAAAGATTTTCAAAACTGAGTCAGGAAAAACACTGTGCAGTGCATGTTATTTTGGTAACTGATAAATACTGTGAAGCATTTGTAATTGTACTGACAGAATTTATAAAAATCAAAAGCCTTTGGGATAATAAAATATCACGAAAGCAGGTGAATTGTATGAATGGTTTTAAAAAGATTATTTCCGCTGCAATGGTTTTGTGTACCGCCTCAATGATATTTTCCGGATGTGTCACCGACTACGAGAAAAGCGACATTGAAAAGGAAATTTCGGAAAATATCGGAGTTAAAAACGCCATTGTTTTTCCGGTATATACGGAATTTAAGGGTGAGGACGGCTACACGGACAGAATATGGACAGCAAAAATTCCCGACTCAGGAATAGAATTTCACGTGATTGACGACTATCACTGGGGCATGGAATCCGTTACCAACTATCTAAAAAACGATTACGACGAAGCAGTGCTGGCATATATAGAAACTCAGCTTCCAAAGTTTGAATATATTAAAACCTCAACCTACAAAAAAGACGGTATTTTCTACGGAGAAATAACCGGAAAATATGAAAATCTCCAAGAGTTAAAAGCCTGTCACGATGAGCTTGAAAATATTAAAAAGGCTTTTGATGATTTAGGCTATGATAATCTACAGATAGCCTATCAGATTGAGTATATTCATCCTTTGAGAAATATCACAGATTATGTTATTGACGACGGTGATGCTTGGGGAAACACGAAAAGTATAGACTCTTTTGAGGATATGAAGAAAGAATATATAACCACGGTTCTCGATTATAGATATGAGGATTTACAGTCCTTTTCCCCAGAGGAGATAAAATCATCTCTTGATAATTATATGTACCCCGTGGGAATATACCGAGGGAATCAAACAGACAAAAGTCTTTATGATGAAAGAGATATCGACTATTACGATGATATCATTGCCAACAAGTACGCATATGGAATTAGCTTTGGTTCACTATACGAAATTCTAAAACGTGAAAACATGAATCCGGAGGGTGACTATTGGCATTACTACTTTACAGGAGCTGACGGAAGCGTCTATGAAATCTCCTACGATTTTAATGACTACCCATTTACCGACTCATACTCCGAAACAAGAAACGGCTATTACTACATAAAAGACGGAGAAAAGGTTCCTATGAACTATTATTTCTACAATCATTTCACCGAATCTGAAGTTTACAATATGACAGGACTGAATATTATTTTTTAAAGAAAAAGAAGTCAGCATTTAAAAACTGACTTCTTTTTCTTTTATAGCTGTATTGCACTTTGTTTGTCGTTATCTTCCCTGTCTTTTTCAATGTTTTTCAATCTGTCCAGCATATCGTCCATCTCTTCGCTTTCTTCCTCAGAAAGTCCCAGATATTCGGCAAAAAGGCTAAGATAATCCTCATAAATATTTATATACTCCATAGATTTTTCTTCTACTATCTCAGCACTGTTTTCCCATACATACTCATCTTCGCTTACACTGCACCATTTTAAATCCTTATCAAGCTCTTGTAAAAGATACTCAACCTCTTCATCGGTTCTGTCTACAAACCAATAATTTATATTTGCATAGTAATAATAATCCCTGTTATTTTCCTGTATGAGCCTGTCAATTTTTGAAACAAATATGAGATTGTTTGTGTTAAATTCTGAATTGTACTCTACATCATTTTGAAGATAGTAATACAGATAGCTAAGGTTTTCTATATAGGTGCTTAAATCCTGTGTTCTGAAATTTATAAACACTTCAAATTCTTCCGGATATATTCCATATTCTTTGAGAATGTTTTCTGTTTCCTCATCAAGGGTCTTTTCTTCAATTTCAGATTCAGCCTTTTCCAGCTCTGAGTATGCCTGCACAACTGCGTCTACAGCCTCCTGCTGTGTTGCCTTGCCGTCTGTGTAGTCGCATACTGTCTGGACAGCATTGCTGTAAATATATCCGTCGTTGTCCATGGACAGCAACGCTTCTTTAAATTCATCAACAACTATTGCAAAATCTCCTACCCTTGCCCTTAATGAGTCATCGCCGGATGGATTGTCAGAGCATCCTGTAAAAACCGACATAGCAATAACCGCAAATAAAAATACCGATAAAAGCTTTTTCATTATTATATCCCCTCTTTAAAATAATAAATGCCTTATTGTATTTTAAAACCCTTTTCTAACATTCCCGCCTCTGCGTCTTCCAGATCACGCAGTGCATAATTCATGGCGACCTCTACCTCATCTATGTTTTGTTCTCCGATTTTTACTGTTGTAAAATAATCACGGAACATATCAGAATACTGACTGTCGTTTAAAAAGCTGCTGATATCATCGGGAGCCATGTTTAACAGAAAATAATCCAGCTTATAAAAACAGTATTTAGCATAACAGTCAAGATAATGTCTGTAGACCTCCACTACTTCATCCCTTGTTTCGGCCGTTTTATAGGGACTGTCAATATCGCAATAAATATATTCGAGCCTTGAAAGACCGTTTTCCATTGTAATTTTCATTTCGTTGGGCATTTGACAAAGCTCTTTTAAATATTCAATTTCCAAATCCGGATTTTGAACAATAAGCTCTTCCAAAACATCGGCTTTTAGCGTTGAAATAGGCAAAGACTCCATATTACTGTAGGTCTGGTCAATAAGCTGAGAAAATTTTACATTTTCATCAGGGTATGAATTTAACATAGAGTCGGAAGACGCCTCTTCCAGCACATTTCTTTGAGCTGTCACCTGAGAGCTTAATATACCCATATTGTATTGCAAAGTAAGCAAAGCTCTTTTGACATTTGTTTCGTATTCATCCCCGTACATGCTTTTTTCAGCAGGAACACTTCCCCCTGTTCCGTACATATTTACAAGTATTCCTCCGGCAACAGCAATAATAATCGAACCTGTCACGATACACAAAACCGCTTTTGTGCCTGCGGTTTTTTTCTGTTTGCTTATGTATATTTTTTTATTCTTATCAGAAAAAGAAACAAGGCAATCTAAAAAACTTCCGTGTACAAGCTCATATCCATTGTTGGCGTTTCTAACTATAAGTCCGAGCTTTCCTGCAAGCTGTTCATTTACCGAGAAATCAAACCATTCGTCACTGTTGTGTATTTCAGAAAGCATAAGCCTTGTTTTTCCCAGATACTCGGGAAAAGCTTTTCCGAAATTTTTACTGTGAAGCTTTTTATAATTTTTATTTACGACCTCGTACATCTCCTCAAGGGTAAGACAAGGTCGTTTTTTCCTGTTCATTTCCTTTGCAATATCCGGAAGCAAATGATAAAAAATATATTTCAGACAAAGCTGCATAGACCTGTTTCCCGGGTCAACTTTCAGCTGCGCCGAATACATTTTATTTAGATATACGCAAACCAATCCGTCAACGTCCTTTACGCTTTGAACCTTAGGAAAAAACTCCTTAGAATCATTTTCCGCCGACAGTATCTCCTTATAAAGCTCCAGCATCATAGGATTTTTTAAAAGCTCTCTCAGCTTCTCATTTTCAGGTATCTCAAGATTTTTTCTTTTAAGCTCTTCAATAACGGTTTCCTCTTCCAAAGGCAAAAGCTCTGCAACCTTAAAGGAGCTTAAAGCGTACTCTGTCACATCTTTTGTTCTGTCAGTCACCAAAATTCCAACAGACTGCTTTTTACCGATTTCTTCAATTTCTCTTATAAGATTTTCCTTTCGGTTTCCTGCTTCGCTCAATCCGTCCAAAAGCAAAACTACAGTGGCTTTTCCGGTCTGCACTCCGGTTTCCTTGCCGTCTATAAGCTTTTCAAGTTCATAAAAAGCCGCTGTTCCGCTTTGAGTCTTAAAATTAAAGCTCAGATTTTTCAGCAGGCTTCTTCTTATATATCCGGTCTTATCTGAATAGTCGTTGTACTCCTTTAAAGAAACATAACAAAATACCGGCGCTTTCGGATGGTAGGTTTTCACACCTTCTCCCCAAAGCTTATGGAGTATAAAGGTTTTTCCCAAGCCTCCTGCGCCCTTTAAAAGAACCTTTCCCCCGTTTTCAATTATTGAATTAAGCTCCTGTAAACCTATGACATAATTGTCCTTTGTCTTAATTTTTCTGGGAAGAAATGTTTCAGAAAAATTTTGCTTTCTGAAAAGCATATTGCTGCTTTCCCAAAGAGCAGCCTTTGATATTCCTTTTTTATTTATTCTGTTGATAAGCTCGTCTATATCCTTTTTAAGCTCATCTAAATTTTGATATCTTTTTCTTGAAATAATATGAAGTCCTTTTGTAATAATCTGGCAGGTTTTAAACTCCGCAGATTTTGCCTCACGGGTCAATATAGGTATGCCTTCTGAAAGCTTATTTATAATACCGTTTCCGTAGATATCATTTTCCGTAAGCCTGCACCCTGTTACCATTTTGAAAAACACTGCGCATATGGAATAAATATCCGCAGTAAATCCTATTTCAGAAAAATTTCTAAGTGAAATTTCCGGCGCAGTATAGCCTGCTTTTTCCGAAAACGCATAATCCTGCACGTTATTATCTTTCATATTCCAAACGCTGTTGTAATCTATCAAAAGCACCTGGTTTTCCATAAGCAGAATATTATCAGGACTTATGTCCAGATGAAGCAAGGATTTTTTATGAAAACACTCCAAAGCGGAAATTATCCTTTTCATTATCACTGCCGCTTCAAGAAGCGTAAGGCTATCTCCCTTGCGCTCCAAAAGGCTTTCCAAATTCTCCCCGCCGTGGAGAGACAAAACAGAATAATATGTGCCGTAAGCTTCAAAAGAGTTAATATTTCCGGAAACCTGAGAAGGCATCTCCGTCAGCAATTTAAGATTTATCTGATTACCCTGACGAAATTTCTGCTTGCTGTATTTCATAAGGTCAGAGCCGTCATTTATCCCAACAATAGAGCCGTCCTTTTCACGATATACATACCCCTTGGGATGCCACGGAAAAAGCTCCTTTATATAAACCTGATGACTGTGCTCTGTATTAAGTCCGTCAGAATAGCTGGCCTTGTAAACGATAGAACTGCCTCCGAGTCCCTCTACACCGTCTATACGATATGAAACGCCGCCCAAACTTATATACTCACCGTTTTCTCTAAGCTGACGTTGGTAAGACATTTATCGTTACACCTCCGTTGATTTTATCACAGATAAATTAAAGTTTGCTTAACCCATATACCTAATAGTTATATTACCTGTCAAACAACACTAATAAATTTTAACGGATAAGGTTAAATATTTCTGCAACTTTTTTCCCTTTTTCAGCACAACAATAAAAATCTATCAACCATTTTATTTTTTGACAATATTATTCATTTTCAGAATCATCAAAAAAATCATCCTTATTTTTATCGTCACCAAACAGCTTTCCAAGTGCTGTTTCTATCTTTTCGCTTATAGCGCTGTCACCGTATGCGGCACGCAGTCCGTACAGTGTAAGACAATCAAAAGGATTTCCCGGATCAAGAAGGTTCATTCCATACAGATTCAAAAAAAGGTTTATCTGTCTTATACGAACCTCTAATCTCACATCAGGATCGTAATCCATTAAATCCTCATAGGTATAAGTGCTCTCCTTTGTTTCCTCTGCGGTCATAAAATCTTCAGTAACAAGAAACAACAGCAGCATTGCTTTTCTGCTTACGTCTGTTTTCCTGTTTTTCATGCTTAAAATTTCTTTTTCTGTTGGCCAGTTTTTCTTTATAGCCCTTTGCAGATAACTAAACCCATTCAAAGATCTGGTCTTTGGAATATGCATTCTAAGATATTGGTCAACTGTTTTTTCAATAGAATACAGCTCTTCATCTGTTCCCGGCTTTTGCAGATAATTCAAAAGCTGTATAAATTTTCTGTACGCCGTTTCATGGATTACTCCCAGATTTCTGCTGTAGTTTTTAAAAAAGCTTTCCAATTCACTTTCATTTTCTACCAAAGAGAACTCGTCTTTCAGCTGTTTGGTATAGACTATATCAGAGTCCGTTATAAAATCTTTCTCCTTGTCCTTTGTTTCATCAATATAGATTTTATTCATTTTCTCATACAGTTCCAAAGCTTCAGCATATGACTTTCCCTTTCTAAGGCAAAAAGCATAGACTATCTCTCTGGGATTTCTGTAGTGGATGCCTGTTTCCGAAGAGCTCGCAATAAGCTTATTGGCCAATTCCTCATTCAAATTCAAAATAAAGCAAATCTGAAATAACTGCTCTCTGTTTTGCGGTACATTACTGCCCTTCAGCCAGTTTCTCACCTTTCTGGAAATACTGTCCTCGTCTTTGCCGCTTATTTCGGTTAAACCATGTACAAGCCTCTCATTTAAGTCATCACCAGGATAAACCCATTTAATCAAATCTGCAAAACTTCTGTAAAGAGCACCGTTTTTTAAGAATTCCACTATTTCCTCTGGCGTCATATCATTTTGAGTTATTTGAATTATATTTGTCTTTGAAATGTGAGTAAAATAACGATCCATCCTATTTCTCCACCATGTATAAAAATAAAACAACAGGCGGTTTCTGCTGTTTGAAAATAAACATAACCGCTGAAAGATAAAACAAAAGAAATTTTATAAATATATATAACATATATATAACAATACATATTTCTACCTAAAAACACAAATAAGGCAATATATTTGCATTATACCACATATATCCCCTTAACTCAACATGTTTCTTTCATCAATTATACAATTATTTTATTTATTAGATGTAATAATAAGGATTAAACCTGTATTTTGCAAGCTCTTTATATACAAATTACATAAAAAGTTTACAGTTGCTATTTTATTTTAATATTTATTATAAATGTAAAAATCAAACATAAATACTTATATTATCAATAAAGCTATTTAACTTTCCGTTGTTATTTTAAAGTACGTCTTTTACTATTATATCATTACTAAATATATGATATGGCAACTTTTTTCCATAAAAAGAACGCCGGTCACATATATGACCGGCGTTCTTCTGTGCTAAAAAACATAAAAGGAAGTAATAAAAATGAGAAACAAATTTAATCTATGTAAAAGAACATATTATCCGCTGTTAAGATTATATGTTCATCGTTAGTAAGTTTTCTTTAAATCAATTAAAGAAATAGTAGTAATAATCATCGGCACTTCCTGTGCTGTCGTAAGGATTGTAATCGTTGCCGAAGCTGTCTCTGATTCCGTTTGAACCGTCTGACTCGTTGCCGCTTTCGTTCTTTGCAGCTATATCCTCAGGCACTGCCTCTTCAAGAACCAAGCTCAATGTTCCTGTTCTGCCGTTTCTTTCAACTGTGAATTCAACGGTATCACCTACTGCCATTTTACTTATTTCTGTTTCAATATCTGAAGAGGTTGAAACGCTTGTGCCGTTTACGCTTGTAATGCGGTCACCGCTCTGGAAACCTGCATTTGCGGCATTTGAATTTATCTCAACGCTGGATACATAACATCCAGGCTCTGAAACTCTGTACATCATTGCTGTCTGTGCGTTTGTTATATCAACAAAGGACATTCCGAGACTTACTTTGCCTCTTACATATCCGTAGTTCATAAGGTCCTCAAGAATATCTGATACATCGTTAATCGGAATTGCAAATCCGATACCCTCAACGGATTCATTAACTGATTTTGCAATTATAATTCCAACCAGTTCTCCTCTTCCGTTAAAGAGTCCGCCGCCGCTGTTTCCGGGGTTGATAGAAGCATCCACCTGCATTACGTTGTGAGAAACACCGTCAATCATAACATCTCTGCTTACAGAACTTATAATTCCCTGTGTAACAGAACCGCCCAGCTGTCCGAGAGGATTTCCGATTACAACTGCCTTGTCACCTGCCTGAGTTGTGGAAGAATCTCCTATCTCTGCCGGATCAAGACCTGTTGCATCTATCTTAATCAAAGCTACGTCCAAATCTGCGTCAGTTCCAACCAGCTCTGCGCTGTAGCTTGTACCGTCTGCCAAAGTAACTGTGATGCTTGAAGCGTCCTCGATTACGTGGTTGTTTGTAACAATATATCCGTTTTCCGAAATGATTACGCCGCTTCCTGCGCCTGATTCAATGTACTGCTGTAAGAAGCTGCCTGTTTTTACAATTTCTGTTGTAATTTCAACAACGCTGTTCTTTGTAGAGGCTACAATATCGCTTGTGCTCATTTCACCGGTTGTTGAGTTTGTTTCTTCTGCTGTTGTAACAACCTTATTGATTGTCATTCCGTTTCCGCCGGAGCCTCCGCCGTTTACGTAATTAGCAACCATTCCTCCGCCGAAGCCCAACACTGCGGAAGCCAAAAGACTTACAGTCAAAACCAGTGCTGAAACTCTTACAGTCTTTTTCTCCTTCTTTGCCTTAGGAGCTTTCTTTTTCTTTCCTGCCGGATTCACATAGGAATTATTGTAATATCCTGCCTGCTGGTTATAGTTTTGATTATTTCCGTAACCGTATGCGCCGCCGGAATTCTGTCCATATGTTCCGTTTGTTCCGGTGTTATTGTTATAGCTGTTGTTTGTGTTTGAGCTGTAACTGTTATACGGCTGACTGCCGTATCTGTAATTGCCTGATGAATAGGAATTTGAGGAATAAGAACCTGAATTGCTGTTATTGCTGTAGCTTCCTGTGGTATATTTTCCGCTGTACTGTCCGTTATTCCATTCATAAGAGGCTGTACCGCCGTTATTTCCTGATGTTGTTGTATAGGAATTTGTGTTATTGTAGCTGCTTGATGCTGAATAATCTGTTGTCTTATATTCATCAGTAGCATCTGTTCCCTTGCTGTCATCAGCGGCAGAAGCGGTCTCTTCCTCTGCAAACTCAACATCCTTTAATATTTCTTCTGCGCTCTGTTCTTCTGAGCTGTATGTGCTCTCGCTTTCGGAAGCTTTATATTCATTTTTCTCTTCGGAAAGGTTTTCCGTTTCGTTTTCTTTATTATTCAAACCGTCAAAGTTATTATAGTCTGACATATCTTTTCCCTCCGTAATAATATTATGTTATCGGCGTTTGCCGTTGTTCTTTGCTGTGATTTAATAATATTCTTATAAGGTGACAATAAATTGAAATAACATTGAAACAAAATTGAAACAACTCTGAAATAAAAGCGACACAAAAAACGGCTCGGAAATCCGAACCGTTTTTCTATTATTTGATTATTCTGTTATTCGTATTTGTTCTTCAAAGCTGTCATTATCATGTTGGCGCACTTATACACATCGCCGCCGCCCATTGTAAGAACCAAATCACCAGGCTTTGCCTCTGAGCAGATATACTTGGTTATATCCTCAAATTTATCTATACATTCAGCGCCAGGAACCTTTTTGCCCAAGTCTGTGGAATAGATATTATAGGTATTTGTTTCTCTTACTGCAAGGATTTCTGAAATAACAACCTTATCAGGAATTGAAAGAGCCTTTGCAAAATCATCCAAAAGCATTGCAGTTCTTGAGAATGTATGAGGCTGGAACACAGCTATAACTCTGTCAAATCCCATTTCCACAGCAGCTGTAAGAGTTGCTGTAAGCTCTGTAGGATGATGAGCAAAGTCGTCGGCAACTGTTATTCCGCCTGCTTCTCCTAAAACCTCAAATCTTCTGTGTACACCGCCGAAGTTATGGAGATGCTCTGATATCTCCGCAGGAGTTGCACCCAGGAAATGAGCTGTTGCAGCAGCTGCCAAAGCGTTGTATATGTTATGCTTTCCCGGAACGCTGAGCTTAATTCTTGTAAGGAATTCACCTCTGTACATAAGGTCAAACTCTTCCTTAACACCTTTGCTCTCTGCAATATTTGCAGCATAGTAATCGTTTGTATCCATAAAACCGAAAGTAATTTTCTCTATCTTTGCTTCGCTTACACATTCAAGAGAATTGAGGTCGTCGCCGTTTACCACGATAACACCTGTGGTGAGAGCCACAAACTTCTTAAATGACTTTTTGATGTTCTCGAGATTTCCGAAATAATCCAGATGGTCTGCATCAACGTTGAGGATTATTGAAATATAAGGAGCAAGCTGAAGGAAAGTATCCACATACTCACACGCCTCACATACAATTATATCGCTTTTTCCAACATAGCTGTTGCCGCCGATAAATGGGAGCTTTCCTCCGATAATTGCAGACGGGTCAAAACCGCTTCCTATCAAAAGCTGAGAAAGCATAGCTGTGGTTGTTGTTTTTCCGTGAGTACCGGAAACAGCAATGCTTCTGTTATAACGTCTTGTAACTATTCCAAGCATTACGCTTCTTTCAAGACAAGGTATCTTTCTTTTTCTGGCTTCAACGAGTTCCGGATTATCTGATTTTACTGCCGCAGTATATACCACCATATCAGCACCGTCAACATTTTCTCCACGGTGACCCATATGAACTTCTATTCCCTCTTGTTTTACTCTTTCAAGTGTGTCAGACTCGTTGTTGTCGGAACCTGAAATTTTAAAACCTTCACTTCTGAGAATTTCTGCCAGCGGACACATTCCGCTTCCGCCAATACCGATAAAATGTATGTGTTTTACGTTATTTAAACAATTATTGTAATCCATACAGACACTCCTTACCCTTGATAATCCATTATACTCTGAACATATTATATTGCTAAAACACAAAAAAATAAAGTCTTTTTCTTAATTTTTTTCATCCTTTTTACTTTTTCTAAATTTCTAAATTTTTCGTCAACATATTCTGTTGAACATTTAGAAAATCTTCCCCTTTTAGCCGAAAAAACATAATGGGACACAAATATTGAAAAGAAAATATCTTTATGTTAAAATTGTTTAAAAACATATTTATATGTAATTTATTATGCTTACGGAGAATGAAATGGAACTTAGAAAAAACGATATAATCGAAACTCATATAGAAGCGGTAAGCTCAGAGGGCAACGGAATTTGTCGTGCGGAAAACGGCGAGGTAATCTTTGTGCCAAACTCCGCTGTCGGCGATACACTAAAGGTAAGAATTGTCAAAAAGCTGAAAAAATATTCCTTTGGAAAAATTGAAGAGCTTATCTCCCCTTCCCCGGACAGAATCGAAACAGACTGTCCATGTTTTTATCAGTGCGGCGGCTGTGTCTACAGACATATTTCCTATGATGCAGAGCTTAAAATAAAAGAACAGCGTGTTCGAGACGCTGTTGAAAGAATAGGTAAAATCACCGATGTAAAGGTTGATAAAATAGTGGGGTCTGAGCTTGAAGAAAGATACAGAAACAAAGCCCAGTACCCTGTTGGCAAAAATCAGTCGGGAGAAATCATCAGCGGATTTTACGGACTTCACAGTCACAGAATAGTATCCTGCGACGACTGCCTTCTCCAGCCTGAAATCTTCTCACAGATAAATAAAACTGTTTTGGATTTTATGAAGTCAAGCAAAAACGATGTCTATGATGAAACAACACACAAAGGAAAGCTTAGACATATCTATTTAAGACAAGGAGAAAAAACCGGCGAAATAATGGTATGTCTTGTGGTAAACGGAAACGGACTTAAAGACGAACCAATCCTTGTAAAAGAGCTGACGGAAAAATTCCCTCAGATAAAAAGCATAGTCGTAAACTCCAACAGGGATAAAACTAATGTTATATTAGGAAAAAGAAACCGTGTTGTATTCGGTCAGGAATACATAACCGACCAGCTGCTGGGCGTAAGCTTTAGAATATCCCCTCATTCCTTTTATCAGGTCAATAGACGCCAGGCGGAAAAGCTGTACAGTATAGCCGCAGAATACGCAGACCTCAGTAAGGACGATGTTTTGCTTGACCTGTACTGCGGCACAGGCACAATAGGCCTTACAATGGCGAATAAGGTAAAAGAGCTTGTAGGCGTTGAAATTGTAGAGGATGCCATAAAAGACGCAAAAATAAATGCGCAGATTAACAATGTGGAAAACAGCAGATTTCTCTGCGGCGACGCCTCTTATGCCGCCGATGAACTTAAAAAAGAGGGAGTCCGCCCCGACGTGGTAATAGTAGACCCGCCGAGAAAAGGTTGTGACGAGAAGCTGTTAAATACAATAAAAGAGATGTCACCAAAAAGAATAGTATATGTATCCTGTGACCCGGGAACATTGGCAAGAGATTTAGCCATCCTAAAAACCTTAGGCTATCCCCCACAAAAAATAACCCCAGTAGACATGTTCCCCAGAACAGCACATGTGGAGACGGTAGTTTTGATGTCAAAAACCGAAAAATAAAGTCCGAAAAATGCCTGATTTGCGGTATTTTCTGACACATTACAGAACCGACAGCAATCCCCCTCACCTGACTATTTCTGTTGAGGGGAATATATCAAAGGAAAGCTTATGTTATCTAAATCCCTGCCACAACCCACCAGTGAGCGGATTAGATATTTTGCCTTGACAGCAGTTTCGCCCACTCGAGGGTCAAAAGGGTAGTTGGGCAGTGGATTGGATGTGAAAGAGGGTTAAGTATGATTTGTGCTTATTGTGGCAAAGAAGCGAAAGGTACAAAAGAGCATATTATTTCAAGTGGAATTCTTGGATTGTTTCCAGAATGCTATGTAACGATTGATAGTGAAAGGAAAGCAGTTCATCAAGGAGACCCACTGGTTAAAGATGTTTGTGCAGACTGCAATAATAATAGGATTTCATATATCGACTCGTATGCTAAAAACTTTATAAAAAAATACTTTACAGTCAAATATGAAAAAGATGACACACTCGCAGTAGATTATGACTATGCAATGATTCAAAAAATGAGTCTGAAATTTGCTTTTAATGATTTAAGGGTAAGAAAAAAGGATGTTTCTTTTTTCGACGATGGAATCAAGGACTTTTTATTGCACGAGGAAAACAATGAACCACTGAAGAATATTACACTTTTAGCTGGTTTAGCAGTTAATACTTCTCCAGCTCCCGATTTTATGTTTGGAAACAGGAAACTGCGTTGGGGAGATTCTCCACTTTTTTTATCGAACAGTATAATTTTGAATATTGATTATAATACCGGCCATATTGCCTTGCGAGAAAAGATGGAGAAACAAGAATTTGAAAATTGTGCTTTTGCGTTTGTTTTTAGATTCAACAGTTTACAATTACTCATGTTATGTTGGGATAAGAATATCGAGGATGACATTCTTGAAAAAAATAATACAATTTTAAGGATTCAGTATCCGTATGCCATGATGGACAACACAGGACATTCGGTGCTTCCACGATGTACAAGCGAAGCAACATATCATAATGAAAAACTCATTGATGTTACTTGGGGGCAAGGGTTAATGGATGAAATTAGTTATATGAGAGGCACTTTTTCAGACCAGAGCCAAGAATTTTTTGCAAAAATACAGGAGGAATGGGACAAAGAAGAAAAAAAGTTGGCTAAAAAACACCCTAGGTGATATTGCCCCTTTGCATAAAGCTTTTTGTAGGACGGAATTGATAATAACAAAAACTTTTCATTGGTTTATAGATACATAGGAGGAATGTCATGGCATATAAAAAGGTAACGATTAGCTGGATCCTAGATGCGATAAATAGCAGACAAATGTATCTTCCAGCTATTCAAAGGAAATATGTTTGGAGCGATGAGCAGATTACTAGGTTGATGGACTCTATTATGTTGGACTACCCAATCGGGACGTTCCTTTTTTGGCGAGTAAAGAAGAGAATTGTTAACCAGAAGGAATATTCCATGTATGAATTCATCAAAGATTTTCATGAGCGCGACGCCTACAAAAATCCACCTGCCCCTCAACCGTTTCCAGCAGATGGTTCTTCGGATTCTATTTGGGCTGTTCTCGATGGGCAGCAACGGCTTACATCACTGTATATTGCGCTTCAAGGAAGCATAAGCCGTAAACTGCCAATGAAACGATGGGCAAACAATGAAGCTTTCCCGCAGAAAGAGCTGTATTTCAATCTGCGCAGTCAGAAGGAATCAGAGGACGATGATATTACATATGAGTTCGCATTTATGGCACATGATAGCGTTGCTGAATCTAAGCCAGATAAACTGTGGTATCGTGTCAAAGACATCCTTCAGTATAAATCCCCAACAGATGTCATGACGCAAATTGTAAATACTAGGGGATGGAATACGGATAGCATAGTTATGACAAATATCCTAAAGCTTCATGAGCATCTGGTAACAAGCGAACTAATCAATTATTTTGAAGTGGAAGAGGATGCTATTGACAGCGTTCTTGATATTTTTGTTCGGGTTAATTCGGGCGGTACTGTCCTTTCTAAGAGCGATCTGCTTTTCTCGACGGTTGTGTCCCATTGGGATAAGGCAAGGGATAAGATTGATGAACTGCTGACAAGAATTAACCGTAAAGGTGAAGGTTTCCGATTCTCAAATGACTTTATTATGAGAAGCAGTTTGTATTTAATTAATCTTCCTACTACGCTAAAAGTGGAAACCTTTCGCAAGGACAGCGTTTTGGAAATTCGGAACAGCTGGCCTAAGATAGAAAATGCCATTGCGGAAACTGTAGACTTGCTTTGTGAGTTTGGATTTAATGCAGAAAACCTTGTTTCTTATGTGGCAGCCATGCCCATCGTGTATTATCGTTTTCACGGAGGTCCTTTTGACAGCGACTCAAAAAGGGAATTGAAAAAATATATTGTGGTAGCACAGTTGAAACAAGTCTTCGGTGCATCCAATAATTCAGCCTTACAGAGCATTCGAGAGAAGCTGAAAGATAATCCTGGGAAACCCTTCTCATTATCGGTATTGCAGGGAATCCATTTCTCCGGTGACCGGACTCTGTGCTATACACAAGAAGAAATCGATGCTCTGTTTGATTGGGAAATTGGGTCTTATACATTCATGGTTCTTTCTCTGCTCTATCCCAATCTCAAGTACAGTCAGAAGGGATTCCATCAGGATCATATGCATCCCTATGCTGGATTCACAACGAATCGGTTAAAAAAGGTTATGCTTCCAGATGGATCCCATCTGGACGAGGTGAAGATCTACGATTGGCAACACCGGAGAAATACATTAGCTAATTTGCAACTTCTTGAAGGGCGAGAAAATGAACAGAAAAATAAAACACCCCTTGCAGATTGGTTGCAATCGCCTGAAAATGCCCAAAATGCAAAGTATCTGCCGCTTGGAATTTCATATGACTTAGGCAACTTTGAAGAGTTCATGGAAAAAAGGCAGGAATTGATGACAGAAGAACTCAAACGGATTCTTCTTTAAATATACTACAAAAGCAGAGAAACTGAAAAACGCATATGCACAAAGCACTCTCAACCGTCTTTGAGACCCTTTCAAAATTTGTGTAAACCTCCAAAGTGGTGTAAAATAGAGACAACACAATGGAGGTTAAAAAATGGCAAGAAAGAATCGCACACCGGAAGAAAAAGCACGCAGAGAGAAAATCAGAGAGTTGCTGCAAATGTCCAACATAGGCAGTATGGAGGACATTCAAAATCTGTTCAAGGAAACCATAGCGGAGTTTATGGAAAACGGACTTGAGGCAGAACTGGACGAAGAGCTGGGTTACAGCAAATACGACTACAAAAACAAAGACAC
>NZ_NFKS01000039.1 GCF_002160515.1 Anaeromassilibacillus sp. An172 | reverse complement strand
ATCCTCTATCTAATAACTACAATTATACAACATTATGTTGAATAATTATACAGTTGATTTTGGGAGATAGGCTCCCTTATCAACCTAAATTTATTATACAAGGAGAATAGTGTTAGAAGTAGATAAAATATATCAAAATAAAAAGAGTGATACATACTATTGGTGAAAATTTGGCAAATTTATTACATGTGAATATGTTGCATTAGTAAAATTAGGTCTTTTCAAAGATAAATAAATTGAATTTCTATCTTGTGAAATTTTTGAAAATAATGATAGATCAATTGTAGAAGAGGTGAATCTTATGAAATTGTTAATATCATCTAATCACGCTATTTTTGCTATGTCAAACATAAGAGGTAAATATGTTAAAAACCCTAATCAACTACTATTTTCGTTCTATTTTTCATCAGGAGCAGGAGTCAAGCATGGATCTATAGTCAAGCCGGTATTTAACCCGGAGATACTGATAGCAAGCCGTACAGTCATCTTGAAGCTGTATGATAATTGGGAGTATATACCGGGTAAAGATGATATTAACGTAAACGAAAAATCTATTAAAGAAATGAAACAATTCTTTAAAAAGTACATTGTACTATTATGTTTAGTTTGGGACGAACACATGCAAGATGCTACTTTAGAGGATTATTGTAAAGGTAATATATCTTTTATAGATATGTTAAAAGATTTAGATTTTTATCAAGATTATCAATTATCGTTGATAACAATAACCACTGTACCAGATTTAGATCAATTTTGCAGAAAGAATAAACTTGTAAACATGTATGGTAATTAACGATATCACTGAGTCTCCAATTGTTAATGATATTATAATGGTTATATATCTAGGTCTAATTTAATGATAAAATACCTACAGATGATAAGAATTTAGATGGATACTATATACAGAACTCTATCGACAGGAATAAGTCTTATACCAGTATTACTCAAGGAGCTGAGCTCACCTTGCAGGAATTATAAGAAAAATGGTGATTCAAGTAAAATAATTGCGAAGTAATCTACGCTATCCTTATCATCTTTTTTATACTATATAGAGAGTATTCATTGAATATTTTGCCGAAACTCAAAGAAGCAAGGCTGCATAATTTAGAGAAAACTTAGTTCAGTGGTTGAACACATAAGTTAGATTAAGTCAATACAACTCTTAAAAGGAGTGAAAATATGAAAAGATATATTAAATCTGGAGTACAGATCGTCGGAAACGATTTTGTGTTTGATTTTGAACACAATTCAAAAGATGATATAATTGAAATTCAAACTCCTCAAATATTCAAATCATCTATCAATAATAATCTATATTGGTTCGGATATATTTTCAAACCTCATGTAAGTTCTAGAGATCGAACTAAGTTCATCCATTATTTGAAGGGTCTATCTGAGCCATCTATTTCTGATGCTGATTTAAAAAGATTCATTCAACGACCGTTGCAGTATTTATCACCAGAAGTTAACCTTGCAAATTTAGATTGTTTTGTATACCCACTATCTGGTCGTAGTAAGTTGGTAAATACTATGATTAGGGTTATCAACCAATTTACAGGACACGATACTAATAGAGTTAATTTTGAAATGATAAAATCTGCACCTACAGATGTACAATTTGATTGGAAGTTATTTAATTCAGAGTGGGATACTCCTGAAACTAAACTGCAGTATATGCAGATGAAAAAATATATTGAGGATATCTTGATACCTAAAATTCACCAACAAAATTATTTTTCTATTGCAAAAAATGTAAAGGCAAAGTATAGGCCATACATCAAAAATTATCTTAAATTTGCATCTACAGAAGAATCAGATAACTTCTCAAATTTGTCAAATGCAAATATACTTGTTATTGATGACATCAATGCTTCAGGGTCTACGCTAAATGAGGTTCTACGGATATTGAATTCTAGAAATAATAGATGTAATATTTATGTGTATACACTTATAGAACATACTTCATAGAATATTGTATCTCTATAAATTATAACAATCGTTATAATATTCACTGTTTCTTTTTCTTACCTCATAATAAACTCCCTGGTAATCTCCGTACCGTCTTTGAATCTGAAAGTTATTTTTTTACCTTTATGTACTACAGCTTCGTCGAGAAGGGTTATCCATGGGGTGTCGGACCATTCTTTCATGAAGGTTGGTTGCTTTTCCAGTGAATTTAGGAAAAGGCGGTATACTCGTTCCTGATTTTTTAAGTCTGTTTTCTGGTTGTTTATCTTTTGAAGTTTTGCCAGTGTTTCATTATAGCGTTGTTCCAGTGCAGAATATCGCTTTTCATATTCGTCCTGCTGCTGGGAAACAGTGGCGTTTTCCTGAACACAGTTGTCAACCAAGTCTGAAATATGGTTAAGCTCATTTCTGAGTTTTTCTATCCTTTTATCAAATCTTCCAAGGTCGCCGATTTTTTCAAGTTTTTTATTACAGCGGCTAACAACCTCAGCTTTATCAGCCATAAGGTAATTACAGGCTTCCATGAATTTTTCCTTAATGGTCGGAGTATCTATAGCTGGGGTTTTGCATTTGGTTTCGCCTTTTACTTTGCTATTGCACTCCCAAACGTATCTTCGGTAGCTCATGTTTGAGTGCCAAAGCTTACTGCCGTAAAATCCGCCGCAGTCGCCGCAGACTATTTTGCTTGAGAAAATCGTTCTGCCGCTGTATCTTCTGTTTAAAGCTTTTCGCCTTGCTATTTCAAGCTGAACCATTTCCCATTGGTCAGGGTCGATAATGGCTTCGTGACTTCCCTCAACATAGTATTGGGGAACTTCACCCTCGTTTTTCTTGGTCTTTTTTTGGAGAAAGTCAACGGTAAACTTCTTTTGAAGAAGGGCGTCGCCTTTGTATTTTTCATTTTCCAGTATGCTTTTAATTGTGCGTGGACACCAGGTAGTTTTGCCCATAGGGGTGGGAATTCCTTCGTCGGTTAGGTATTTTGCAATGCCTGTTGCCGTTTTTCCCTCAAGAAAAAGCTGATAAATTTGCCTTACGATTTTGGCTTCCTCTTCAACAATTTTCGGTTTGTCGTCTTCGCCACGCTCGTATCCTAAAAAGCTTTTGTAAGCGAGGCTCACTTTTCCGTCGGCAAACCTTTTTCTCTGTCCCCAGGTCACATTTTCCGAAATACTTCGGCTTTCTTCCTGGGCAAGGGAAGACATAATGGTGAGAAGAAGCTCGCCTTTGCCGTCAAATGTGTAAATGTTTTCCTTTTCAAAATAACATTCACAGCCTGCGTCCTTTAGTTTTCGGATGGTTGAAAGGCTGTCAACTGTGTTTCGTGCAAATCGGCTCACCGACTTTGTCACAATAAGGTCGATTTTCCTGTCCAATGCATCGGAAATCATCTGATTAAATCCCTCACGGTTTTTGGTGCTGAGAGCGGAAATTCCTTCGTCTGTGTAAACCCCAACAAACTCCCATTCAGGATTTGAGGTGATAAATTCTGTGTAGTACTCGACTTGAGCTGTGTAGCTTGTGAACTGTTCGTCACTGTCCGTTGAAACTCTGGCATAGCCGGCAACTCGTCTTTTTGTTCTTTGATTGATTGGTTCTGATGTAAATAAATTCCTTGTGGCAGGTATTGTGGTTACTCTTGGCATGTGTTTTTCCTCCTTTGATTTTTAAATCTTTCCGATGCGGCTTCACGCATTTCTTTTGTCCATGAATTGCTCCTTGAGATAAATTCCCAGGTTATTTCTTTGACTTTTCCGTTATTAAAGATAAAACGAAGAATGTTGTCCTCGGGAACCTCAATGTGGTCTATTGATGATAAAAAAGCGTTCTCGTCAAACTCAGCAGTCCCCAGAACTTCCGATGTTTTTTCTTTTAATATATCCTCAGGTATTGCCCTTGTTTTGCATGTTTCTTTTCCTGTTGTCAGAAATGTACTGCAATTCCAGCCATGGGATTTTTTTGTGGTAATTCTTTTAAAGGTCTTTCCGCATTTTCCGCAGATTATTTTTCCGGTAAAAATGCTTCTGGAAGGCTTTTTTCTTTTTGAAAAAACCTCATCGATTCCTTTTAGGGCAAGCTGAGCTTTGTTGAAAGTTTCCTCGTCAATAATAGGGGAGTGGGTGTTTTTTACATAGTACTTGTCCAACTGACCGTCGTTTGTAACTTCCTTTTTGTCAATGTGATTGTTGCGGTAACGCTTTTGTAAAATGGCGTTTCCGGTGTATTTTTCATTTGTTATTATGTTTTTAATGTGGTGGGCTTCCCAATGTCCGCCCAATGCTCCGGTAATTCCACGGGAGTTTAAATCACGGCTGATATTTCCCAAGGTTTCACCACTGATAACTCTTGCGAAAATCTCACGGAAGATTGCCGCTTGTTCTGGATTTATGAGAATTTTTCCTTTCTCAATGTTGTATCCAAATAAAAATCTGAGATTGGAAATTTTTCCGTTTTTAAAGGAGTTTCGTATTCTCCACTTCTGGTTCTCGCTGGCGGAAAGGCTTTCTTCCTGAGCATAAGAGGCGAGAAGTGTCAATAAAAGTTCACCCTCAGCGCTTAATGTGTTTATGTTTTGCTCTTCAAAAAATACGCCTATGCCTAAGCTTTTAAGTTCTCTGACAATTTCCAGAAGAGCCACAGTGTTTCGTGAAAAGCGGGAAACGGATTTTGTGATAATAAGGTCGATGTTACCCTCACGGCACTGTGTGAGAAGCTTCTGGAAATTCTCCCTTGAGGTTTTTGTTCCAGTTATGGCGTTATCGGCATAAACTCCGGCAAAGGTCCAGCCCTTGTGATTTTGAATAAGCCTTTGATAGTAGCTTATCTGAGCCGATAGGGAATGAAGCATTGCGTCGTTGTCAGCGGAAACTCTGGCGTAAGCCGCCACACGCTTTGGCTTTGTAAGTTTAGGAAGAGGCCTAATCATTCTGATACAGTTCATTATATTGATACCCTCCTTTTGTGACATATTAACTCTAAAGAAATGACTTATCAAGGAAATAAGAACATATATTCTACACGAATAGAAAGTCAATAATTCTGAATATATAGTCTATTGTGCTTCAATATGACCGCCAAATCGGTGGGATATGTAGCATTTGTGAGAGCAGTATTTTTGTCTTTTATTTCCGAAAGTTACAAACTCACTGCCGCAGTGTTGACATATCAAATGATATTCAGTTCCTTTTTTACCGTTTGATTTTCGCCAATGGGCGATGCGGCAAGAATTAGAGCAGAACTGTTTTGGTTTAGCTTTAGGATTTACAAAAATAGGTTCTCCGCAGTTTAAGCAAAGTCCGTTTTTGCCAGGTGATTTAATAGCCCTTTGGCATACGGATTTGACAGTGTTAGGGGAGAGAGAAAGCATTTTCCCTATTTGACTGTAAGAAAAATTCCTCCTTCTGAGATTTAAAATTTCAGCCTTTTGAATTTGTGTCATCATAACGTTGTTTCCTTTCCGAGGAATGCCCCTCATAATATAGCCACGGAAAAGGGGAGAGTTAAGGTGTTTTAAATAAAAAAATCACCCGCCAAGTTTTTTAATCCTTGACGGGTGTTGTAATGCTCAATATGAAATTTTAATTTAATAAATTAGTAAAATCTTGAAAAGTCTTTGCAAATATATTTATTATAGCGTTCTTTACAATACTCTTCATTTTTTCCTGTTTCAGAATTGCGATGTTTTCCGTTAAACCATATAGTGTGTTTACCTGTATTTTTTCCGAGTTTATTGGTGTTACACTCAGCTAGAAATTCTTCTGATGATAGAATCCACATAAGGTTCATTCTTTCGGAATAGAATACAAAGTAAAAATTGGGAGTGTATTCGTGTTGAATACCTGCAAAAAGTGCGGCGTTACCAAAGATAGCTTCATTAGAGCGCGCTTTTATTTGAATTTCTATAAATGTGCCATCTTTCTTTTTTATTACACAATCCACACCATGGTCATCAACTAATGGAACATAGCAATCAAGCCCTTCCATTAGCATATCTCCAATTATTTTATATTCCATCCTCTTCCCAAAACCAGCTGTATGTCGAAAAGATATACTCATAATAGTTCTCCTTAAATTTACATTATAGATATTATATTATAAGTATGTTAAGAGTTCAACATATAAGATGTTTTAATCAATGGTGTCAAATCTTATTCAAATATTTCTTGTCAACCGCTCCGGTAATATCTCCGGTTTTCTGAGTGGAGACAACCACACGGTCGCCGCTTATTTCTCTTACGTACAGGGTAGAGGTGTATACCCAGTCTGAAAACTTCATTGATGAGCCGTACACTGTGGCGTTGCTGTCAAGCTTTACTTTGTCGCCTATAGCGAGGGCAGGTTCATCGGGAGTGTTATCCGGCTTCTGAACCGTACCTGTTGTGATAAAACCGTCAAATCCGGCTTCTTTCAACTTTTCGAGCTGTGCTTCGGCATTGGCTTTCTGCGAAAAGGCTCCGGTCTGAACTCTGTAGATTGTACCGTCGTCGGTGTTATCAGAATTGTCAGAACTGCCGCTGAGCTTGGAAGTTACCTTGTCTGCAAGGTCGCCCAAACGGCTGTAAAGCCAATCGCCGGGGCAACTTTTGTTTGCAAACCATCTGTGAACAGTAAGCACCATTTCATTTGATTTCGGTTCATAGGCAAGGGTTTTATCTTTATCGCCAAGCCACAAAAGCTTTGTTTTACCGTTGCGCTTGCAGATATCAACACAAAGATTGATAAGCGACTGGTAAACCACGTCGTAGAAAGCATATGGCGCTGTGGTGTCTGAAGCACATTCGATTGTTACCGCTCTCTGGTCATTATCGTTAGAGGATGAACACCAGGAGCGGTTTTTCTCTTCAACAAACATTCCCATTCTTCCGTCAAAGCCTATTCCATAGTTGGAGGATGCCTGGCAGGAAGTAGATGCAAAAAGATTGCCCAGTGTCTCGATTGCACACTGACCAACCACACAGTGGGGAGTAATGCGGTCAATGAAGTGAGTCCTATCACCTGAATGGTTAGGGCTTAATTTTGTATATGATATAAGAGAAGAATTTGTATATGACATTAGTTTTCACTTTCCTTTCCATTATGCAGTTGTTTAAGTATTTCCTTTAATTTTTCCGGAACCGGCAATCCGAGATGTGAAGCGTTTTCCAGAATTGACACGCCTTCATTTGAAAGATAAAAGAAGATTACCACATTTCTCAAAATACCTGCCTGTCCCAGAATGTATATATCCAAAAGATTTCCAATTCCAACCAAAGCGAAGATGAGAACCTTTTTGCATATGCCTTTAAATCCCACTTCGCTTGAAAGCTCCTTATCGGCTATAGCGCACATAATTCCGGTTATGTAGTCGATTACCACAAACGCCAAAAGTGCGTAAATAAAGCCGTCGTTTCCGCCTAAGAACCAGCCGATAAAACCGCCAAAAGCGGAAAAGGCTATTTGTATTAAAGTCCAGATTTGTTTCATTTATTTTCCTCCTTTAAATTGATTTACCTAAGGTGTGATTTTTGTTTTTAAAGTCAGTAATTATCTTTATACCAAGCTTTCCGGCTTTTGCCGCTGTTTCTAAAGCTGTCAAAGCGTTTACATATGCATCGGATGAATAGTCAATAGTGCCGCCTAATCCCTGAGAAGCTCCCAAAAGCAAATTAGGGATTTTTCTTTTTGAGTTTGTGGGATTTACTGCATTTTCTTTTACAATTCTAAGCATGATAAGCTCTGTGGTGCTTTTGGTTATTATCTGATTTTCAATAATCCTTTTACCGAGCCATGATAAAAGGAATTTGCCTTGTACTTCGATTTGCTCGCCCTTTTCATCTTTTGTAATGGCAACATAGCTTATCTGTCCGGCTTCATCATAGCCTTGAATTGTTATGATATTTCCCATTGCCAGCATATCACGTGCAAAATCACTGTAGCCTATAAGAAGTTTAAATTCTCCGCACTCCCAGTATCTGCGTGTCCATATGAGAGATATGGGGTCATCTATTACACCCAGCAGTGTAAGACTTGTATCGTAAATAAAGATATTCATTTTACACACCCCTGTACAAGTTATCGTGATATATGGTTATCTCAAGATTGCTCTTGCCGCTGTCAGCGTTATAGCTGAAAAGGTTATCTCCTATTTCAAGCTGCAAAAAGGTTGAAGATGGGTCTAAATACTGTATGGCGTTTTCCTTTTCTCCGTTTGCTCTTGTTATGTATGCGGTTTTATTTCTGTAATGGGTTGTAACTTCCAGCTTGTCGCCTTTGGAAAGGGACACCTTGAGTTTTATGTAGTCCTCTGTTTCTGTGTTTTTTAAAGAGGGATTTGTAAGACTTGCAGTGGCATAAAATACAATTCTGCATCCGCAGGTTACATCACCTCGGTTTATCACGTTGACTTCCACCTGTTTATTAAGCCTTCCAATTTCCCAATCGCTTGTGATTTCAACAGGAAACTCAAAAGCTCCGTCCCATGACACTATTGAAGTGGCGGTTTCCATCTGGTCACGCCAAAGCGGATCCGGACAGAGGATAGCTATATAGAAATCATAGAGGATTTTTGTACAAGTAAACTTTATGCTTTTGGCAATTCCTAAAATTTTTCTCTGTATTCCGTTGAGGTCATAGGTAATCTCAAGTGTTTCCTCGGGAGATAAAGCGTTATTTAAATTTTGTCTTAACTGCGCTACAGAAATCTTATCGGTTATTCGGAAAGAACCCTGAATTTCAATAGTTCTGGGTCCTATTCTGTAACCGGTAATAGTTTCTCCGTACTGTCCAAGGCCTTTTTGTGTATAGATTTCATTTGTGGCGTCAGACAGTCCCTTGCAGTCTTTTTTAATATTTACATGGTAATCACTGCTTTAAAGCGTCAGCCAAAACTCCGGTAAGCTTTCCTGTTTTTGCGGTTTCGTTTGAAGCTTCCGTTAAACCCTCAATGGGCAGACTGTCCCCGAAAGTTGCCCAAACACCGGCGGCAATATCCGTCCATTGGGACAGCTGTTGTTCAGATTTACAAAGCTTTGCAAGATGGTTTACCGCCTCGACACTTCTGTCCTCTTCGCCTAAGATAGAATAAAAATCGGTGTAAGCATTTCCTGCCTGCTCTGCGGTAAATCCTGCTGTAGTAAAGGCAGTGTCAAGCTTTGCTTGGTCTTCACGGTATTCTCGGGTGGATTCAGCAAGGTCTAAAAACTTTTTTGTAAGTCCAACCAGGGCTGCACCTGCGGCAACAGTGGCAGCTCCCACGGTTACCGCCATTCCTTTTACCGCTGTGCCTATATTTTGTATGGCTTTTGAGGATTTTTCAGCGTCATCTGAAGCATTTTTAACTTCATCTCCGAACTCGTCGGCTTCCTTGCCGGCGTCTGAAAACTCATCACCTGTATTTTTAAGGCTTTTTTCATTTTGCTTAAGCTCACGCTCCATATCGTTGAGAGCGGCCTCAGCGTTATTAAGCTGGATCTGCCAGTTCTTTGTTCTCTTGTCGTTTTCACCGAAAGAGTTAGATGCATTGTTCAAGGCAGAGCGAAGTGTTTCGATTTTCTTTTTCTGTTCATCAATTT
>NZ_NFKS01000038.1 GCF_002160515.1 Anaeromassilibacillus sp. An172 | reverse complement strand
TTAGCTCTGCTTAAAATAGCCAAGTTTATTATTTTTTCGTAAGGTACGGTTGCGGCGCTAAAGTTTCCGCTGGAAATAGGAACACAGCTTAACTCTCTGCCTTTGGCGTCTAAAAACAGCGCGACAATATATTCTTCTGTTCTGCCGATAAACTTATCCTGAAAATATTCGCCAAGCATATCCCTGGTGATAACCTGTCTTTTCTGCCTTTTGTCGTCGATGTAAATACGGGAAATTTTCGGAATCATACTGATAAATACGGCGGCGTTTTTGCTCAAACCAAAATCCATAAGCTGACTTATACTCGCATCAAAAACGCCTGCCAATGAACCGAAGTGGTCTATTAAACGGTGCGCTAATGGATTGGTGTCAACTCTGGGAACGGCATAAAAGAGTATCATCTCCAAGACCTCGTGAGGCTCAAAGATTTCAAGACCAAACTTTATGTATTTGTCTTTCATTCTTTCTCTGTGACCGCCGTGCTCATGCTTGTATGCCATATGCGCACCCCCGTTCTTATTTCATGACAATATAATCGAAGCGGAATAACCTCGTTATCCCGCTCCAAAGTAATTTTTAATTATTTAAGATATCAAACCTTACGGCTGCCTGGCTTTACAAGCTCAATCTTGCCCTCTTTGCACAAAGGACAATTCTCAGGCTCCCAAGACTCAACCTCAACGCTGATAACAGCCTTGAAAGGAACGCCGAAATCAATTTTGCCGCCTGTTCTGTCAACGATAGAACCGATACCAACAACATCAGCACCTGCAGCCTTAACAAGCTCCAAAACTTCCTTAACGGAACCGCCGGTTGTTACAACGTCCTCAACCAAGAGAACCTTCATGCCCGGTTTTACCTCAAAGCCTCTTCTGAGAGCCATTTTTCCGTCTGCTTCTCTCTCTGCGAAGAAGTTTTCGCACTTGAGATGACGGCTAACCTCGTAAGCCATCTGAACAGCGCCCATAGCAGGTCCGATAACAACTTCTACGCCCTCAGAGCCAAACTGCTCTGCCAAAGCTGCGCAAAGTTCCTCGCTGTACTTTGTATTTCTGAAAATCTTAGCACACTGAAGATACTTGTTGCTGTGTCTGCCGGAAGTAAGTCTGAAGTGACCCTCAAGCAAAACGCCTGCTTCTTTAAGTATTTCAATAACTCTTTCATTGCTTATCATGTGAAATTACTCCTTTTTACAAGTAAATTTTTCAAAATTATAATATCATATAATTAAATCTTTGTAAATAGATTTTTCGTCCATATGTAAAAGTAAACGAAAAAACAACACGGCATTGCCCTGCAATACCGTGTTGAAAGGAGTAAAAGTATGTTTTGTTGGTTTTAAATGTTTCCCTGTTACGATTATAATTATACAGATAGAATATGTTGATTTTTTGAAGAAACATTTAAACTTATGTGAATTAAATCAAATCATCTTCTGAAGAACCAGAGCTTTTTCCAAAGCGCCGTCTATTTTAAGCTTTCCGAAAGTAAAAGCTGTAATAGGGTTCATCTTTCCTTTTGCAATCTTCAAAAGAGTATCGGCAGAGCATGTAAACTGTACATCTCTGTCGTTATATGAATAAGGCTCAACAATAACCTTACCGTCCTTTATCTCAGCATAAAATGTTCCTGCGCCCTCGCCGGTCATGTTAAACTGAAAAGCCAGGTGCTCTTTAATCTCGCTTACATCAGCTTTCAAAAACATTGATTTGATTTCTTCAAAAACTTCCTGAAATGTCATACGTATCAATCCTTTCATAATAGAAATACAATCCTTTTTACCATACACGAAGGTTTCCCTTCACCTGTATTATACCATATCTGCATATACAGGTCAATTATATATAAATATATGAAAATCAATATGACAAACTGTCATGCAAAAAGGAGACCCGAACATTGTCGAATCTCCTTGTAATTTTTCTGTTAAATTTGCTACTGGGTCGTTTCAACCTTTGACACCGTTACGTTTGCGTTATAGGTTCCGTAAACCCAGACATAACCGCTGTTCTCCGGAATTTCAATTTTCACCGGCATTTCCGACGTTCCTATAACAATTCCCTCTGTCATCTCTGACCAGTCAACATAAGCCACCAAATCTTCGCTGGTGATAGAGCTCAGAGCTTCCTCGGTACCGATAAGCTGAACATCAAGCTGTTTCAGCGGAACATCCGCCGTATAACCGTCCGGAATATTCTTCTTTTCAAACTGGGTTACCGTATAGGTTTGCATAGAAAGGCTGCTGAAATCAATGGTAACTGTTACCGTATTTATATTGCTTATATTCCTGCATGAGGAAGGAACTGCAACCTGCACTTCCACAGTGTGAACACTGTTGTCATAGTTTGAAATATCGATAGGCTCAACCGGTATAGAATCCAGATTATTCATAACCGAAGCATCTCCTGCAACTCTGATAGTTGAAGGTTCAACAGTTATATATTTACTTAAATCCAAATCGCTTGGAACGCCCTCCGGCGGAACAACAATTGGAAGTTCCTTTTCAGGTTCAACAATAATTGTAACCGCAGTGGAGGTAACACTCATGGACAAGTCGCTGTTATTTATAACATCTCCGTCCTCATCCAAAAGTATAATATCGCCGGTAAGTTCTCTGGTTTCGGTGATAGTTCCGCTTATAGTATCCCTGACAACCGCCTTTGACACCTTGGAAACCACACTTTCCGGGCCTGAAACCACAACAGAAGTATCCCCTAAAACACTTCTTGAATAATATCCGCTGTCTACCTTATAGACTATCTCGGAAGTTATATCCAAGGTTTTTTCCTGGTATCTGTCCACATTTACAACAATAGTTGAGGGCGATACCGCAGAAGAAAACTCATAGTCCGATTTTACACCGGTTTTGCTTGCGGCTAAGGGCAGAGTGTAAGTGCCGGCAGTTGTAATACTGCTTGTCTGCTGGGCCTTAATCTGAATATCCGATTTTGTAAGTGAACCCACAATCATTCTATTTCCGGTAACCGAAACAGAGGCGGTGACATGATCCAATCCGAATATCTGATATCCGTTATCTATAGCTTCCTGAGAAAGTTCAACAGTGACAGGTATATCAGAAATTGTTTTAGTAAACTCGCTTCCGCTGCTGAAGCTCATTCCAATCCAGAGAAAAACCGACAACAGAACAGAAATCAAAATAAGAAACTTATCACTCTTTAAGAACTTTCTCATTTATCGTTCCCCTTCCTTTTAGTGAACAGGGACAAAAAGTCCGTTTTGTCGTTATCCTCTTTTATAAGCAGAGTTTCAAGCTCTTTGATAAGCTCGTCCCTGCTGTAATCTCTTCTCAAAACACCGTTTATAGCCAGCGAAATTGTTCCGGTTTCCTCAGAAACCACCAGTACAACTGCGTCTGACTCTTCACTCATACCGAGGGAAGCTCTGTGTCTTGTTCCGAGATTTACGTCTACATCTTTATTCTTTGTAAGAGGAAGTATACATCCTGCGGAATGGATAATTCCGTCTCGGATAATACATGCTCCGTCATGTAAAGGCGCTTTGTTAAAGAATATATTGCCAAGCAGTGCAACCGACGTAGATGCGTCTAAAATTGTGCCTGTTGCGGCAATATCAGAAAGCATTGTTTCACGCTCAAAAACAATAAGCGCACCTGTTTTTGTACGGCTGAATATGGCTGATGTATCAGCAACATCCACAATAGCCTTTTTTACACGTTCTCTCCACTCGTCACCTTTTGCGGGCTGAATGAATTTCAAGGATTTTCGAGAAATTTTGCTTCGTCCTATCTGTTCCAGCGCCTTTCTGATTTCAGGCTGAAAAATAATTGCGATAAGGATAACCGCAAACTCGAAGAACATTTTTAATAGCATGTTCAGCATGTTCAGACTGAACACTGCGGAAAGGAAATAAACCACAAGCAGAACAATTATACCCTTTAAAAGCTGTTCCGCTCTTGTTTCCCTAACCAGCTTAAACATACTGTATATGATAAACGCAATAACCGCTATATCCAGAAAATCTTTAAATTCAAAAGTCCGTGAAATGGAGAAGAAATTAGAAAACCATTCCTGCAAAAACTCCATAATAATCCCCCAAGACTTGCATAAATAGCGGCGAAAAGCTGCAAAATACATTCAAACAAACATAAAATGAACAACATCTATGTAGCAGGCTTGAAAAAACCTGCCTTTTTAAGCTTTCCCGCCGTTACTATAATTGTATCACAATATGAAAGGATTGCAAGATAAAATCTGTTATTTTTCAGATTTTTTTCAGTGCTTTTATTAAGAATTCACAGTTGGAATAATCGGTAAAAACAGAAGGGCAAATTCTTACAGTTCCCGTATTCTCCGTACCCATGCTGATATGGGCAAGTGGAGAGCAGTGAAGTCCGGCACGTGCGGCAATGTTAAATCTTCTGTTGAGAATTGCCGCTGTTTCCTCTGAGCTTTTTCCTTTTATATTAAATGAAAGTACCGGCACATGATAATTCAAATCCGGCTTTTGCGTATATAAAATTATATTATCATTCTGACAGAGCATTTTGTAAACTCTTGAAAGAAAATTCATTTCGTGCTTAAAAATATTTTCCGTTCCTTTAAATTTCACAAAATTAATTCCTGCGCCAAGACCGCAGATTCCCGTAAGATTTGGAGTTCCGCTTTCAAATCTGTCCGGAAGAAAATCCGGCTGTTCCAGACTCAGAGAACTGCTTCCTGTTCCCCCTTCTTTTAAAGGCATTGGAACAGTATCACAGTTTATAATCAAAACACCTATTCCCATGGGGCCGTAAAGGCCTTTATGTCCGGATAAACATAAATAATCTATGCAGTCGCCTTTTACGTCAATAGGCAAAACACCGGCAGTCTGAGCTGCGTCAACGCATATTTTTATTCCGTACTGGTGGCACAAAGCCGCAAGCCTTTCAACAGGAAGCCTAAGCCCGAAAACATTTGACCCGTGAGTACATACCACAAGTCTTGTGTGGTCGTTAAACTTATTTCTGAAATTGTCCAGAGTTTTGTCATGGTCACATTCGCAGACCTCTGCCACATCATAAGTTATAACTCCCTCTTTTTTCAGTCTTTCAAGAGGTCGAACAACGGAATTGTGCTCAAGAGAAGATATAACCACATGGTCGCCCTTTTTCAAAATTCCCTTTATAACCGTATTCAGTGATTCTGTACAGCCGGATGTAAAAATCACATTTTCCGGTTCTCCGGCGTTAAAAAACTCCTGAACCTTTTCTCTCACCTCAAAAACCGCCTGAGATGACTGCATAGCTGCATTGTGTCCGCCTCTTCCCGGATTTGCGCCGAACTTTTTGAAAGAATTGCAGACGCTTCTTATAACATTTTCCGGCTTTGGAAATGTTGTGGCGCAGTTGTCCAGATAGATCATTTCCTCACCGTTCTTTCAATTACCTTTATATTGTAATTGGCAAGGATTTCTTCGGCATCCTGAATTTTATCCGGTATATACAAACCGTATCCGCAGGACTGACCGGCTTTTTCAATGCTTACCCTTTCAACATAAGCGGTAATACCGTGTTTTCTCAAAATATCTCTTCCCTTCATAGCGTATGTTATGGTGGAAAGTACAAGTATATTATAGTTCAAAATAACACCCCATTAAAAAATTATTGTTCACTTATATAATATGTAGACAGGCTATTTCTGCCACACCGCAAAAAGATATATGCGCCTGTCTTGAAAATAATAACTTTTTTGTGATATAATTATTTATTATAATAATATAAACGGTTCATTAACAGTAAACGAGGTTATAGGAATTATGAAGAGAGTCGAAAACAGCCTTGACACAAAACAGGTATTGACTGTGGTAGAACGATACAGCAATGCTCTGAATTTACTGGATGCATATGACCATCAGAACATGAAGCGTCCAGACGGTACAAAAGCAACCTATGTTTTGACATATGAGGAATGTCGCAAGGTTATTGATGAAATGAAGTTTAGCGACACAAGTTCTCTGTTCGGAAACGAAAAAGACGATTCCTTTAAAGGAAGTATAGGCGCTGTTTATCAATGCTTCGGCGGTGCAGAATTATATCCCACTTTAGAAGAAAAAGCTGCTAACTTATTATATTTCGTAACCAAAAACCACAGCTTTTCTGACGGAAATAAAAGAATAGCGGCGACAATGTTCCTTTATTTTCTCGATAAAAACAATGCATTATTCAGAGACGATAAAAAACTAATTGATGACCACACCTTAGTTGCATTGACGATTATGATTGCCCAGTCAAATCCAAAAGAAAAAGAAATGATGATAAGCGTAATAATGAATTGTATGAATTTATTCTAATAAATCCAAATTTCAAAGAGGTACAAAGTATGACAAAAGTGATGTTTATCTGCCACGGCAATATTTGTCGGTCGCCTATGGCTGAATTTTTATTTAAGGACATGGTGGAAAAATTAAACCGAAAAGATGAATTTATAATCGCCTCCTGCGCCACCAGCACAGAGGAAATCGGAAATCCCGTTCACCATGGCACAAGAGAGATACTTTCAAAGCTGGGAATTTCCTGCAAAGGAAAATATGCCGTTCAGCTTACAAAAGCCGATTACGATAAATACGATTATTTCATTGTTATGGACAGCAACAACATGCGCAATACAATGAGAATATTCAAAACCGACCCTGACAAAAAGGTTTACAAGCTTCTTGATTTTGCAGGCGGCGGAGATGTTGCAGACCCTTGGTACACAGGAAATTTCGATGTTACATACGACGATATAACAAGAGGTTTAAAGGGATTTTTAAAGCATATAGACAAACAAAAATAACGGAGTTCTGATATATATGGCAAAGACAAAATACAACAAAATCTATCACGAGTTAAAAATGAAAATTGAGGACGAGGAATACCGACACGGCGACCTTATCCCCTCTGAGTCAGTTTTGGTTGCAGAATACGACTGCTCAAGAAATACCGTAAGACGAGCCATAGCCGAACTGGTGTCATTGGGCTATCTTCAAAGCATAAAGGGCAAGGGCGTGCGTGTTATTTACCAGCCCGACGAGCCTTCTTTCTATTCTCTGGGAAAAATCGAATCCTTTAAAGAAGCTGCAATACGCAACAGAAAGAATGTTGTAACAAAAATACTTCTCTTTAAGGAAATCACCGTTGACGAACAGCTTCACAAAAAAGTCCCATTTGAAGTAGGTGCAGAGGTTTATTATCTGCAAAGGCTGAGATTTATAGACGGAAAAGCTTCAACAATCGACCACAACTATTTTCTGAAATCCGTAATGCCCGGCTTTAATCAGACCATAGCAGAACATTCCATATATGAATATCTTGAAGACATACTTCATGTTGAAATTGTAAGCACAAGAAGAATTGTAAAGGTCAAGAGAATAAACAAGCTTGATGAGGAAAACCTTGAGCTTAACGGAGCAAACTGTGTGGCGGCTGTTGAAAACTACACATACAATTCCGACGGCATTATGTTTGAGTTTACGGAATCAAGACACACACCGGATGACTTTGTATTCTATGACAGAGCCCACCGAGTAAAAGAGCTTATGGACTTTTAAATTCGGTAATTTTTTTAATTTTATATCTCGATTTACAAAAAATTCCTTTATAAAAATGAATGTTACAAATTTCTCCACAGTGAATTGACAGCCTGTGGAGTATTTTTTTGCCGATTAACCTGTACCGATTTATAAAATAGGTTAATTTAATAATAACAAATTAAAATTCTAAATTTGGTTATTATGTAAAAGTCAATGGTAATAATAAATAAAGTCATAGCAGGTATTTTTTAATATAATTTGTCCTTTTTCGGTTGACAACCTGTTTGAACAACTGTATAATATAGACAAGATTTAAAACTTGTTTAAACAACGTGCAACTTATATGAACAAGTTTAAAAAGACAGGAGGTTATTCTTAATGGCAAAGTACGAAAAAGAAGTTAAAGAACTGCTTGAGTATGTAGGCGGCAAAGAAAACATAGCGTCCCTTATGCACTGTGTTACACGACTCAGGTTTGTTCTCAAAGACGAATCAAAGGTAGACATCAAAAAAATCGAAGCACTGCCCACAGTAAAGGGTACATTTACACAGGCAGGACAGTTCCAGGTAATCATCGGCAATCAGGTTTCCGAATTTTACAAGGAATTTGCGGAATATGCAGGAATCCAGGCGGTTTCCAAAGAAGAGGTTAAGCAGGCGGCAAAACAAAATCAGAATTTAGCTCAAAGAGCTGTTTCAAACCTTGCGGAAATTTTTGCTCCTCTTATCCCGGCAATCATCGTTGGCGGTTTGCTTTTGGGCTTTAGAAGCGTTATCGGCGACATCTACATGCTCAACGACGGAACAGCAACACTGAAAGACGTTTATCCATGGTGTCAGGGACTTTACGATTTCCTCTGGCTCATCTGCGAAGCGGCTCTTCACTTCCTGCCAATAGGTGTTGTTTGGAGTATAACAAAGAAGATGAAGGGTACAGAAATCCTCGGTATCGTTACCGGTGTTACACTTGTTTCTCCTCAGCTTATCAACGCATATCAGGTTGCAACAGCTGAAAATATTCCGATTTACGACTTGGGAATTTTCCAGATTGAAAGAATCGGTTATCAGTCACAGATTATCCCTGCAATCCTTGTAGGCTTCACACTTGTATATCTTGAGAGATTTTTCAGAAAAATCACACCTCAGTCAATACAGATGATAGTTGTTCCTTTCGGAGCACTTGTTCCAACAGTATTCCTTGCCCACGCAGTTTTAGGCCCTATAGGCTGGCAGCTTGGCGAATGGATTTCACAGGGCGTTGCATGGGGCTTCCAGTCCTCAGTTGGCTGGCTCTTCGGCGGACTTTACGGTCTTTTCTATCCGGTGCTTGTTATCACAGGTCTGCACCACACAATGCTGGCAATCGACCTTCAGCTCTGCGCAGACCCGGTAATCAACGGAACATACATGTGGCCGATACTTGTTCTCTGCAACATAGCACAGGGTTCTGCATGTCTTGGCTATATCCTCATGAACAGAAAAAACGAAAAAGACAAACAGGTTGCAGTTCCGGCAGTTATCTCCGCATATCTTGGAGTTACAGAGCCTGCAATCTTCGGTATCAATCTTAAATATATTTACCCATTCATCGGCGGTATGCTGGGTTCAGGCATAGGCGGACTTTTCTCAATGTTCTTTGTCTGCAAAGCTTCCAGCGTAGGCGTAGGCGGTATTCCGGGAATTCTTTCCATGAAGATAGAGAGTATCCCAATGTTTGCAATAGCAATGGTAATCGCCCTTGTGCTTCCGGTGCTGTTCACAATGATACTTTCAAAAACAAAGCTCAACAAGTTTGGAAAAGCATAAAACACATCCTTTCTCACAAATATAAATATCGTTTTGACTTAAAGGAGAATAACTATGGAATTTAAAAAACAGACTGTTTATCAGATATATCCAAAATCCTTTAACGACTCAAACGGCGACGGACTCGGTGACCTTAAAGGGGTCACCGATAAGTTGCTTTACTTAAAGGAATTAGGCATAGATTATATATGGCTCACACCGTTTTTTGTATCGCCACAAAACGACAACGGTTACGACGTTGCAGACTACAGAAACATAGACCCACGCTACGGCACAATGGAGGACGCAGAAAACCTTATTTCAGAAGCTGGAAAGCTGGGTATCGGAATAATGCTTGATATGGTTTTCAACCACACCTCAACAGAGCATGAGTGGTTCAAAAAAGCCATGGAGGGCGACCCGAAGTACATGGACTACTACATTTTCCGTGACCCGAAGCCCGACGGCTCCGCACCCACAAACTGGGTTTCAAAGTTCGGCGGAAACGCATGGGAATACGTTCCAAAGTTCAATAAATACTACCTCCATCTTTTCGACAAGACACAGGCTGACCTTAACTGGGAAAATCCACAGGTCAGAGAAGAATTAAAAGACATTTTAAAATTCTGGCAGAACAAGGGCGTTAAAGGCTTCCGCTTCGACGTGGTAAACCTTATTTCAAAGCCCGATGCCTTTGAGGACGACTTCGAGGGCGACGGCAGAAGATTTTACACCGACGGAATAAGAGTTCATCAGTATTTAAAAGAGCTTTGCCGTGACAGCGGACTTAACGAAAACGGAATGGTAACTGTTGGAGAAATGTCCTCCACCACCATTGACAACTGCATAAGATATTCAAACCCCGAAGAAAAAGAGCTTTCCATGTGCTTCAGCTTCCACCATTTAAAGGTTGACTATAAAAACGGAAATAAATGGGAGCTTCAGCCCTGCGACTTTATGGCTTTGAAAAATCTTTTGAATAAATGGCAGATAGGAATGGAGGAGGGCAACGGCTGGAACGCACTTTTCTGGTGCAACCACGACCAGCCCCGTGTGCTTTCAAGATTCGGCGACGATAAGAACTACCCGACAGAATCCGCCGAAATGCTTGCCACAATGATACACCTTATGCGTGGAACACCTTATGTTTATCAGGGTGAAGAAATCGGCATGACAAACGCCTATTTTGAGGACATTTCCCAGTATAAGGACGTTGAAAGCCTCAACTATTTTAAAATACTTAAAGATGAAGGCATACCTGAGGATGAGGTTTACGAAATTCTCCGCTGCCGCTCAAGGGACAACTCAAGAACTCCAATGCAGTGGGACAACAGCGAAAACGCAGGCTTCACCACAGGCACACCATGGATTGAGGTAAATAAAAATTATAAAACAATCAACGCAGATAATGCTGTAAAGAACAAAAACTCCGTGTTCCACTATTACAAAAAGCTTATCGCTCTGAGAAAAGAAAACGACGTAATCGCATACGGCTCATATAAACCTGAAATGGAGGACAACACAAATGTGTTCGCCTATTCAAGAGAATATGAGGGCAAAAAGCTTTTTGTAGTCTGCAACTTTTACGGAACAGAAACAAAAATCTCCCTCCCCGATGAATTTGTGGGAAAAGAGATTTTAATATCAAACTATAAGGATGCAAAGGCAGAAAAAGAGGTAACACTCCGCCCCTTTGAAACCTTTGCGGTAATAAAGTAATATAAAAATTCACTCTCGCCTTTTTTTCAATTATCTCCTATCATAAAAACCGGCTGACATGTTAAAAAATCATGTCAGCCGGTTTATTTTTTAAAGTGACTTTGTCAGAATATTTTCATTCAAGTTCTTATTCAACAGCCCTTGGCTTTTCATAAAAGCTTATCACATTTCCGTGGTCCATTTCTCTTACGGTGTCGCAGAGGTATTCTATGTCGCCCTTGTTGTGGCTGGCAAGGAGGATTGTTTTTCCCTCGTTTCTCAGGTTTAAAAACAGCTCTCTCATTTCCTCCACACCCTCATTATCAAGGCCGTTCATAGGCTCGTCAAGTACAAGGATGTCCGGGTCCTCCATAATGGCCTGAGCAATTCCCAAACGCTGGCGCATACCTAATGAATACTTGTTAACGTGCTTTTTGCTTTTGGGGTCAAGGCCAACCCTCTCCATTGTTTCCATAATTTTTTTATCGTCAATTTTTCTTTTTATACAAGCCAAAAGCTTCAGATTTTTAAAACCGCTGTAATTTGGGAGAAATCCCGGGGTTTCTATGATAAGTCCCACATTGTCCGGTATGTCCGCATCTTTTCCGATAACCTTGCCGGAAACAGTGATTTTACCCGATGTCATTGGCATAAAACCGCAGATACATTTGAAAAGCACGGTTTTTCCGCTTCCGTTTCTTCCGATAATTCCGTGGATTTTACCCTTTTCAAAATTTATACTTACGCCGTTTAAGGCGTTGTTTTCCTTGAATTTTCTAACAACATTTTCAACTTTAATAATAACCTCTGACATTGCTCTCCCTCCTTAATCATGTGGCAATATTTCAACTATGTATCTCTTCATAAATAACCTTGCAATAATAATCAGCGCAATTATTGCAATAAAGAGGAATGTATATGCATACACAAAGCTCACCCTGCCTGTTATTGGGTTGTTGGAAATATTGTCTATTTTACACCAGCAGGTGGGTATTATCTTTTTAAGTACATCCGTAAAGCTTCCCAAGTTGTTGTAAATGCTTGAACCGCCGCCCAAAAACGCAACGAAGAGAGCAAGTCCCGTTCCGAAATATTTAGGCAGTTTCAAATTTAAGGCAAACATCAGCAGGCAAAGAAAAATTGAATTAAGCCAAAACAAGCTTGTTGACAAAAGCGTTGCAATAACAGGAGAGTATCTTCCTATTATTTCCGGTGATACGTTAAAATTCAGAATACTTCCGCTTTCCATTATAAAACCTTGACTTGCAAGCTCTGTGTAAACTCTTCCCCACTGGTCGGAAAGGGCAAACCTGTCGATTATAGGAAGAATTGAAAAAAACACTATTAAAAGCAGGCAGATAAAAGTACCTTTTATTATGTAAACAACCTGACCATAAAACCAAACCGTTCTGCCGCTTCTGGCTATAGTGTAGGGCTGATGTTCGTCCATAAAAGGTGCGTCGCAAAACCAAACAACCACCATCATAAGAAGCATTGCCAAAGTCAAATCTGTATTGAAAATAAAAGGAATAGACCATGGCGATACGCTCAAACCAAGCTCCGCTGACTTATAGCGCACGGTCAAAAAAGCGTCCCACATATGAAAACCCAGCAGGAAAATCATAACCCAGATTTTGGGATTTCTCATAAGCTTTTTCAGGCTCAGCTGAGAAATAAACCAAGCGACCCTAATTTTATTAGCCATAATAAATCCTCCTTTTCGCCTTATTGACAAAAATATAGGAAAAGAGAGTTGTCAGTAAAAGTGTATAAAGCAAAGTTACAAGATACCCGGGAATAGCTATACCGGAATTTAGATGATTCAATGAAAATACGCTGTGTATATACAAATCGCTCAGCGGCAGATAAAGTGAAAAATAACGCACATAATAGACAAGCAGATAAGGCGATACTATTACAAGGAACTTGCTT
>NZ_NFKS01000037.1 GCF_002160515.1 Anaeromassilibacillus sp. An172 | reverse complement strand
TCTGTTTTTTCTGTTTTTCTCTATCATTTTTATCACCTGCTTCTATTTTACCACTTTTATCGAAAAAAGCCCAGCGAAAGCTGAGCTTTTTCGACAGGCTGAAGCTTCGGTAATAACGTACCGAAGCTTCATTTTTATATATCAGACAAGTTCCAAATATTCTTCAAGGGTTATCCCCTTTTCTGTTATTTCCTTAGCCGCTTCTACTCCCACATATCTGTAGTGCCAAGGTTCAAATATAACTCCTGTAATTTCCTGCTTGCCTGTTGGATATCTAAGTATAAATCCGTATTTCCAGCAATTCTTAATAAGCCATTGCTGTTCCTCTGTTTTAAGCTGTCCCTCATCCAAAATTTGATAATCTAAAGCTACAATATCAACCGCCAAACCAAGCTGGTGTTCGCTGGTTCCCGGATATGCAACAGAAGTCTTTGCAAGCTCTACCGCTTTTTCATAGCTGTATTCCTGATTTGTGTAGTAAGCCACCTTATTTGCAAACAGCTCTTCCTGCAGCTCCTGTGTTCTGTAAGCTGAACATATAAGTGGCTCAAGGCCTTCTGCTCTGCAATCGTCAAGCATATTTTCCAATGCGTCAGCCGCTCTCTTGTCAAATGTAAAAATACTTCTGCCATCAACCACTCTCATATCCGGCACATATCCGCTCTTCATAGGATATTTGTAATTTACTAAAACCAAATTCCACTCTGTATCATAATCCGGTAAATGAGGGTCTTTCTTAAATTCATCAATCAAACCTGCAACGTATTTTTGAATATTTGTAACATCACTTATAGTTATTTTATCATCAAAGTTTACATCTGCTGCAGATAGCTCTATTTTTGTATTGATATTACTTATATAATTTTGAACCGCTGTGGCGTCGCTTATAGAAATATCTCCACTGACATCTGTATCGCCCAATACAGGCTTTAAAAGACTATATGCCTTTGAAACGGCTTCGATAAGCTCTTTAACTTCCTGTGATGTAAGATTATCATTAAATGACTTTTCTATTCTCTCTATTTCAGTTTTAAACTGAGTCATAGAGCTTTCTTCATAAACAAGATTATATTTTTTCTTGGCATCGGCAATATTCTGTTTTAAAAGGTCTTTAATATTATAAAGGTTCTCCTCCGCTTTCTGTATATCAGAAATAAGCGAATTGGCAATATCTTCGGTTACGCCGCCTTTTTCAATTGCTTCTCTTCCCTTTTCAATGGCGTCTGTCAAAACTTTAAAGCTCTCGTCTGTATACCATTCGGAAGAAATCTTTTCAGCTTTTTCAATTACATCCAGCAATAAGTCCTTATAGGATTCCAGATTCAATACCGCTTCCTTTAAGCTTTTTAAAGCGACATCACCTGCTGTGTAAAGCTCCTCCCAATTTTCTAAAACGGTCTTAGTAAAGTTGATTTCGTTTTCCAAATTTTCAAAGGATTTTTCCGTGTATTCTTCTCTATTTAACGACAATGCATTTTCGTACTCTTGCATAAGATTTTTCTTAAGCTCTTCATATTGCTGCATGTCATCAGTTGTTTCAGGCTCTGTGGTAGGCTCTGTAGTTATAGTTTCCTCTGTAGTAGGAGTATACGTATAATCAGTGTTTTCGGTAGGCTCTATTTTATTGGAAGCAAAAGCCGAAATTCCTATTGATGAAGTAAGCAACGATAATACCGTCAGAACTGAAATAACTTTTTTAAGCTTCATATTTTTTCACTCCTTTTAAATCATACTAGTTTAGTAGATTATACCATAATAAAAAATTAAGGTAAATAAAAACAAAAAATTATTTTATATTTTTTCTTACCGGTTTTCCCCATAACTCTTTCAATCAATTTTTTCTTGACTAAAAGGTGATTTTTTTGAAAAAAAATTATATTTTTATAATATTGGCACTTGAAATATCGGTTAATACATGGCAAAATAAATATATGGTCTTATAACTTTCAAAAACCTCGTGTTTTTGATTGTTTTTTAATTTTTAAAGACACTTTTGCTTCTGTTAACACTCTGCAAATCAGTGTTATTACAACAGGGAGGTTTTTTATGAAAAATGAAACAGTTATTATTCTCGACTTTGGCGGTCAGTACAACCAGCTTATCGCAAGAAGAGTAAGAGAATGCAATGTTTATTGTGAAGTACATCCGTACAACAAAATAACCATTGAGGAAATAAAAAACAAAGCGCCGAAAGGTATCATCTTTACCGGCGGTCCAAACAGCGTTTATGAAGAAAACGCTCCTAAGGTTAGCCGTGAAATTTTTGAGCTGGGAATTCCGGTACTTGGAATTTGTTACGGTCATCAGCTTATGGCTCATGTGCTGGGCGGTGTAGTTACAACTCCTGACACTAAGGAATACGGAAAGACATCCACCTACTATGATACAGATTGTCTTCTTTTCAAGGGACTTCCTTCAGAAGGTATTTCCTGGATGAGTCACACAGACTATGTAAAGGAACTTCCGGAAGGCTTCAGAGTAACAGCTCATACTGACGCTTGCCCTACTGCCGCTATGGAATGTAAGGAAAGAAAACTTTACGGTATGCAGTATCACCCTGAAGTAAACCACAGCGAAAACGGAACCAAGATGCTTAGAAACTTCCTCTATGAGGTTTGTGAGTGTTCCGGCGACTGGACAATGGAAAGCTATGCTAAAACAGCCATCGAAAATGTAAAAAATACAGTAGGCGACGGCAAAGTCCTTTTGGCCCTCTCCGGCGGTGTTGATTCCTCTGTACTTGCTATTCTTTTGGCAAAAGCTGTTGGAAACAACCTCACATGTATTTTCGTTGACCATGGAATGATGAGAAAAAATGAAGGCGACGAAGTTGAAGCCGCTTTCTCAAATATGGATATAAACTTTGTAAGAGTTAACGCTAAAGACCAGTTCTTAGGTAAACTTAAAGGCGTAACTGACCCAGAAAAAAAGAGAAAAATCATCGGCGAAGAGTTTATTAACACCTTTGAAGCTGAAGCAAAGAAAATCGGTAAGGTTGATTTTCTCGCACAGGGTACAATTTATCCGGACGTTATCGAATCCGGAGCAGGCGACGCCGCAACAATTAAGAGTCACCATAACGTAGGCGGTCTCCCCGACCATGTTGACTTTAAGGAAATCATCGAGCCACTTAGACTTCTCTTTAAAGATGAAGTAAGACAGCTCGGACTGGAACTTGGACTTGCAGATTATCTTGTATGGCGCCAGCCGTTCCCAGGCCCTGGACTTTCTGTAAGAATTATAGGAGAAATTACAGAAGAAAAAATTGCTATTCTTCAGGACGCAGATAAAATCTTCCGTGATGAAATTTCAAATGCAGGACTCGACCGCAGTATTAACCAGTACTTTGCAGTCCTCACCTCAATGAGAAGTGTCGGCGTAATGGGCGATGAAAGAACCTATGATTATACATTGGCACTTAGAGGAGTTACAACCACAGACTTCATGACAGCCGATTTCGCCCGTATCCCCTACGACGTTTTAGAAACAATCTCAGTAAGAATCGTAAACGAAGTAAAAGGAATAAACCGAGTAGTCTACGATATAACAACTAAGCCACCTGCAACTATTGAGTGGGAATAGTAGTCAAAATGTTAAGGGACAAACCCATTTTTTAAAAAAAGTTTGCCCTTTCCCCTCCTACTTTGGTAGTTTACGGACTCTGAAATAACAATAAAATCACAGTTTTATTGTATTATATATGAGCCGCTGTTAAATACCTATATAGACAAATAGACCCTATGAGCTTCCTCATAAGGTCTATTCTCTATGTGTATATATTGATTTTTCAATAATATGTGCTGTTATTTTTCTGTTTTAGAATTATATCAGCACATATTTTTTTGCGCTCCGCTTTTCGTTGCTTGATATAAATGATGAGTAGAATTGAGTGACAACAGCGGAATATCAATATCTTGTAAAGTAGGCTTTGGGGTGTTGGGGTAAAAAAATTTTTAAAAATTAGGTTGTCCCTTAACATTCTCACCGCTGAAAAAGTCCATGAATACTACAATTTTCTGACTATTAGTCTTTTCATGGCAACAAATTGGCAACATTATTTGAATTATTGTAAAAGTAAAGAGCTATCAGATTTTTTGAAATTCTGATAGCTCTTTTTGTTTTGCCCAATTACATATTTTTGAGTTTGTCCTTGAACGCTTCGACCATTGTGTCGCTGAGTTCCTGCAACGGTACTTTCGCCCAAGTCTGTGTTGTATCGAGTTTGGGATATGTATAACGCCATTCGTCATACTGCTCTTTGGTGATTTCGCCGTTTCTGTATTTTTCGGCTTGCTCTGCCCAAGCGGCGAGCATTGCAAATACAGACTTGCTTGCTGTCGGCTTGTTTTCATCAAAGCATAAATGTATTTCACCGTTTACGCTCTCTGCTCTCATACCGAAAAGATCTTCGAGCGTGAACAATGTGTGCATAAGTCCGAGGTCGCTGTCAATATCGGGAACAGTAAGAGCCTGAGCAGATATACCGAACACTTCTGCAAGATTGTTTGTTAAATCTGCTTTCGGCGTTCTTGAACCGCTTTCATACTGCGCCATACGAATATCGGCGGTCTTTTCAGGAAAGCCCACCTGAATACCAAGATACTTTTGAGTCATACCTCTTAAATTTCTAAAGAAACGGATTCTTTCCCCGATTGCCATTGTACTTCCTCCTAACGGTCTGTTGATAATATACATTATACATATAAGCTTAGTGTTTGTCAAGGCTACGAAAACAAAAAAGTTTAATATTTTCTCAAAAACCACTTGACTTTACGGAATTTGCTTAGTATAATGACAATACAAGCTTAAACTAATAGCGTTAAGTTTTTGAAAATTGAATAACCGTCGTACACCACGGTAATGGCGTACCCGCCCGGGCAAATCGGAAGGCGGTCAGAAAGTATTCCGACACGAAATAAAGAATCATAATATAAAACCAGCTGAAAGGGGGTGATTTTATGGCAGCAAATACTTTTATGAGCGTAGATGAGGTAGCTAATGAATTGGGTGTCTCCAAATCTTACGCTTACAAAATCGTGCAGAGATTAAATAATGAGCTGAAAGAAAAAGGCTTCATCACAATTTCAGGACGATTAAATAAACAATATTTTATGGAAAGAGTTTGCTACGGAGCAAAAAAGAAAGAGAGGGATTAAGTAATGTCAGTTTATAAAGATGAAAAAACAAATACTTGGAAGGTGTATTACCGTTACACCGATTGGCAGGGCAAGGTTCACCAAACTACAAAACGAGGTTTTCAGACAAAAAGAGAGGCTCTTGCGCGGGAAAGAGAACAACTGAATAAAGTGGAAACCGATTTGGATATGTTATTTGAGAGCTTTATTGATATTTATACGGCTGATATGAAGAATCGTATCAAAGAAAACACTTGGCATACCAAAGAGCATATTATGCGAACTAAAATTCTTCCCTATTTCGGTCAGCGAAAAATCAGCGACATTCAGCCTAAAGATATCATTGCTTGGCAAAATGAGATGATTAAAGCAACCGATAAGCAAGGAAAACCATATTCTCCTGTATATCTTAAAACACTTCACAATCAGCTATCCGCTATTTTTAACCACGCAGTCAGGTTTTACGGATTGAAAAGCAACCCGGCTCAAAAGGTTGGAAATATGGGTAAAGCCAAAGGAAGAGAAATGCTATTTTGGACGCAGGATGAGTATGCTAAATTCTCATTTGCCATTATGGACAAGCCAATATCGTTTCACGCATTTGAAATGCTTTACTGGTGCGGACTGCGTGAAGGTGAATTACTTGCTTTGACACCGGCGGATTTGGATTTTGAAAAGGGTACGGTGAGGGTAAATAAATCATATCAGCGCATTGGCAAGCGGGATGTAATTACTGATCCGAAAACACCAAAGAGTAATCGAACAATCAAAATGCCGCAGTTCCTTGCATAAGAAATGCAGGAATATCTGAATCAGCTTTACGGAATAGGAAAAAACGATAGGATTTTTGAAATCACAAAAAGCTATCTGCACCACGAGATGGACAGAGGTTCACAAGAAGCAGGCGTTAAGCGCATTCGCATACACGATTTGAGACACAGCCATATATCGCTCTTAATTGATATGGGATATTCAGCAGTTGCAATTGCCGACAGAGTAGGTCACGAAAGCATAGATATAACTTATAACTATGCTCACCTTTTCCCGTCGACACAGGACGATATGGCGGACAAACTTAATAATTTCAGAAAGGAAGCGATGTAATATGTCAGCAAAAAATGTAGACAAGAAAAACAGGTTTAGAAGCATTACGGTGGGGTTTAGGGTATCGCCCGAAGAAAACGAGGCGCTGAATAAAGCGGTCGCTTTGTCAGGACTGCCGAAGCAGGAATACTGCTACCGCAAATGTATGAACCGTGATGTAGTGGTGCAGGGCAATCCAAGAGTACACAAAGCACTGAAAAATGAAATGGCAGAAATTCTGTCGGAGTTAAAACGAATTAACAAAGCCGAGGAAGTGTCGGACGAACTGCTTGATATTATCGAGCTTGTGTCGGTAACACTCATCGGCTTGAAAGGAGAGAATGCAAATGAATGATAAAAAAGAAATGACCGCCCGAACATCATCTGTTGGCGCAGATGAAAGGCAGTCACTCAATGTATCTGTTAATAGTATAGCCGCATATCACTTGAAAATCAACACTTTTATTTTGAAGGGCGGTGGTATGAATGGCTGAACTGAAAATTATCAGTATGGATGAAGTCCAAATCAAGGAAGTGAACTGGCTTTGGTATCCATATATCCCATACGGAAAAATCACAATCATTCAGGGCGATCCCGGCGAGGGCAAAACAACTTTAGCTTTAAGACTGGCGGCGCTTCTCTCAAAAGGAGAGGCGCTGCCATACGATGATACCGAGCGTGAGCCAGTAAAGATTATCTATCAAACAGCCGAGGACGGACTGGAAGATACCATCAAGCCGAGGTTAGAATCCGCTGAAGCAGACTGTACGCAAATCAAAGTCATAGATGAATCGGAAGCCGCACTTAGTATGCTGGATGAACGAATTGAAAAAGCAATTATGGAAGTCGGGGCAAGGGTGGTAATTCTTGACCCGATACAAGCCTATGTGGGAGCAAACATCAATATGAACAACGCCAATGAAGTCCGTAATGTAATGGCGCAGCTCGGACGAATCGCAGAAAAATATTACTGCGCTATTCTGTTGGTCGGTCATATGAACAAGGGCAGCGGAAACAAATCTTCCTATCGTGGACTTGGCTCAATCGATTTTCAGGCTTCGGCAAGGAGCGTTTTAATTGTGGGCAGGATAAAAGATAATCCGCAGGTCAGAGTGATGGTACAGGACAAGTCTTCCCTTGCACCAGAGGGTGAAGCGATTGCCTTTGAACTGGATAAAGAAAACGGATTCAGCTGGCTCGGACATTACGATATCTCAGTTGATGATTTGTTAAGCGGTATTTCGAAAGAAAAGAAATCCGAACAGGCTGAAAATTTAATACTCGAATATCTTTCCAAGGGCAAATATCCACAGCAGGCATTGCTGAAAAAAGCACAGGCGGTAGGTATCTCCAAGCGTGTGTTGGACGAGGCAAAGAAAGCGCTGAATGTCCAATCGGTTAAAGAGGGCAGTCAGTGGTACTGGCAGCTTCCCGAAAAAACAGAGTGAAGTTTTTCAAGGTTGCAACATTGCAGAAGCTGAGACATCTGCAACCTTGCAATCTTCCTTTTTCGGGAAGTAACAGCATAAAGTTTAGACGGGGTGCAGGGTGTCCTTTTCAAAGGACAGCCCTTGCTGGGGAGTTGTCCGCAGACAACGGGACAACGCCCCATAATCCCCTCGGAGAGCGCAAAACCTGCGAAGGAATACTTGTTATTCCTTTCAGGTCTGCATTTTTGATAGGCTTGCCTGTCAAAAGTGCTTTTGCGTTACTCTTGACAAGAGTAACAGAACCGAGGAAGAACTATCTTTAAGAGATTGGAGGTGTAACTTATGAAAAGAACAATAAGCGCAATGGTCGGGAAAGGCTCTGTAAATCACAACAGCCGTAAATTCAAAGCTGAAAATGTAGATCCGAGCCGAACCCATCTTAATATAGATTACTGCAATGAGAACATCAAGAAAGTGTATCATCAATTGTTCGGTGAAGCACTTAAGAGATACAATGACAAGCAGACAAGAGCGGATAGAAAAATAAAGAATTACTATGAAAAAATCTGCAATTCCAAGCAGGAAAAGCCGTTTCACGAAATCATTTTGCAGATAGGCAACAAAGAAGATATGAGCGCAGAAAGTGAAAACGGACTGCTCGCTAAACAGGTATTGGACGAGTATTATAAAGGGTTTCAGGAGAGAAATCCGCAGTTAAAAGTGTTCTCAGTTCATCTTCATATGGACGAAGCAACGCCGCATTTACACATTGATTTTGTCCCGTTTATTACCGGCAGTAAGCGAGGACTGGATACAAGAGTTTCGCTCAAACAAGCATTAGCCGCACAAGGTTTCAAGGGTGGTACTCGTGAAAATACAGAGTGGAATCAATGGATACAATCCGAAAAAGAACAGCTTTCAGCTGTGATGGAGCGTCACGGAATTGAATGGGAACACAAAGGAACTCACGAGAAACACCTCTCTGTTCTTGACTACAAAAAGCAGGAACGAGAGAAAGAAGTGGCTCAGTTAGGCGATGAAATCAGCAGGCAGGAAGATAAATTGGAGCTTGTAAAATCTCGGATAAACAATATGCTTGACTGCGAAAAGTCTCTAGATAATGTAGTAAAAAACTTTGATGAAGATCCGCAGTATCAACTCCCCGATCCTCCTGCTTTAATGAGTGCAAAGACATATAAAACGAAAATTGCACAGCCTGTAATCAACGCATTGAGAGAACTGGTACAGGGTGTAATCATCAAATATTTTGAAATGAAGAACACTTTGGAGCAATGGCGGCAGGCAAATCAAAGTCTGTATCACGATAACAACAGACTGTCGGAAAAGGCAAAGAACTTGGAGAAAATCAACGCCGCACAAAAGTCGGAACTGCAAGATTACAAACTGCTCCGCAAGGTTTTCGGCAGTAAACAAATTGATGATATGCTGAAACAGGCAAAGGAAATCACACAGTCTAAACAGCGTGGCTCACGCTTTAGAAATTACAAAGATGAAAGGTAGGAACACACAATGGAAAAGAGAATTTATGACGAAAAGAACGAATTATGGTATGAACTGCAGGGAGATTATTATCTCCCTTGCCTCTCACTTCCCGAAGAAGAACAGAAATCAGTAGGCGTGTGGGGACAGCGACACATAAGGTATCTTAAACAATATCATAAGGTATTCTATATGAACTTGCTAACAAGCGGAAAGCTGAACAATTACCTTGCCGATATTGATAATCAGGCAGAGGAAATGTTTTCCCGGCTGGTAAAACAACTTGCTGAACAAGAAAATGTAACGGAAAAGCTCAAAGCTGAAAATCAAATGCTGTGGGTGCAGAAGATGAATAATATCCATAATCGTGCAACTGAAGTTGTAATTTCAGATTTAATCTACGCTTAAAAATCACGCCGAGTGTAACTTTTAAAGTAAGTTATACTCGGTATTTTTTTGGTTTTGCTTTCGAGTAAATAAGTGACGTTATCTGTATTAAATTCCATTTTCGTGTAATTAGTTATTGCATTGCTTAAAAAAATATGATATACTAAATTAGCTTAAAATCCTATTTAATTATGTTTATGAGGTGCAGTATGGCTGTTAGTTATAATAAACTATGGAAACTTCTGATAGATAAAAATATGAAAAAGAAAGAACTCGGAGAAGCAGCTGGTATAAGCAATTCTCTTATTGCAAAACTTGGTAAAAATGAAAATGTTACTGTTGACGTATTGGTAAGAATTTGCACTGCCCTTGACTGCCGAATAGAAGATATTATGGAATTAACTTCTGATGACAACTGATTTATATAAATTGTTGTTAAAAGCAGAAAACTAGGAAGGAAACAATGGTATGCCATATCAGATTTGGAACAGAAGATATACTGGAAGCAAATATAAATTATCGGAATGGATTTCAGATTTAATAGCTAAAAATTGTGAAGGAAATTCATTTTGTGATTTATTTGCAGGTACTGCAATAATAAGTAAACAAATGATAGATAATGTAGACGAAATTTATATAAATGATTTTCTATATTCAAACGAAGTAATATATAAAGCGTTTTTTGAACAATCTGATTTTGATTACAAAAAACTAAATGATTTAAAAAAAGAATTTTCAAAAATACAGCCAACAGAAATTCCCGAAAACTATGTATCAATAAATTTTGGAAACAAATTTTTTTCTTATAATGATGCACTCTGTATAGGTTTTATTAGAGAGCAAATAGAAAATAATAATGACTTAAATAAAAAAGAAAAAAATATATTGCTTGCTTCACTGCTGTATTCTTTAGATAGGGCAGCTAATACTGTTGGCCATTACGATGCATACATTAAAGGAAAGATGATTAGCGATGCATTTGTTTTTGATTTAATAACACCATATAATTTTGAAAATAAAAAAGTACACATTTCTAGATTGGACGCTAATGAATTAGCAAAAAAAATTAGTTGTGATATTGTTTATATTGATCCACCTTACAATTCAAGACAGTACAGTAGATTTTATCATATTCTTGAAAATATCACTAAATGGAAAAAACCCGAGTTGTTTGGAACCGCACGTAAACCCAAAGCTGAGAATATGAGCGAATATTGCAGAAATTCTGCAACAAAAACTTTTGAAGAATTGATAAATTCTTTGAACTGTAAATATATTGTTGTCTCGTATAATAATACATATAATTCGAAAAGTAGCTCGTCAAAAAATAAAATTACGCTCGATGATATCCGAAGTATTTTAGAAAGTAGAGGGAGTGTTTCAATATTTGAAAAAGATCATCAGTATTTTAATGCTGGCAAAACGGAATTACCAAACCACAAAGAATTAGTTTTTATAACGAAAGTAGGTGGACAAAATGACTGATGCAAGTGTTTGCAGACGTTCTCCTTTCTTTTATGTTGGAGATAAATTTAAATTAGTTCCACAATTAAAAGATAATTTTCCGAAAGATATTGATAGATTTATCGAACCTTTTTGCGGTGGCGGAAGTGTATTTCTTAACACTAATGCAAAAAAATACTTATTAAATGATATTGATACTTATATGATTAAGTTGCACGAATTCTTAATTTCATTTAGTAATAATCAAGATGCGTTTTGGGATGAACTAAAGTTTGATATTGATAAGTATAAGCTTTCGGCAACTTTTCTTGGCAAAGATGTTCCAAAAGAATATCGTAAGGAATTTGTAAAAACATATTTTGCAAAATACAACAAAGAAGCATATTACAAAATGAGAAGTGATTTCAATGACAATAAAGATGATATGATGCTTTTGTATATGCTGCTTATATACGGATTCAACCGAATGCTTAGATTTAATTCAAAAGGAGATTTTAATTTGCCTGTTGGCAATGTTGATTTTAACAAAAATGTTGTAAACGCACTTAATTCATATTTTGATTATGTGAGTGACAAAAATATTGAATTATTTAATATGGACTTTCAAGACTTCATTGAAAAGGTTCAGCCAACACCGAATGATATGGTGTATTTGGACCCACCATATTTAATCACTTTTAGCGAATACAATAAGCTTTGGAATGAAGATAGTGAAATGCGTTTGATAGATTATCTTGATGAACTTAACTCAAGAAAAATTCGCTTTGCTGTTTCTAACGTGTTATGGCATAGAAAAAGATATAATGGAACTTTCAATGAATGGGCACAAAAATATAATATTGTTAGAATCAAAAGTAACTACATTAGTTTTAATGACAATACCGAAAAGGATACTTATGAAGTCCTTGTGAAAAACTACTAAGGAGATTTGTTTATGCCAAGAGAGCGTGCTGCAGAATACAAACCATTATCTTTTTCTACTACTATGCGAAATCCTGCTCGTATTGCCGATTTCCTCAAATGTATTTCGCCTTATGAAGGGCAAAGACTTACTAATGAGATTATATTTACTGTTGCTAAATTATTAATTAAACGCAAATTGTATAGACCAGTGTATATTTCAAAAAATCCAAGATTAAAAATGATTTTAAACGAAGAGCGTGACTTTAGTGATAATGAGGTTGACGAAATTATGCAAAATAGTCCTCAAAATCACAAAGAAGCTGGATTTGATAAAGGATGGCCCTCGAGATTTGACACTTGGTACAAGCTTTCAATGGAGTTTGGTTTTGTGTATTATAAAATGGGTGAACCGATAGAAATATCTATTGCTGGGCATATGTTGCTTGATGCTCATAATGAAAATCCAATCAATGATGAAAAAATTAAAAATGTTTTTCTGAATTCTTTGATGAAGTATCAAACCAATAATCCATTTAGAAAAAATGCAAACGACAACTCTCCGCTTGTTTTACTTCTACAGGTTATAAAGCTTTTAAAAGACGATCCCGAAGAGAACGATGTAGGTATTTTTCGTAGTGAACTTTCATTGATTATATGTTGGCCTAATCGTGATGCAATAGCTTTATATAGGAAAATAAAAGAATTACGCAGACGATATAGATTTACTTATGGTGACGAGGTTGTTTATGAGATATGTTTAGGCCTTCTTGGTGCTACCGATAATCAACGCAACAGATTCAAACTTAACCAAATTACAGGTGAAGCTGTAGATGAATTTATCAGGAAAATGCGTATTACAGGTATAGTATCTTTAAGAGGTAATGGTCGATTTATAGACTTTAACTCGTTTGAAATATCCAAAATTGAATATGTATTAAGTAATTATGTTGACTATAGTAACTTTACCTCTAAAAAAGATTTCTTTGAGTATATTGGAGCTATTGACACTAATGTAGTGTCATTAACACAAGTTGTTGATGATACTGTAGTTTCAGATGCAAGAATTTCCACCTTGAATCAATGGGCAACAGAGTATTCAAAAGAAGATATTGCTAACGAGCTTAATATTCTTTCAAGAAACGGAGAAAGCAGAAATGCTATTCTTAGAATTATAGATAAGCCTACAAGATTAGAGTTTTTAACAAGTATTGCTCTTAAACAGCATTTTATAAATTTAGATGTTAGGCCAAATTACCACGTAGATGATGAAGGACTACCAACTTTTACTGCTTCTGGTGGAGTTGCAGATATCGAATGTTATGATACCGATTGCAACTCCCTTGTAGAAGTAACACTTATGTGTGCACGTAATCAAGCAACCAATGAAATGCCTGCGATTACCAGACATCTGCAAGAGGCGATTGAAAGAAACCCTAATATTACTCAGTTTTCAATATTGGTTGCTCCATCTATACACGCTGATACGAAATATATGGCAGGTTATTCCAAATATCAATATGGTATTGACATATTAACCCTTACAATAACAGAGTTTATTGAACAAATCAATGTTAATAACCGAATTGTAGAAATGTTATCTGCGTAACGAAAGATTTACATAAAACATTTTGTTATTAGCAAATTAAAATAGGAGTTATGTTATATGAGTGTAATTGGTATACGTGCATCTGCACAAGAAATAAGATACGCAATTTTAGAACAGGACATTACGGGGAATGTGGTCTTTGTTAACAAAAATACGGAGAATCGTATAAAGTATCCCGCAACAATTGATAAAGTTGAAGATAAGCTATATTGGGTTAAAAGTGAAATTGATAGAATAATTAGAATTAATCCAAAAATCGATAAAATATACATAAAAATGAATGAATACGGAATGGAAAAAGCGGCAAATCGTGAGACAACATATGTAGATTCAATATTTTTATTGGCTGCAAGGGAGCATAATATTCCTGTTTTTAGAAAGTTGAATTCTCAAATATCTTCAAATGCTACAAAGGCAAAAGAATACGCAGAACAACGAGTTGGCAAAACCGAAAAATACTGGAATAATACGATGGCTGATGCAATATTGGTTGCATATTGGGGATTGAAAGTTGATGTATAATGTTAATGATCAAATATATTTTAATTAAAAAAATAGGCGGAGGAAACTTTGGAGAAGTATGGCTTGCTAATGATGTTTCTCTTAGAGCAGAGTGTGCTTTAAAATTACTTTCTCAAAACGATACTTCTATTGATGAACGTTTGCTTGAAGCTCAAATAGGTAACAGGTTAAAACATAATAATGTTGTAAATATAAAATATGCTGACATTGTACAATCTGGAGATTCAACAAATTCTATTGTGATGATAGCTATGCCATATTTTAAAAATGGATCTGTAGTGTCTCGAGTGAACAGTTGTAATTTTTTGCCTACCAATGTTGGCATAAAATGTCTGATAGATGTTCTTCGTGGTCTTGAATATTTACACGAAAATGGATATTACCATTGTGATATTAAACCCAGTAATATACTTGTTGGAGATAATGAAGAATACATACTTTCTGATTACGGAATCACCTGTTATTCACCTACACATTCCGCTGTGCAACCAAGGCAATTTTATTTACCCCACACATCACCGGAAACAATATCAAGCAACATATATGATGTTAGAACGGATATATATCAACTTGGATTAACAGCATTTAGATTATTTAACGGTATTTCTGAAATCAAATCGGATTTTTTATCTAACAGAGATTGTTTTAAAAACGCAGTATTAAATGGAAAAGTTGTAACTGACAGTAAATATCAATCCTTCGTTCCTAAAAAAATTCGTAGAATTATATCAAAATCTATTGCTTTAAATCCTGATGATCGTTATCAGTCAGCATTGGAAATGAGACGAGCATTGGAGCAGATTGTGCTAAAAGGATATTGTTCATCAAATGCGAATGGTGATATTGTATATATTTCAAGAAATAAAGAATACCGTTTTGAAGTAATCCCCTGTGCTAACAAATTATTTAATTTGATTGTTTATCAAAAAAGTGTAAATAGCGGAAAAGAAACGAAGGCACATAAGTATTGTCAAAATGGAATAAAAAAATCAGAAATAAAAAAATACATTCAAAAGATCACTGAAGATTTAATTTGATTGATACTGATTTATAAAATTAATTGTGACAACAAAATGACAACAGAAATTTGGAGAGTCCATATTTTATGGATATTTCAGATAACTAAAATAACTCGTGCTAAATTACCAATACAAAATTGTTTAAGTGGTGGTTTTCAGGAGCGAGTGGGAATAAATTGAATTGTTAAGGGACAAACCCATTTTAAAAAAAGTTTGCCCTTTCCCCTCCTACTTTGGTGGTTTACAGGCTCTGAAATAACAATAAAATAATAGTTTTATTGTATTATATATGAACCGCTGTTAAATGCCTAAATAGACAAATAGACCCTATGAGCTTCCTCATAAGGTCTATTCTCTATGTGTATATATTGATTTTTCAATAACATGTGCTGTTATTTTTCTGTTTTAGAATTATATCAGCACATATTTTTTTGCGCTCCGCTTTTTGTCGTTTGATGTGTATGATGAGTAGAATTGAGTGATGACAGCGGAATATCAATATCTTGTAAAGTAGACTTTGGGGTGTTGGGGTAAAAAAATTTTTAAAAATCAGGTTGTCCCTTAACACAATTGTTAAGGGACACACCCATTTTTTAAAAAAAGTTTGCCCTTTCCCCTTGTCAACGCCGGAAAGAAAATAATGAAAAACGCCGGAAAGGAAATGACCGCAACGCCGGGATTATTACCGCCGGTTTATTGATCGTCAGTTAAGATTCTTCCGAAATAGTTACTGGAGGTGCGGTGTGAATACCAGCCTTCAGACGATCT
>NZ_NFKS01000036.1 GCF_002160515.1 Anaeromassilibacillus sp. An172 | reverse complement strand
TTAAATAGAACTCAAAAGATGGATGTTGTTAAAAATGAGTTGTATAAAAGCTATGTGACCGGCTGTACCTCTTTTGAGAGTTATAGCCGGTCTTTTTTATATCGGAAAGGAGAATTTTTATGACAGAAAAAACATTGACAGAATATTACAAAACGGTTTGGCTTCCATGTAAAAAAATAGAGTTAAAACCAACCTCATACGATCGCCTTTACAGAACAGTAACCAAAAATGTAATTCCCTATTTAGGACATATTCCGATGTGTGAAATTGAACTTCAACAAGTGTTGGATTTCTTTGAATTTGTGTATGGCACCTATTCCCTATCTACCTCAAAGAAAATATATGAAGCTGTAAACGCCTGTTTTAAGTTTGCACAGTACATAGGAGATGTTCCCAATAATCCTATGCTACCAATTAAGAAACCAAAGAAAAATAATTTTTCCCCATCAAAGGAAAAATCAATTTTAACTACCGAGGAAATCAAACGCCTTAAATTCGCCATATCAGTGAGAACCTATAAGAGCAGTCTTTTAGAGCCTTATATAGGCTGGGGATATTATTTCCTTCTGAACACAGAACTGCGCCCATGTGAATTATTGGGTCTTAAATGGAGCGATATTAAAGGCGATTATATATACATACAAAGAAGCGTTGTTTCATATCACGACGAAAAGAACGACAACTATGTGGTTCTTCTCCAAGAAACCCTTAAAACCTCAAGCAGCAGACGAAAAATCTATTTGAATAATAACGCTAAATATGCACTAAAACAAATTGCAAGTAAAACCAATCCAAAAGGTAAATTTATAATGCAGCACGAGGGAAAGATAGTAAAACCCGATATGCTAAGACGAAATTGGTACGCCCTGATAAAGGAAGCAGAAGTCACACCAAGAGAATTGTATTGTCTGCGTCATACATTCGCTTCCCTGCTCTTCAGAGAAAACTGTGATATAAAATCCGTAAGCCATATAATGGGACACTCCAGCGTCCGCACAACCTATGACACCTATATCCACCTGTTTGAAAAAAACTACAAGGAAACCAATGTGCTGGATAGAATAATATTAAATATTTATGATAAAATTTATTGATATTATAGCAGCATACTGCTATAATATCAATAATAGGAGGTGTTCATTGTGTCAATCAACAATAGCAACGCACAAAATAAATTAACAGATTGCACTAGTGAAACTTCCAACCGTGTTGATTTTGAGCTTTTCAAAAGCAATGTCTGCCACCGCCTTAAAGAAAAGGGTGATATAATAACTTAATAAGGTATTTGTAAGCGAAAAAGTTAAAATAATGATAGATTGTTTGAAACAATGGGATTTAAATTAATAATGATAAGCAATGAAAAACCGTACTATTTAGTAAAATTTACTGATAAAAAATGTGCAGACAAGCTTCTGGATGGCGAAATGTTTATGAGAACTATAGCTTGTTTTGGAGATATTTCGAGAAGATCTCCGGACTCACAAAATAAGTTCAAAAGAAATGTATAGAAGCGAAAAAGTAAAATATATTTCTTTAAATTAAGAGATAAAGGAAAATGAAATAGAAATAATAAAGGAGTCACAAAATTATGCGTATTTTTATAAGTCATGCAACTAAAAACAGTGAAATAGTAATAAAATTTTCTGAATTTTTGGAGAATGTGAGTAGTGATATTGAGGTGTTTTGTTCATCTGAAGATGGAAGCATAATGATTGGAAAAAATTTTGTGCAGACGATTTTTGATGAATTAAACAGCAGTGATTTGTTTGTACCAATTATTAGTAAAGAGTATTACGAAAGTAAATTTTGTATGATTGAATTAGGTGTAGCATATTCATATTTGTACAATCAGTTTAGTAAGCAGGGAGAAGACTATATTTTTCCTTTTGTACTTTACCCAATACAAAAAGGGCAAGCATTATCAGGAACGCCTATAGCCAATATTCAAACAGGTTCCATAAGCGACGAAAAAGATATCCATAGTTTTTTAGAATATTTAACTTCAGATAAAGGTGTTAATATTGGAGGCGGACTTAATCGAAAATTACATTCTTTCATATTTGATATTGAACAGATTTTTTTGTCGCATCAAAGTATTCTTGATACAGCGAAAATAGGAGCCTATTTTGATGATGATATTGAATTCAATAACCGAGAGGATATTGCTAGTACAAGTATTATGGAAAATATGATCGTAGTTAATTATAACATGAATCCATATGAGAAGAAAAAAATCAAATATCCTAAATTTATAAGCATGGTTTTGCGATATATAGATAAATTAGATATATCTCGTTATCTAAAATTTAACGAACAGGCTAAGTTTATCTTTACTTTGATTAACTTTACTAATTCATTGAAACGGATATTTGTTGAATTTAAATATTCAGATAATAATAGAATTTTGGAAACTTTTGAATTTCCTGTTGAGTATGGTGAAAATAAATTATCTATACCATTAGAGAAGATGAGAAGTAAAGCGTTAGGTAACATTTCGGAAATATGTTTTGTAATACACCCTGAAGATGTTAGAGAAGAAGAAGGAATGTTCAAGATAGGTAGCATAAAAATACAATGATAAGACATCAAAATAAACAAGGAGATAAAATATGAAAAAAAGTAAAAAGAATAAAATATCTATTTCCGGCAAATACTCTTTCGTTTGTTATTGTTTTATAATAGGTTTTATTTTTACTATGTCGTTGTTTTTTTCAATCATAGATCAAAGATATAATATTATTAATTGGCCTTGTGAATACGAGAATATTATTGGCATTGTACTACAGCTTATTACAGCAATTACCGCAATGATTGTATCTATTATCGGCATATCAATTTCTCTGCAAAACGAAAAGGTATTTGGCATCAAACTCACAACATTGTATGCCTTACGTAAACGCAAACATTATTCTGTTTTGCAAATCATTATAATTTCAATCTCTTTTTGTGCATTAAACATAGCATTCTATATGTTAGATTTAAAAGCTGCTGTTATTGGAACATCTATAACAATTTTGTTATTTATATTGCAAGTAGTATATCTTGAAGTCCCAATAATGGTCAAAACCGAGAATTCTGTAAAAAAAATCTTAAAAGAGAATTTTATTGATTGTTATATATGTGAATCAGAAACACCGAAGCCTATAAAAGATGCTGTCCGATATTTGCTTTATAGTGACACATTAAAAAGCACTTTTGAATTTCTCGAAGTAGATTCTGAGCAGGAATATAATAAATATACTTTGATAAAACTATTAGAATTTCAACAGGATTTGGCGTTCGACCTTAAAACCCAATATGATGATCATGAAAAGATTATCATTGGGAGCAGTTTATTAGAAAATGTGTTTGATGTTTTATTACGACATATTGCCTTTTCTGAACCTGTGTATTCTAAAGTTATAGAAAATAAACATTTACTCATCCGTGTACTTTTTCAAATTCAGAAATTACCGGAGATACAAAATCAATTTTCTGAAAAAGTTGGAAGTCTTATTGTACTGCTCCGTTCCTCAAGAAATATTTCTCTGGATCCTGATTTAATTGCAGATGTTATAATTATTTTATCAGCATGGACCATAAAAGAAGGAGACACAATTGTTATTAATGCATTAAGACGTCGATTTTCAAATTACAAGTACATTTTAGAGAAATCTTCTTATGCACTTGACGTTTTTGCTTTGCTTAGCTTGTATTTCTACTATTTAAGTTGCTCAGATCCTGATGTTCCACCCAAAATCAAACAAAAAATTAAAGAGTGGATTGTCGAAGGAGACATTATTGAAAAAGAAACAAAAATAACCTCATGGAAAAACCTGTTTTCTCAAGCTGCAATTAACTTTCAAGTGAATTATGATAGATTTTCAACTCTAGCCATGCGAAATGCCAGTATTTTAGAATACTATCTTTATGGTACAGGTATGAAATGGATCATTTTTGAACCTTCATATATAGCACAGTGGTATTTAACAAATTGGTTAAACTGCTCTCAAACGAACACATATAACTATTCTAATTTGATAAAAAAATACCCCTATCTTGAAACCGATTTAAAAAAACTGGGTAACAACTGTTTTAATGAAGATCAAACTTTTGTACCTACTAATGAAATGAATCAAATTGTTGATTTTTACAGCGATAATAAAAAACACTTTATATATTTTAAAATCAAAGAACAAGGAAACCACGATTTCTTCAAATTTATTAATGAACTAAAGTATGCTGAATTAAAGAATTATGCAGACCAAGCAGCTAATTTAGATCAAGGTAACTTGGTCTCAAAAATCATTAACAAAATTAGAACCGTTCTGAACAACGAATGGGGCTTCTACTCACAGCAAACAATACATAATGAAGAACGATATTGTTCTGTACTTTTCGAAAAGACACCTGAGGACATAAATTTTGAAGAATTTACCATTGATTATTGTGTAGGTATTGTATTAGAAGAATTGAAAAAAGCTATTAAAAAGACCATGGTGTATAACGACAATCAATTTAATAATAATATTCAAAATATTCTGTCAAATAATCCCCAATATGTAACACAAGGTGTGAAAAACACACTTCCATATTTTATTAAATCTAAATCGTTGAAACAGAAATTTAACAACTTCTGTAATCATTGTAACGAAATTCAAAGCAACCTTCTTGGAGATATGACAATCATCCTAACTGATAATGACTTTCGGTTTAACTATGAAATTCTAAAAGTAGAATTTCAAGAATTGTCAGAAAAAGAAATCACTGATGAGGTTGAAAAACATCAACGTGCAGATGGACAATTTATTTTTAACGGTGTATTTATGCCACGAGAAAAAATAATAGAGATTGTAAAAGCAAAATATACTGTTTTAAGTATAGTAATAAAGTATCAAGTGTTTTCGTCAAACAAAAATATTTTTAAGTTAGTTCCCTATTCAAACAATTAATGTACATGACAAAATAACAACAACTTGAGGAAATAAGATAAAGATGGTATAATGCCTACTAATTAAGGTATTATACCATCTTTGAAAAAGACTATCGAGCCGTCGATTAGTTTTACACTTCTGTTCCGTGTTCACACAAACTTGGGGATTTGGCTAGAGTCTAATAGGTCAAAAGGAATCAAAAAGTTTCTTCCTTGCTATGCAATGACAGAATAAGTCAATCAGTGAATATGAATGTAACTATAATTTTCCGTTCCAGATAATAATCCCTGGGACGGTATTTTGTATGTTGATTGATTTGGATTCATATAATTTATATTGATGTACATAGATAATTTTTGAAAATTATTTTGAAGTAAATTCTATTCGTATATCTTATTGATTCCTTATAACAATCTCTACATAGTGCTCTTCGTTAAACATCTATTTTTTATTAATCACTTAATGTAGCATTACATTGTTGTATTAATACTTAATTCCCTTAAAAAACATTTTCCTTTCATCTGAGATAATATAAATATATTTTTTGGCACGGGTCATGGCTACATAAAAATCTCTTACATCCATTTTATCTCTAGCATCAATAATAACACAATCAAATTCTAATCCTTTAGTAAGGACAGTTCTTGAGGATAGACGTGAAAAGGAAAATCTATTTTCTGTAAAATATTGTTGATTACTTAATATCTCAACAGTCTCTTTAAGACTAGCACTCTCCTCTACCATATATGTATATATTTTCCCTATACGAAATAACAATTCTTTACGATAAATATTAAATTTTTTATTATTCTCAAACCAACGTAACACATCAAGTACAGACTTAGATATATTATCTTTACACACTATTTCTATTAAGCGTCCTAAATCTTTATGTTTATTTATTTTCCTAAAATCAGATTTCCCCTTTTCTAAATTCTTGATATATGAGGCTAATTCTGATTGTATACTATTAATCATAGATTTTAAAGACTCAATTAATACAAGTGCTTTTCTTTCATTTTTTTCTGCTTCAATCTTTGCAATAATTGCTTCAGCTTCAGCTAAATCCTTCACTTCATCGTATTGAAAGAATCCACCATTGCGTTTGGAAAATAACTTTTGCTTGTTTATAAAAGCAGATAAATATACTATTTTTTCATAGTTCTTTATTTTGTATACAAACCTTCCATTGTTCCATTCAGTAGAATTTAATATTGTCATACAATTGGTAACATTTGAAATATTTATTGTTACATCATTACCATTAAGTACAGTTATTATTTTCTTTCTAAGATTATCAAGCAACAAACCAAGCTCGGCATTTGTTTTTTCCCATCTTCGTGGCACAGTCAATGGAGATATAACTTTAAAAGTAAAATTTTTCCAATTTACTATTTTATCTTCTTTAACCCAATAGAAAATCCCTTGGAGTGGATCTCCAAAAACTCTTATAGGAAGTACATTTTCAAGCTTCATGAAAATTGCATGCTGTGACTCTGTACAATCCTGATACTCATCAACAAAAATTCCAGAATATGTTTGTTTTAGAACAACCTTTGCCCATGAATTAGAAAAAAGTTCTTTAGTACCTTTATAGATTGATAAATAATCTATTTCATTAATTTTATCAGGGATGTACACATTTGCAGTTGCTGGATAAGCTTTGCACCATTTCATACAAAATGAAGCGATCGTATCTATCTCAAATTTATCATTACTAATCTGTTTCTTTCTCATTCTATCTTCTAATACAGTAACTCCAGCCCTTGTGTGTGTTAAAATCAATTGCTTTTCAGAACAAAACTTTACTGCTTTAGTTATTTCCTCAGTTTTTCCATAACCTGCGGGAGCAATTATTCCTACCATTGGTTCATTTAAATATTCTCGTGTCTTTTCCATAATTTATCCATTTAACAATTTCATTTATCGTTTTTATTTCTTCCATATCTGATGAAATATTTTTACAATTATCAAATATTGCTCGGCCAAGTGCTTCACCTCCAGCAACCCGTTTGAAAAATTCTTTCTTATTACAAATCATAGCTATATTTAGTAATTCTTTATCATTTAATTCTTCTCTTAATAAATACTTTTTTGTTGCATAGCCCTGTTCAATTAATTCGTCCCATGTAGCCTCTTTCTTTTCAGAATCCCATAAAAGTAAATTATTTAATGCTTCTTTAGAGAGTAATGGCAATAAAGCTGTTTCTATACATTTATTTTCATTCCATGAAAAAATATGAATACCTTTTGACAATAATGACTCTCTCTTTCTTCTATCTTCAGGACGATCATTATCAACTATCAAAGCAACATTAAATCCCAATTCAAAAAATCTTTCTGCCACATCTAATGCTTTTGCTCCGCCTTTTCCATCTACATAAGAGACACCTCTACTTGCCATATAATAATCGTCATCTACTTGAAGTTTTTCATCTAACGAGCGAATAAATCCAACTTCAGTAATTCCTTCACATATAAGTATTCTTGGAGTTAAAAAAGCATCTGGGATTGTCCTCAGCATTCCTTGCATTCTTGAATTTAGCTTTTCATCATCATTAGCAATAACCTTAAATGAAGTGATACCTTCATGAGAATGTAGCAAAATTAGCTGCGATATATCCAATTCTGAGAGAACTACTGTTGAATGTGTTGTAAATATTACTTGACCTCCAGTAGAAATTTCATTCTTTATTTAATGTATCGCAGTAAGAACTGTAGATTTCGTTGAATCTCCTGCTCCTATCAAACATATTAGTCTTTGCTCTGTAGGAAACGTTAACTCCGCATGTTTAATTCCTCTGAAATTATCTATTTTCACATGTCTGATTCGCAATCGAATCTCTCCTTTCTATGAAGATTAAAATCTTATTGTATTAGTCGTATATTGATATTTAAATTCTAATAAATCATATATTTATCTTTTTAACAAGCCTTGTAAACTCAGAGTTATAAGCGTATATAAAATATAATATAATACTGTAATTAATTTTCTTCATTGATATCACACCATACAAAATTAATAATTCCATAAACCGTCTATTTACGAATATCTCAAACTATATAGTTTTTTGATTTTTTATATTTTATACTTATGCTTATAACGTAATGCCTACCAATGCCTGTTTAACATAAAACTATTCAAAATGCCATTATGTAATTCTGTTTTCATTTTTATTTCTTTCTTTTTTCGCTGTCATCTTTAACAAATCCCCTCAGTCTAATTAAGAAATATTAAATTCTCTAATTTATCTTTTAATATCAAGATATACATTTTTTACTAAAATCATCATTTAAATTAGCATTCAACTTCTCTTCCAATTCATTTTGATTAAAACACTTTTTTCTCATTCCCATAGTTGCTTTGGTTTTAAAACTGTTAACATCAATTATACCACCTTCAGTAATATCTTTAACTGAGACCGTTCTTAATGATTTATCTGAAAAAACTTCATTTAAAGCAGTGTACATATTTCTATATTTAAAAACTTCTCTTATCATCTTCAATTCTATATCTACTTTAGATTGATTATATTTTTCATCATAAGCCTTCGGGAAAAGACATTTATGTATTTTTTTCAATCTATCCTCTTCTTCTATTCCTTCCTCGTATCCACTTGTCACTCCTTTACACTTTTCACAAAGAACAATAATATCATATAACAAAGTTATCATTAATTTTTTGGAATCTCTGCTTTTCCATAAAGAAAGTGGTGTCAAACATTTATACATTTCATATGCACTATTTTTTAACTTATCTATTTCGTTTATTACAAGAAGATAATCCTGCGAATACACATGGTGACTTTTAATTTGAAAAATAGAATTTTCTGCAGCATCTAAATAAAATATAAAGTCCTCCTTGTAACCAGCTTTATACAGATGGGAACATAAGTATAAATAAATGTTGCCACTATACTTCCAACTGCACCTAATACAATATTTGTAAAAATATCCATGATCAAATCCCCTCATCATTCACTATCATTTAAAAATATCTTCACTAAATTCTATACATATTTTAAAATTTATAATCATTCTGTATTCTTCATTCCTAAAACGACATCAAAAGTAAACATATTCTGTTTGTCATCATATGTAAAAACAGAATTTTTATCATTATCTATATTATTTTTAATTTCGTCATAATATTGATGATATTTATTTTTCTTACAATGCACTAAATATTTTTTAAAAATAAATTCCTATGTTTATTATAAACTGTTTATCCAAATATCTCCATACAGAGACATTATCTAAAATATAGTACAAGAAAAACCACAAGAGTAAGTATATTATCTCTTGTGGTTTTTCCTGCCCTACGGAATTATTCATATCTCGTTCTTATATATTACCATACAAATTCATCTAAACCAAGTATTTAAATCATAAAATTGCATATTAAATCGCTATTTTGCTTCGTTAAAGTATGATCTTAAATAACACGACACTCAAACAAGTAAAGGAAAAGCAAATCTATCGAATAGGTTAAACACCTATCTTAAATAACACGACACTCAAACAAAAGCTTTTATTAAATCTTAAAGGAAAGGTTAAACACCTATCTTAAATAACACGACACTCAAACCTTTCGGCTCAGTCTGTCAAGAGATGTAATGTTAAACACCTATCTTAAATAACACGACACTCAAACAAAGAGATTACAGGGATTGATGTTGATATGGTTAAACACCTATCTTAAATAACACGACACTCAAACACATAACGACTACTTTAGACCGATGAAAATGTTAAACACCTATCTTAAATAACACGACACTCAAACAAGCCCTGCTACCATTGCGTCTGTTGTCTTGTTAAACACCTATCTTAAATAACACGACACTCAAACGCCTCGGGAATGTCGCAAAAAGGTTGCTCGGTTAAACACCTATCTTAAATAACACGACACTCAAACTCTTGTGTCGGAAATGTCAGATTCGTCAATGTTAAACACCTATCTTAAATAACACGACACTCAAACTAAATAACATTGATACTGGTAAACCAAGTGGTTAAACACCTATCTTAAATAACACGACACTCAAACAAAAAATCGCATTATATAGCCATTTTTTATGTTAAACACCTATCTTAAATAACACGACACTCAAACGGTGCGGCAGGCTCTTTGATTGCTGATTATGTTAAACACCTATCTTAAATAACACGACACTCAAACATACATCGTGGATTGAAATACGTAGCAGAAGTTAAACACCTATCTTAAATAACACGACACTCAAACGCAGGACATCATAACCATACAGGAGGCCGGTTAAACACCTATCTTAAATAACACGACACTCAAACCATACTCTTTCATCATTGAAGAAACATTGCGTTAAACACCTATCTTAAATAACACGACACTCAAACAAGCCCTGCTACCATTGCGTCTGTTGTCTTGTTAAACACCTATCTTAAATAACACGACACTCAAACACGCCAGAGCAAGCAAAGACATTGAGAGAAGTTAAACACCTATCTTAAATAACACGACACTCAAACAGTAAAAGAAGATTACTTCCGTGAGGAAATGTTAAACACCTATCTTAAATAACACGACACTCAAACTATATCCCCTTTGATAACTTCAAGTGTTCTGTTAAACACCTATCTTAAATAACACGACACTCAAACAACGGCTGTTCAATGTCAACCTTTGTTGTGGTTAAACACCTATCTTAAATAACACGACACTCAAACATGATAATGAACTCAAACAAATAAATTTGAGGTTAAACACCTATCTTAAATAACACGACACTCAAACGTGGACAGTAGCAAACAGCCTATCGCCCGTGTTAAACACCTATCTTAAATAACACGACACTCAAACGGTATCAAATGTTACTACTAACTGGGTTAAGTTAAACACCTATCTTAAATAACACGACACTCAAACTTAAAAAATAAGGAGGCATAAATATGCAGAGTTAAACACCTATCTTAAATAACACGACACTCAAACAGGGTGGCAATCTTATAGCCGCTCCCGGGCGTTAAACACCTATCTTAAATAACACGACACTCAAACCTCAAATTTTGAGAAAACGTCATGACCACGCTCGGTTATTTAAGATTATCTACATTTTACTACAAAAACTCTTCATTATCAAGCCGTATTTCGCAAATATCCTTATCAATTATTACAATATCCTCATATTCATGCAAAGATCCCGATGATGACGGCTCCAAAACTATTAAATTCCATTTTCTGAAAAAAGCTTCCTTATATAAAAGCTTTATTTCTTCCATATCAAAATAGCTTTTTAAATTTACAAGAACAAAAATATCCTTTTTCAGAAAATGACTGCAAACCTCCATATAATCTACAAGCATTTCCAAGAAATTTTCAGAGCTTACATTTAATCGGTAGTCAAAAAGCTTTAAAACCGCCCCTATATCGTAAACTGTTTCCCACTCCAGTGGAAACTCTACAGACGAAATAACCTTGCTTCCAAAGCTGTTTAATAAGCCGAGAAGTTCTCCTGCCTCCCCGGCAAAGCCGTACAGAGCCGATTGCTTCAGCTCTGTAATCAGCTTTGATGAAAGTTTTTTCCCGTTAAAATCAAGACTAAAATAATCTGCTATTACTTCAGCATGTTTTTCAAAATCCAAATCAGAAACATCATCGGAAAGCAATATTTCTCCCTCTTCTCCTCGGCTTTGAACACTAAAGTCACGAACAAAATTTGCAAAAAGCTTTTTATTCTCTATAACCAGCAGGTTGACCTTGTTCTCCCTGAAAATAATAGGTTTCGAAAAAATGTGATGAAAAAATCTCATAATACTATCAGCCTTTCGCAGGAGGTTATCACCTGGGTATTTTGTTCTCCAAGCACGTACTCCATTCTTGAATATTGGTTTTCCGTCACAACCATCATTTGAATTAACCCTTTCGGAGGCTTGTTGGCTCTAACAGAGTTCATAATGGAATTTGCCACAGTCATATTTAGAGCCAGCTTACAGTATACAGACTCCTGCATCATCATAAAACCGCTGTTAACAAGGTGCTTTCTAAATTTGCTGTAGGCTTTCCTGTCGCTTGAGGTCACTGATGGCAAATCAAAAAATACTAATACTCTCATAAATCTAAAACTCATATTCAATCATTCTTATCTCTTCCGTGTTTTCGTTTTCAAGTGCGTTAAACAGACTTTTGCAGTATATGCCTATGGCATTGTTCAGAAAATGCTGTTTTCCGTCTATATAAACTTCCTTATTTAAGAGGGACACTAAGGCAAGCTTTTCCGACCTTTCAAATTTTTTCGGACTTATCAACGATACTTCCATATCCACAATAGGTCTCAGCGGTTCCATAAAGTCACAGCCCAAATTAAAGAAGTTGTATATATTATCATGGAAAATACCGAGCTGAGTTATATATCCACAGGAGGTAATTTCCCTGTTTACAGCCGAAAGCATAATGCCATACCCGTAATTTAAAGCGGCGTTTATCGGGTCGTCAATATTTCTGGAAAATTCTTTTCCGAATAAGGCGTTAAAGTAAACCTTTGCAGAGTGACCCTCTCTGTTCGTGGCGTCGTTAAAAGTCACATTATGCAGGTACTCTGTAAGCATATCAGCCTGCGGCAAATCAAAATATGACAAAACCTCACGCTGACCTCGGATTTTTGCCTTTACTATCTCTGTCCACACAGACTGCTTTGCCTTTAAGCTCCATTTTATCTGGGTTCTAACCTTAGAGCTTGTATCGTGACTTCCGTAAAAGGGAATTATCTCTCCGCAGGGGTTTCTTTTGTTATCACAGAAAATTACCTTTACCTTGTGACTTAACAGCTCGCATATGGCATAGGCGGTGACGGAGACCGCCGTACTTTCCAGCATAAGCACGGCAATCTCTCCTATATGTACCTTTTGTGTTTTTTCTGCGGTTCTCACCTCTATGTAGCCCAGCCTGTAATCCACCTTGGCATTTGAACTTACCACAACCACTCTCCAGCTCATTTTGTGCTTTCTCCAAAATCACCCAGCAGGTCAACGGATTTTTCAAAAACTCCTGTTATGGATTGATATATTATTTTTATCTCTCTGTAAATTTGTGGGCTAATATTTTTTGTTATCTTTATTCTTCCTACACAACCCGCTCCCGTAAGCAAAGTAAAATCTGCATTTACTGCATTACACTTTAACATATTCAAATTATTTTTTAATATCACTGCTTGGTCATGTATGGAAAGCCCATCAAATTTATTGCGATTATTCTTTAATGTGTCATATTGTGTACCGTATTTTATCTCATAAAGCTTTGTATTAAGTTTTTGGGTAATCACATCATAAAGCATGAGATTTTCTTCTTTTGTGATACCGTCAAATTTTGTAATCGGAAGCTCTTTCTGTGTGTCTTTGCATCTGTCGAGATATTTCGAAAGCTTCTTCACATAATCATGCCATAAATCCTCCAGCAATAACTGGTTTGCATTTTTTAATACAATCTGCCCCCCTGTTCTTCCGGAAATATGTCCACGGAAACCGTCTATAGAAATAAGAGAGTCTATTTTTATCTGCTTTATAAGTACAACAGGATTTTTAAGATTAAGAACCTCTGTGCAGTATTTAACAGGATCCGCTTCAAAAACATTTTTATTGAGTATAAAAACAGGTTCAATGGAACGAATACGTTTTTTCTTATTATCATGTTCAACATATGTAAAATATGCACCATAGCTATTATTATATCCGCCGTATTTCTTTCTGCTCAAATCAAACCTTTCGTCACTTGTCTTAATTGGAGCTTGTCCAAAGCCTTTTTTAAGAAGCTGCTGGTCATAAAATCCGCCTTTAACCTCATAAGCCAAACGTGTAAACAAAATATTATTCTTGCTCATTTGACGCTCTACTGTAGCGAATGTACCATCTTTACCCGGAACCCACGCAGTTTCTCCGCCACGCTCAACAGGGTAATCAAACACCTTATTAAGGCTGTAGGTTTGATTGCTCTTTTTAAGCTCTTTTATAAAATTCACGGGGCTTTTGGTAAACTTTATATGATAGACATTTCCCACTACAATATTCAAGTAAGCGTCCTTTGCGTGGTGATAGTCGTTTATATCCCTGCACTTTACAAAAGCTTTTCTTTCAACCTCTCCCGTTTTCTTATTAACGCTTCCCTTTCTGAAGTCGCTTACATTTCCTCCCTTTACATATACAATTTCGCTGTTATCTCCGTAAAGACTTTGCAGAATTTCTGCGGTTACCTTAGAGGACTGTCTTGTTTCCACAAGCTGACGGTTGATAAATCCTGCAAGTTCGCTGTCAGTAAATTTTGAGGTTCTTGTAAGCCTTTTGTATTTTTCTTTTGAAATCATTCCTTTCTTCTCAAGTTCATTCCAAAAGTTTTTCATATTTTTCTGTATATTATGATCTATAGGATAATTATCTTTTTTTATGTCACTGTTGATTGTCTTTTTAACCAATACACGGTTGTCAAGGCTGTCGTCCTTTGTTTTACTTCTCGGGTAAATATGGTCAATATCGTAATCACTGCTAAGTCTTTCAATAGAAATTCTTTCACCTGAATACATACATCTTCCAAGCTGAGCATAGTAAAAATAAAGGCTGTCCTTTCTAAGCTTTTCCTCGCTTGTGTCCTGGAGAGAAGCAAAAAGCTCCGGCTCCTCTTCCTTGCATTTTTTGTAAAGCTCTATAAGCTGGTCTTTTCTCGGTTTTCTTTTGGCTTCGTTTTTCTTTTTCTTCTTTGGGTCTTCTTTCTCCCTTGCCATTTCTATAAATATTCTCTTAGGTGAAGCTTTCATAATTTTCTCTATCTCGTTGATAATTCCTGTAGCTTGAATTATAGCCCTCTTTACCGATGGAGAAGCATAGCTTTCCTCAATAAAGTCTTTTACAGAGTTTGCGCCATGGGGCATATGCTGCTTTTTGTACTCAATAGCCTTGTCCATGTAATCATACTCACAGCTTAAAAGTTCCATGAGATTTTTGTTATCCTCCCACATGGAAGTAATAATGCTTTTCGCCTCTCCTGTTTCCCTGTTAACGTGGTATATTTTTGTTAAAAGCTCTTTTGAGAGTCTGCCCCAACCGGTAAATTTCTTTGAGGCGGCGTATTTTATATCCGCTTCGCTGAGAATATGTCCGTACTTTTCGGAAATATATGATTTTATAAGCTTTTTATCATCGCCGAACAAAACAATGTGACGTATAATATCCTCCACCATTTCCTCATCCTTATAGTTTTCAAGTATATTTCTAAAGGCATGATAGGAGGAAAGACTTGCTTTTATTCCGGTTTCCATGTCTATTCCGGATACAACATCAGCGTCAGTTACTCCGAAGTTGTTTTTCAAATAATCCTTAAAAGTTTTTGTTTTAACGGTTTTATATCTCATAAACAAATCATTGTACATACTCTGCTTCTGCTCAACGGTTATAGGTTCGCCGTTTATTTTAAGCTTGTTTATTTCATTTAAAACCATGTATTTACTGTAAAGTAAAGAATCCTTAGGAAGCACATCCGCTCCTGTATATGTACATTTTGCGGTCATTCGCACAATAAAGTTTTCTGCGCTTTTCTTTGTATCCACAACGTCACTGAAATTCCACGGATATATCTTTTCATCCGTTCTTTCAAGCCACGCAAACTTTGAATTTTTGTTTAATGGTCCTATGTAATAGGGGATTTTAAAATTAAACACTTGCAGAATTTTTTCTGATGTGGTCAAACCACTGTCATCTGTAATTTCATTTAAAAATGGGTAATATTTACTGCTGTTCTCTAAAATCTTTTTTAATTCCCTTTCGTTAATCTGATGGGGTATCAATCCGTTTTCTGCGCCGACCTGCTTTGGAAGGAAATCATTTTCCTCCATTGCAGAGAAAATAGCTTTTACATCATCTTTATCCTCAAAGGGTTTAAATTTCTTTTTGATGTATTTGTAAAAATCCTCTCTGGAAGCACTGGGATTTGTTTTCAGCTTGTCATCTGTGGACTTCTGTGATTTATCGGAATAATTTCCCGAATAAGCTGTGTAATTATCTATTTTTGTGCTGCAAACTCTGAAAATTTCTCGGTAATCCTCAGCAGTTAAATACTTTCTCACAAGCTGTTTTAAAAGCTTTAAATCTTTTGCATGTTTTTCATATATCTTTTTTCTTGCCGTTGAGATATATGTTTCTCCCTGCAAAATATCCTCGAGCAACGCCCAATCATAAACTGCTTTTATCCTGTTTATAAGCTCAAAGTCATCGCCCAAAACTTCCGACAGTTCAGCCTCAAAGTTTTCATAATTTGCAAGCTTAATGCTTTTAAGCTCTTTTAAACTTTCGTCATCATACAGATCAGCTATGTTTCCGCTTCCGCCGGATATCAAAGTAAATAATGCCTCTTTTTGCTTATCTTTTTTTGAGTAACCGGCATGTTCTAACAACAGCTTTGTTTTATCTTTGACTTTTATTTTCTTATCTAGCAGAGTTTTGGTAAAATCATCTTTATTGTTTAATGTTATCCTTTCAAAACCGCAGTCCTCCAAATAATCGTTAAGGCTGTCAAAGCCAATATCAAATGTTATCTCATCGTCTGCACTGATATCATCAAAAAGAAAATGTCCTCGCTTTTTAATTATATGATGCACAGCCAAGTAAATAAGTCTTATATCAAACTTTTTGTCCTTTTCAAGCAAGTCAACTTTTAAATGACTTATTGTGGGATAGTCCTTATAGTACTCTTTGTCTGTATAATCGCTGTCATTAAAAAGAGAAAATCTTCCCGGCTGTTCTTCAAAATCAGAGCGTTTATCCTCCGGTGAAAACATACTCTCCTTTAAGCGCTGAAAAAATCCCGGGTCTTTTTTGGCTATTTCCTCACTGAAAACATTTTGAAGCCAGTTGAGCCTTTGATTTCTCCTTTCAACTCTGCGTCGGGAAGTTCTAAAGCCTCTTCTTTCAGCAGCAGTTTTCGCTCCGTCAAAAAGTCTGACGCCCCACAATGCCTTTTGGTTAAATTTTATGACTTTGTACTCAGTATCCGTTACAGCCCATCCAACTGAATCTGTACCCATATCAAGCCCTATAAAATACTCTTTCCTATCCATCTTGCCCTCCTAAAAAATATTTATTGACATTGTTCCATATTTAATGTATAATTAACTCATCTTAAATAACATGACGAGTTCAAATAAGGCTTCGCCAAAATCGTTGGGAAACCAACCTCACAGTGTTGTGAAATTTAAAAAGACTTGCTTCGGCAGGTCTTTTTTTATTTTCTATATAAAACATCTATAAAATTACAAAAAAATTATATCAATTATAAAACAAAAAAGTCAATACTTTATTATATAAAAGTATTGACTTCAGCTTGTCCAAAAACCCTGAATTTCTATCTGAAATTCAGGGTTTTTGCGTTTATCAAGCAACCAACACTTTGATAAAAAAGAAGGAGGAATTGGGGTTTAGCCTA
>NZ_NFKS01000035.1 GCF_002160515.1 Anaeromassilibacillus sp. An172 | reverse complement strand
GTGTCTTTGTTTTTGTAGTCGTATTTGCTGTAACCCAGCTCTTCGTCCAGTTCTGCCTCAAGTCCGTTTTCCATAAACTCCGCTATGGTTTCCTTGAACAGATTTTGAAAAGATCTCTCTAATCATCGTAAAGCTTTTATCGATCCCCAAAATTATAATAATATTATTAAACGTTAAATGTAAAGAACTGAAACACCGATGAATAATCCAATTGAAAATAAGTAAACGTATGGATAAACAAAGTTCATTATTTTAACAGCAAAAGATCATCATACAAACTAAATTTAAAGATTCTTGTTAATATAGTTATAATCAACGAAAAAGAGAACGGAAAATATACCATAAAATCAATACGATTATGATAATCGGTAGCAAACTCGTTAAAAAACTAATCATTGAGTTAAAAATAACATAGCGCATTTGCCAAATTGTAACTGCAATGATGATTAGAAGTATTACAAACAAAATACGAAAAATAGCTCTCCATCTAATGTTTGAAATGAAAATTAATGCTGATCTTCGTCTATATCGCCTATCTAAACGTCTGCGTTGCCGTTCTAATTCTTGTAGCTCTTGCTCATATGGGTCGTTTTGCGAAAGAGTTTCAGGTTGTTGTGTTTGTGGAGGCACTTCCACCGTAGGAATATCGCCTCCACTGTTCGGAGTTCCTGAAAATTGTGAAAAAAAGTCAGTGCCAGATGGTGTAGCTTTATTGTTTTGAGGAAGACTTTCTGATGTTGCAGGTGCTACTTCAGGAATTTTACTTTTTGAAGAATCCGTCACATGAGCATTAAAGAAAGCTTGACGCAGATCATCATAAGGGTTTTCAGATTTTACATGATTTTGATGATTTTCTTTTGTAGCTTTAACTGGTGCCTGCATGTATCCATCATTAAGTAAATTTTTTTCGAGAAGGGTACTATTATAAACCCTTCCGCCGCAAAACGGGCAACTAGATCGTTTGTTTTGAAAAATATATTTGCAATCATCACATATATAAGCCATTTAAATACCTCTCTAAAATATAAAATGATTCGCCAGTATAGGAATCGCATGGTTGCTCCCATATATCAGACAGCCATCTCCTAAAGATGTTAGTTCCTCTGGATTAATTATAGCCTGCTGAACCTCTCTCTGTGCTGAGCCGTATCCGTGTGATGAAAAAATATGAAAAGGCTCTATGTGTGTTTCATTATGCTGTTCTGATACTTGGCGATAGTAATTACCAATCCCATCTGAAAATGGTGCGGCAGCTAAAGTGCTGGAACAAGAAAATACAAATATCTCTTGTGTTTGAGTAAAAAACGAGGACAGCGCAGTATTATTTGAAAAACTATTATTAGTAGTTGAACCAGCGCCAATAACACTTGAGATATCCTCGGATAATATACCGGTGGAATATGGTAAGTCAGAATGCTCATTTAAAAATAGCTTTTGAAATTCAGGGCTTTCGCTAATTGTAATATTACTTGTTACAAGCAAGTATGGTATGTTTCGATCGTTTAAAGACTTAAATTCAGCAGCTAAATAATCAAGAGTTTCTTTTCTGCTTCCTGGCACATATATGCTGATTAAATTTCTAGACAGTACTGTATCAATAATACTCAACTGGCTGTGCTTTGAAAAACCTTTATATTTCCATAAGCATTTTTCTAAAGCAAGTGAAAACGATCTTACTGCGTTAAATACTCTTTGCTGAGCCTCAGGAGCAGAAAGTCTTCGTGTTAAATTATCAAACTGCTGGGCTGGAAGGTAAGCAAGGATATTTCTATTCAACTCCGTGAAAGACATACTTGTTATTTCATACAGTAAATCAAGGTTATAAGGATAGTTGCCAAAAGCGTTGCTGTTTTTTGTGAATTGATAACTAATGATTTCAAGGTAGTCAGCCAAAACGGAACGAACAGATTGCACCTCAGCGAGAGTACGACTATCATGAGGAATAGGAGCAATTACATCAAGAACATCGCTCGAAGATAATCCATATAGTGGATCGTAAAATGAATTTTGGCTTCCATGGCTGTTTGCTAAATACATTTGAGGAGCAACTCTTCTTTGACGAATTGCGGGGTTGATTGTATATAATTCGGATAATCTTGACTCAAAGTTAGAATCGTTGTGAATTAATACGATACCCTTGGAACCGATGTTCCTGCTGATTTCATACAATCCAATAAGATCTCGTTGATTTTTATATCCGCCAAATGCTCCAAAACTATCATTTGAAGATCTTGGAGAAATAGCTTCGTGAACAGAAAGACGCTGAATATTATTTACTTGTCTATAATGATTAATGTGTGCCATATTTTTTCTCCTCAATCTAAATCATGCTAATGTACGTTAATATCGATCCTCTTCAAAGAAAAAGAAAAACGGATCTGGTTGAGACGCTAACCCAACAACGGCTTGACCTACTTGTAAATTTTGTATGTGCCAGTGTTCGACTGTTCTTCCATCTCGTTCACGATCGATAGGCGTATTGCTTCCGTTCTCATATCTATAGGCCACAATGTTTGGACCGAACAACTGAGAAACATATTCTCTGGAGTCGTAATCATTTGTTTTCAGAGCAATTACCGACCCGAAACCACCAAGAATTACATGTCCAGCATCTTTACCATATGTAGAATAAATCTGTCCCACACTCTGAAGCCCCGCAACTACAGATACTTTTTTGCTTCGCCCGAAATTAAGTGCATCTTCCAAGTGAGATACTTTGGGAAGAAGTTTTAATTCATCAAGAAAAATATGAGTATGTCCGTTTGAATTTGTGCTTAATGCTTCTTTTAAGGCTAAATCGACAAGAAGTCTGTAAATAGGAATCATTGTTTCGCCTAAAGACATATCATACAATACAAAAATTGTTTTTCCCTGTTTTGAACGAATTGCATGTCGAATGGAAAATGATGGATTGGCACGAGAGGGTTTTTGATAGAAAACCCCTTGGAAACAATCGTATAACATGCTTCTTAATTCACCGAACACGCCAAGTGCCTGATTATTGGTTCCATCGCCAATATAAGATATCAAGCCATGCATATCTGGGTATATTTTGAAATATTGTACAAATTGAGAAGGTGATTTACGCAAAAGAAAAGAAACAAAATCGTAATTGTTTAACTGATCTTTCCATTTTAAAGGGTTATCTCTATTTCTACGTATGAAATATATAATCATATTTGCAAAAATATCTCTTGCGGCATTTGCAAAAAATGGTTGTGTTTTTGAACCTCTGTCTTTGAAAAGCACATTAGCAATTTCTCGTGCGTTTGCTTCGTAATCTACTGGAAGTGGACCATCAGCTAAAACTTCTTCAAATATATTCCAAGTTACACTCTCGTTACGATATCTGCTATCATTTCCTATAACATAATCACCAGGTTCTCGAAAATTGCTGTGCGTTATATAATCTCCTTTTGTGTCAAATATCAAGCTTACTCCTGTGCGACCCTCGGATCTGTTCCAGTTGAGTACTTGAGCAACAATTTGGTTCATTACATTTGTTTTCCCGCTTCCCGCACCGCCAAGAAGCAAAATGTTTTTAAATACAGAAGGCTCATCAATGGCAAATATATTACCATTTGATTGACTTCTGAAAAATAGGCGTGGTTCATTTTCGGTTCTGTGATACGTGCTGTTGTTAATAGAAGAACCATATAAATTGTTTTCGCTATTTACACTCATATATGTTTCCTTTCTTACTCAGAATAGCCTGATTCATTACTAGCAGTGGAATCAACATCAGAGGAGGAAACGGAATCTGTACCAAGACTATCATCCAAGCCATCTGAAATATACGATTGTTCAGTACTGCCATAGTCACTAGTTGTATCTGAGTACGAAAATCCATCATCTTGTTCAGGAGTTGCGTTATCAAATGTGAAGTTATCGAATCCATCATCATTTAATGTTTCGTCAGAAGAATAGGTTGTATCAAATTCTTCGCTGCCATCTTCGTATGAAGGAGTTTCTGCTGTATTGGCAGTAGTAGTTTCTGTAGTGCTTGAATCCAAAAGCCCGTCATCTAACTGGTAAGCGATGCTGGCTTCGTGATCTGTGTGTGAAAGTCCATCATCCAATTGTACTTCTGTTTCTGAATTTTCGGAATCAGGCTGTATAGTTTGAGTGCTGCTCACGGTTGAAACGTCTGCGGATGAATGGATGCCATAATCATCACATAAATTATTGATCGCATCATAACTTTCGGACGTGTTAGTACGAGAAATACCATTTTCTCTGTCATTTATAACAGTTTGCAAAGTTTGTTCAATGTTTGGGTCATTGTAATTTTGTGACGCATCAATCAGCGCGGCTTGAAATGAGTCGGCTTTGATAGAAGCGATATACTCACTGCGCTCAGGATCCATGTGCCCGACTTCTTTCTCGTAGTTTGACAGTGCCTCCAATGTTCTTATTTGTCCATTCGCATATGCTTCTTTTTCTATTCCTTGAATTCGATACAAATCACCATCCATTTCTGGACTTATATATGTTGAAGGCATTCTTCCTGATTGTTCTTGAATACCGTGAGTTCCTTCGTGAAAAACAGTGTCTAATGTATTCCAACCTGGAGCAAGTACATCAGTTCTAATTGATTGTACATTGCCGTAGGAATCTTTATAATCAGTGCAAAATTGACCGTCCTGTAATAAGTACGAATTGAGACATATGGTATTGCCATTTTGCCAACCATAGCAAGCGCCATTCATAGGTTGGTATGTGATTGTGCATGGATGAACATTATTTTCTGCGGCATATCTGTTTTCGACTTCTTGACATGCATTTAATCGCTGAGAAAAGGATAAGGATTTCCATGTATCCGAACTAAATAAGGCAGTTAATTGAGATTGAGAATAATTTTCATAATTAGTGTTGTAGATACCCATATAATCACCTTCGCAGTATTAATGCCTTACCATTTAATGGGTCTTTAATATATGCATCCATAAGAATGATTGCGTCCCAATAACTACAATTTTGACGAAGAGCCTGGATTAAATATAACGAAAATTCTCCATATTGAAAATCGATTCGCTCTCCAGATTTAACCAACGCTTCGATAGCAATAGCAAGCCTTTCATCAATGGATGTCAAATATTCGTTTGCGTGATTATGCACACTTTGTGCATGCCATGCGGGGTGCTCTTTTGCAAGAAAGAGTTCTAATTCTTGATTAGTTATATTTGTAATCATTTTAACCTCCATATTTGATGACTTAAAGTCTAAAAATATATTTTTATTATAACATATGGTATAATAAAATGCAATATTAGACATCATTAAATGTCATAATACGTCAATTTACAATATTAAAATATGGTTATTTTGCATGAAACTTCATAAATCCTCTTGAGAAACTACACGAACAATGATATAATTTTATTGTATAAAATTGTATATATAGATTGATTCGGAGGTAAATATGGAAAAAATATTGCCCAAGAATTAGTGGTTTTAAGAGCTAGAAAATCATGGATTCAAAAGCAACTGGCAGAGAAAATAGGTGCTTCACAAAGGACAGTCGTTGCATGGGAATCTGGAGCATCTATTCCTCGCAAAACTACACAGGTAAATATAGCTAAAGTGTTTGGACTATCTGAAGATTATTTTTTTAATGTAGAAAACAATGTCCCTGATGAACGAAAAGAATTTTCGGACAATCTATCGTTGAAAGAACTTAAAAAATAATTATTTGAAGAAATAGAAATAATAAGCAAGGAGAAAGATATTATGGCGAAACCAGTAATTGGACTAGATTTTGGAAATTACAATTCCTTTACATGTTATATTTCAGATTTTGATGAAGGAACAAAAATGGGAGGGATTGTCCATGATTTACTTCCACAAGGATTGAATGACGGTATACCTAGCGTATTCTTTTATTCTAAAAAAATTGGAACTTTATGTGGAGAAGATGCTGTAAGAAATCGTGCGAAACCAGTGGAGAACAGAGTACGTTATCTTAAGCGTCATTTGGGAGAAAGAATGACATTAGATGGCGGAGATATAACTATTCCATATGATGCGGCTATTACAGAAGTAATACAACATTGTGTGCGAAAAGCAAATGAACAACTAAAATCGGGATATCAGGTTACAACGAATTTGATTTCGTTATCTTACCCCGCAACTTATACCTTTGCTCAGCGTCAAAGATTAATTGAGTTGGCAGAAAAGGCCACTTTAGCTGATGGCACAAAAGTAGAGGTTTATGGAACGATTGCAGAGCCTGCTGCAGCAGCATTGGACTATCTTGCTGAATTTTCAAAAAGTACTAAAGAGACAACCATTCTTGTATATGACTTGGGTGGTGGGACTTTTGACCTTGCTTTAGTTTCCGCATATCCTGCAGGGAAACGTAATAGTTCTGGTGATTTATATTATTATGACATTATTAATACAAGAGGCCTTGCTAAAGTCGGTGGATCAGAGTTTGATGAGATAATGTTTAACTTGTTGGCAAAAAAATTCAATGTTCCTTTGAAACCAGCACATAAGAGCACTCTTCGTACTCTGGCTGAAACTGTAAAGATTGACTTAAGCTCTGACACATATGCCGAGCCCGAATTAGTTTATAATGACGACTACTTGTCAGCCCAAGTTACAAGAAGCGAATTTGAAACTGCGTCTAAAGATTTGTTAATGAAAACTATCGAGGCAACAAAAGAAATTCTTAATGATCATCCTAATCAGCAGCCAGAGTTCATACTTTTGACGGGTGGCGCTAGTCAGATGCCAATGGTTCAGAGAGAACTGGAGGCACAGATTCCTAATTTTAAAGGAAAAATCGTGTATTTTCGCCCAAGCCGTGCAATTGCATATGGTGCGGCACGTTTCGGTACTTTTGAGAATGATCCAGATATACACAGGGTTCAAAAGAGAACCGCATACGACCTTGGAATAAGGTTCTATAGATCAGAATATGATGAAAAAGGTCATATTTCAACATATATAAAAGCTGGAACTCCTATACCTTATACAGGAGATTACAAACATTCCTGTACGCTTCTTGATAATCAGAGATATTCTCAATTTAGAGTTTATGAGTCTGTAAATTCCCATCCTGATAAAGAGAGAGTTTTTGAGGATTATAAAGAGATTATGTCTGTAACACTTGATCATGGAGCCGAGGTCCCAAAAGGAACAAAAAGTGAAACACGTTTGTGTGTTGATAAATTAGGGATACTTACTATTGAAGCACGTGAGGTGGATAAACCTGGTAAACCACCGATTAAAAATACTATTGAGTTAAAAAATCTTAGCTGATTTTGAAGAGGTATTGATATGAATGGAGAAAAAAAGTATGTATTAGGATGTGACATTGGAAATGGGTACGGGTACGTATCATTGCTTATGAATGAAGATGAAGATCCGATTTCTTTATTTCCACATAAGTATGGGCTTGATGGGATTGGTATGCCGACTGCAGCATACGTCGCTCCTCCTGAAGGAAAAGAAATAATAGTTTTTAAGGATGGTAAGACAGCTGAAGCAATTTATAAGAGTAATCCTGCACAAATGGTACGTGCTATAAAAACGCGATTTAAAGAGAATACCATAAAAATTCCAAATGTTGAGCAACCGGTGGAAACTGGAGAAATATACTCGGCAATTACGAGAGATTTAATATATTTGGCTGAAGAGCAGTTAAAGAATAAGAATATAAAGCCCGTGTATGACGTCGTATTCACATTCCCAGCGGCATTTGCAGACAATGTTGCTCTTTTGGAAATGATGCAAAAAAATATCGAAAAAATTAAAATTAATGGAAACAAAATTAATGTGTTGGGAAGATTGCCAGAACCCGCAGCAGTAGCAATTGACTACCTACATTATATGCAGCATGTTGCACCAAAAGAAATTCGTATAACAGAGAAAAAATTTACAGTCTTAGTATATGATTTGGGCCATGGAACTTTTGACACCGCTGTTGTCACTGCACAGGATGAAGGAACACCGTATGTTCTTCATTCTAAGGCTGGTTTGCCTGAAATCGGTGGTAAAAATTTTGATGAGGTTTTATATCAGGAGTTAATTAATGTGCTTGAGGAACAATATGGTTATTCACCCAAAAATGAAAGACAGCGAGAAATTGTTAGAGAGGAAGCAGTTAAGGTGAAAATCGGATTAAGCACTAATGAAACCGTATCTGCATCTGTCATAAATGAAGATGAGTATTGCGAAGTTGAAATAACAAAAGAGCGATTTGAAGAACTTACAGAGCATTTGTTAATTCAAACATTGGAGCTTGTTCAAAGTGTGTTGGATGAATCATCGTCAGCAGGAATTAAAATTGATGCGATTGTTCTATCCGGTGGTGCTAGTCAGATGCCAATGGTATTGAATGGATTGAAGGAATTAGTTGAAGATGAGTATCCGGTTGCTCTTTATAGACCGAGTGAAGCAGTATCATTTGGAGCAGCACGTTTTGCTTATGGAATTCCGAGATCTGTACCGGCACCTAGACCTTTACCTGCGCCAAAACTAGATCCCGGTTCTTCTAAAGTCAATAAGGCTAGAACAACAAAAGCACCTGACGAAAAGAAGGTTAGCACAGAATCTGGAAAAACGAATCAAATAATGGAGCAGTTGACGGACTGTTGTTATGGATTATGGATGCCTTCAGAAGATAACCTGGAAGGTGAAGTTGAGTTTATGATTCAAAGTGGAAGCCCCCGTCCGACAACTTCGAATAGGGTCGAGTTTTTTACTGCTTCACCTAGAGTAGTAGTGAAAGTGTATCGTTCAAAAGAAAAAAACAGAAATCTGAAATCTGCGACTATTGGAGAATGTGATTCAATTTTATGGGTTCCATTCGATGTGATTCCTGGGAAGAAATATGGACTTTCAATTACTGTATTAGAAAACTATGGTATTGAGGTTGAACTTCGTGCTGAAACTGGCGAAACTGTTAGAAAGACAACATCAGACTTCTTATCTAAGATTATATAATAAAGGAGGACAAGTAAATATGGCTAATAATCAAAAAAAGCGTGCTACTGCGTGGGAAATTTACCAAAATGGTTATCAATCAAATTTTTGGGGCGGAAGTAGAAGTGACAGTAAAAGGTTTTTTATAGAATTTAGAAATGCTGTGATTTATGAGATAAGAACGACAGGACATTGTAAGTTATTGGATAGAATTCTTGAGAAAGGCACTGGAACATTGGATGTAGTTGTTTGTGCAGCTTTAGTGGATATTAATAACGGCTTTGAAAACAACACGTTAACAGATGTAGAAAAAGATCCACGATATAAGAACTTTATACCTCATGTTTGTAACAACATGGGAAGAGAGATTCAATGGTCTGATTGTGAACTCAATAGGGATTTTATGCATATAGAGGAACTTTATGAAATTATTCACAATACAAGGGAAATCCTTAGAATGTATTATGCACATACTAGCGAAGTGGAGAATGATGCTGTAACTAGCACGGAGAAGAAGGAAAAAAAGAAAAACGGGGATGTTGTTGAACATGCTAATGAACAGGCAGAAAAGATAATATCAAAGGCTAAGGCAGAAGCAGAGAGAATTACAAATGACGCAAATGCAGAGGCAAGTAGAATAATCGAAGAAGCTAAAGCAAGAGCCAAGGAAATTGATGATAGCGTAACCAAGCAGGTGAGTGAGACGGCAAGGAACCAGGCGAAAAAATTAGTTTCACGCTATCTGACGGAAGAACAGAAATCATATAAGTCAGAGCTAAACGATGAAATGCGAAAATTCACAGATGCTTATATTGAAAATTCAAACAGAGCCATGACAGTTCATACAGAAATGTGTGATGTAACGAATGCAGTTCAGGCAAGATGGATACAAGCGTTAGATGATACAATAAGCAAAATGAATGATGTTAAATCTGATTTTTATTCACATTTACATGATTGGCAGATTTCCCTGTTTCCGAAGGAAATCAAACCTTTGTCAGAGAGATTCCTTGAGTTATACAGAATAATAAATGTGGATAAACTGCTCCGCGAAGAGATTCTTTTTAAACCATTATCTGTTGAAATGAGTGATGATCTGACAGATAAAAAAGTTGATGAAAACGGTGATTCAGAGATCCGAATCGCGGGGTTGCAGAAATTGAATAAGACTTTGACCACGTTTTTACGTAGATTTGAATTATCATTAAATGGACTGGATTTATATGTCTTTTATCCTAATCCTGGTGATGAATTCGATGAGACTTGGCACATTCCAGATGATGAAGATGAAGAGTATGGAGGTAAACTTATTAAAGAATGTGTTGTTCCAGGTATTGCAAAGAAAGCTAGTGATGACCTTGGAGATGATGTTCTGATACCAGCGGTTGTTAAAGTAGAAATGGAGAGCTGACTATGAGTATTACAAAATATGAAGCTGCTTCACTGTATGATTATATTCAGCAAAAACATTCGTCTATAAAAGATTATCTTATTATTGATTTGGATGATAGTTCATGTGGATATTGTGTTTGTAATGGGAAAACGGATATTCGTTTAGATAAAAGTTGGCAGGAAAATAGTGAGAATTTATGGTCAGTTGTGAATGAAGCGTTAAATAAAATGATTTCGAACTCACATAGGCTTAATATTGAAGCAGAAATCGAAGGACAATTGGCTTCTGCAAATAAAGCATTTCGCAATTATTTCTTGTCAGGAAAGTCTTTAAATGCCGAGGCGTTTTCTTTTTCAAACATAACAATTTCATGCGCAGAATTAGATGAGAAGTTAACTGTTCTAAAAGAAAAAATAGCAAAATTGCTTTCACATGCAATCGCTTTGGTGTCAGCAGATAAAATGATAGATACAAATATTATCATCTTGGGAAAGGCTCAAGAGATGTATTTAGCAATGTATTACATACGTGAAAAATTATCATATGATCCAATGTTGCCGGATGAACGATTTAGAAATGATGAATTAGTCGACTCTTATACAGATATTGTTGAAAAGGGAATGCTGTTATATAACGCTATGACTAATTTGAAACACACATACTCACTCTTAGCGTTCAATCCAGAGTCCAATTCTTTTGATGCAATTTATACAGTTTCAAAAGAAAATGCAAAATCTAACGTTGCTGAATTAGTTTTTTCTGAACCAGTGCTATTGTGTGATGATGATAAATTATCCATTAGGGCAGACGATACAATCATAAATATTTCATTGCCGTATTCTATTGCTCCGGCAAGAAGTGATCTGATAGATGTGGCAATTGGACTTAAGGATAATGAGGATACATTGTTTATTCGCAGATGCAGATTTCCAACGAGAATTTACAATGTAAAACTCTCGTGAAAGTGAATAAGTGAATATATAATACGTTGTGAGGATAAGGTGTAAGGAATGAGTACAGATAATCGACAATTACTGAGAAAACAGTTGGAGCAGCAAGCAAAATTGTTTGAAACTAGTAAAAATAATACGGAATTAATAGTAGCTACTTTATCAACCTGCGCTTCATTGCTCCGAGCGGTGGAAAGCAGCATGCCGAAAACAATCTCACAATCTGAATTTGACAGTATTTTTGCTGGATACTTGGGAATTACAGGTAGGGTTGATAGCTTTTTTAAGAAGAATACCGGATACTTGGATTTGGAAGAATCAGATACTTTGCAAACAGTGTTGGCATCATTAAGAAACGCTGAGACCAGAAAAAAAGAGCTGGATGAGAAAATTCAGAATGCAGAGAAAGAGAATGCAGATGTTAATAGTGACATTAGAAATGCAGAGCATTTGTTGAAGGCAGAAGAAGAAAAATATAGTTCATTAATTGAAAAAGAAAAAGGACTAAAGGCAAAATTAAAGGATATCAAAAAGAAAATTGAATTGTTGGAAACTGATTTAAAAAAGGTAACCAATGATATTGAAAATCTTGAACCTAATATTGAAAGGCTCATAAAGGAAGTTAATACTGCAAAAGAAACATATGAAGAAATGGTTGCATATTATTCAGAATATCAAAGAATCCAAGATGGGATTAAAGAAGAAGGATATGTTGATATGGAAAGCTTCCATAAGAAAGTGGATTCTATGAATAATACTGGGGAACGCCTGATGGCAGAATATGATTCTTTGTTAAAAAATCTTATCAGTGATATAGAAGCTTTACAGGCTAAAATTGAAAAGAGAAGAAAACCAGGTATGGTTGGGTAAGCATATGGATATAAGACTTTATGATATTAAAGATGGTATTACAAAACTTGGCCCGGATTTAAGATTTGGAATATGGACCCAAGGCTGTATAAGACATTGCCATGGTTGCATGACTCCAGACAGTCAGCCGTTAGATAAAGGATATTTAATGGCTGTTGAAGAGCTTGCTTCAAAAATTATTTTATCCGGAAGAACAGAAATAACTGTTAGTGGTGGAGAGCCATTTTTGCAGGCAAAACAATTAACAAAGCTAATAGAAATAATCCGAAAAGAGATTGATTTAGGAGTTATTATTTATACTGGATTTACATATGAGGAACTCGTACAGAGTAGTAATGACGATTTCCTAAAATTATTAGATAAATGCGATTTGCTTGTTGATGGTGCATATGATGAATCTCTGAATGATGGTAAAAATTTGCGGGGATCTTCAAATCAGAGAGCAATACCATTGACTGAAAGGTATAAAGAGTTTTCAAGGGAATACGGAACAAAACCAGCGGAGGTTGAATTCTTCTTTCAAGAAGAAAAAGTTAGTATGGTTGGTGTGCCATCTGCAGAGGTTTTGGAAAGGTTTAAGAATACTATTTTCTAAATAACGGAGGTAATTATAAAATGAGCCATTATGAAACTCCAGAGCAAAGACAGATTAGAGAGCTGCGAAATAAAATTTCATCGATGACAAGCCAAGCAAATTATCAAGCTTCTCAGAATAGTACTTTGAGAAGAGAACTTGATGTGGTTAGAAGACAGCAGCAAGCTGAGAATGCGCGACTATTACAACAGATGCAGCAACAGCAAGACGCCGCTCGAAGAGATCGCACTCAGTTGAGTGCAACTATTAGAGAACTTGATAATCAAGTTAAGGAGAGAGAGAGGCTTCAGCAACAAAGAATAAATGCAATGCAAAGTCAGCATGAAGCACAAATCCACCAACTTGAAACTGAATTTCAAGCAGAGCATCAAGGGTTAAAAGATGAAATAAGACAAACACGCAGTGAGATGCAAAGAGGATTAACTCAGCTTAGAACAGAAACAGATCAGAAACTTCAACGACAAAGAGAAGAATTGCAGAGAAATATCAGCACCGTTAGTGCTAGGGTGGAAGGTCAGATTAGTGCTGTGGATCAAAAAGTAAATTCTTTGGCACAGCAGATTGCTACAAGAGACCAGGGCGATAGAGAACTTGCAGAATACTGGGCACAGGAAGCAGCTAGGATGTTGAATCAGATAAGAGAATCTTTCAGAGAACAATTATTGAATCAGAAGCGAGTTTCCGTTCTTGAAAGAAAAATTAGGCAAGCAAATGACGATATCAGTGGTGGTCAATATCAATCTTCTATCACTTCTGGCAGAGACGCATTTTTCGATGCTTTAGATATGAAAGAAGAACTTGTGGTTGCCGAACTTGAGTGGAATTACTGGTACAACGCTGTAAAATCTAGAGAATCACAGTTACTTCAAGAGCTTGAGTCAGCTGAAAATAGAGTATATGAAATCGATACCCCCGATGGAGTTCTTGAATATAGTAATGGCATTGATTATTGGACATTTGGTCAGCTTTCTATTTTGGGAAATCAGATAGCTGATTTACGCAGTAGTATTCAAAATGTAAATTTCATGACTAGAACTGAACTTCAAACGGAGGAAGAACAGTTGCGTGCTTTGCAGGAACAGCTTGCTCTTATAGAAAATGCTGCCCATATCAATGTTGCTATGTCAGTTTCAAGATACGAAACTGCAGCTAAAATAGGAAATATTTTAGACTCAAATTATGAAATGATTGATTCAGATGGTGAGTTTTTTGGACGTGAAGATAGAGAAGAATATCATGCAATCTTCCAAAACCCTAATACAGGTGATCAAGTTGCGGTAGTTATCACTCCAATACCAGATGAAGCTGGAATTGTTACTAATCATATAGAACTCATCGTGGGTAATGCTGATAATAATCCAGTGACTAGGGATAGAATTGCACGAGAAGTTGCGGAGAAGTTGAGACTTTCAGGAGTAGAAGGTTGTTCTTTTCCTTGTGCTAGAAGATTTGGCGATGCAACTTCACAAGAGGTAGCGAGAGTCGGTAATATTGCTGCTGTTGAAGGCGGTGATGAAAAGGCAAGAGCAACACTGCCAGAAGGCACAAGTAATACGGATGGTGTGGCATCTCGTGTAAGAAGAAACTAAGAAAGTTAAAAGGTGAATTGTATGGGAAGTAATTATTTTACACCTGAAAATTCGTGGAGACATTTGTTTTTTGTTACAGGATTAACTGCAGATGAATTTTATACAGATGGCGGATTGAAGTTGAATATTGAACAACTTACATACTTGGAATTGAAAAAGAGTGGCTATGAAAGAATCGTATTTTATGATAAGGATAATAAGCTTTATTGTTATGATGCTGATTCGTTTGCGCTTTTAAGAGTAAATGGTAATAATCGCAAAGCTGGAACTGTTGAAGTTGAGAACAGTACTACCTTAGTTAGGCAGAACAGGGGATTAAAACGTGGAAGACATGCACACGCAGTATCTTCCGACGCTAGTTCTCATAGCTCGAGTAGTACAAATGTATCTACTTTAGATGTGGTGCAAACAAGTGGTGAGAAAAACTGGGATAGAAGTCTTAAAACTGGTATTTTAATAAAAACTGGTGGAAATGGACCACTCCATCTCGGAATGAGGGATACAACATTTGTTAAGCGCCAAATAGATGCATACATGCATGATGCATTGATAAAAACCGCCGTGGTGATAAATGATCCGACTGCCTTCGGCGAAGAGTTTGGTCAAGATCCATTGCACTCGTTAACTGCTGGGTATGAGAGAATGGGAACCGAGAATGAAAATATTATTGTGTTCCTTTATACAGATGGAAACTTAGCGAATTTTTATAAGGTTAATCAATTTGCAAGTGAAGATAAGGATGCAAATATTATTAATATTGAGTGCCCTAATACTGCAGAGCTGAAGAATATGCTTATGTATTTAAGATGTCAGTGTGACTTGAAAATTCGTATGAAAGATTTAGATAATCTTGCAATTTCTTTACGTCAAGCCATGTCACTTAGTGAGCATCAAATTCGAATTAAAGAAGTTTTCATTAGACTTAAAGCGTTTGGAACAAATAAATTACTGACACCAGATTTGTGTTATGAGTTAGTCGGTGTTAAAAAACCAGATTCAGCGAAAGATCAGTTGTCCAATATGATTGGAATGCAGTCTGTGAAAGATGCACTAGAAGCTTATGATATTGGAAATAAACCGTCAACAGCAAATCTTAAATATTTGACAGCATCTAGATTGAGCCCCAATCTTCCGAAACCGAAAAAAAAGGATGAAATGATTCATTTTGTGCTTACAGGTAATTCAGGTACAGGTAAAACGACTGTAGCAAAACTCATAGGACAAATGTTTTATGAAATGGGGTACTTGGAATCTGGTCATCTAGTCGAAGTGGATCGAGCTCAATTGGTTGCTGAGCATATTGGAGGAACTGCGGTTAAAACAACAGAGTGTATACAAAAGGCTATGGGTGGAGTGCTGTTTATTGATGAGGCATACACACTCAAAAGAAGCAATGATAATGGTCGAGACTTCGGACAAGAAGCAATTGATACATTGCTGAAGGCGATGGATCAATATAAAGGAAAGTTTATTGTTGTTGCAGCTGGATATCCCAAAGAGATGGATACCTTTATTAATTCAAATCCAGGTCTTCAGAGAAGATTTACAGAAAAAATACATATTGAAGACTATACTGCTGAAGAAATGTACAAGATATTGCTTTTTCATGCGAAAAAAAATTCAGTTAGGTTTTCAGATGAGTTATTACAAAAACTTCCAAATTTCTGTGAGAATTGGGTCAACTTAGCGGATGAGAACTGGGGAAATGCCGGAGAGGCCGTAAAGTTAATTGAACACATGATCAGAAGTTGGAAAAAAGATTCCAATGCAAAATCTGTTGTTGAAGATGATCAAACTGTTGGAATACTAGAGGAAAGTCACATCCCCGAAAATCTTCTTGATAATTTAAGACCAGTGGAAGATATGCGTGCCGAAACTCTGGAAAGACTGAATGCAATGACCGGATTAGAGGAAGTCAAACAAACGGTTAAAAAACTAAGACGCCGTATGATTGCTGGAGATATGAAGATTCCTGGTCATTATCTGTTTACCGGAAATCCAGGTACAGGAAAAACTACAGTCGCTCGTTACATGGGGCAGATTCTTAGAAATCTTGGACTTTTGAAGAGAGGACATTTGATTGAGTATACTGCATCTGATTTGATGTCAGAAGTTTTTAATCAGAAGAACCACGGTGATTTTTCACAGGTTGCTAAACGTGCCTTTGGCGGTGTTTTGTTTATTGACGAAGCATACGAATTAGAAAAAGATACTACTGGTCGTGGTGCCCCAATTCTGGCGGCTCTATTACCATTTATGGAGAATAATAGATACGACATTAGTATTATTATGGCTGGTTATGAAGACGAAATGGATGAGCTTCTAAGAACAAATCCCGGATTTAATGGACGATTCACAGAAACCATACATTTTGAAAATTATAATGGTGCAGAGCTGTGCTCTATTCTATTAGAAATGTTGAAGGACAAAGGCATTAATGCTGATGATGATTTTAAGGAAAATGCACTTCGGGCATTGACGCGTTATGTAGAAATACATGGAAAAGATGAAGACTTTTCAAATGCTCGTTATGTGCGTAACGTATTTCTTCCTGGAGCATTGGATGCTCAGACGAATAGATTAATAGAAACATTTGGCGAAGATTTTTCTCATGATTTGAAAAAAAATCTGACAGGAAAGGACATACCTGTAAATTTAATTAGATTTACAAAAACTCCTCTTCCTGTTCCTGATAACCGCAGTGCTTCAGAAAAATTAGATGACCTTATTGGGTATGACAAAATAAAAGAAGAACTACGTAAACTTCTAAAAGCTGCAGAATTCAATAAAAATAACGAGCTTGGCGTAAGTAATATGCCAGAACGTTTACACTGGGTACTGGAGGGGAATCCTGGAACAGGAAAGACAACGATTGCAAAACTTATTGGCCAAGTTTATAAAGAATGTGGAATCTTAACCAATGGTAGAACACATAAAGTAACTCGATCTGATCTGGTTGCAGAGTATGAGGGTCAGACAGCAGTTAAAACTAGAAGATGGATTAACAGAGCTCAAGGCGGTGTTCTTTTCATTGACGAAGCGTATTCATTGACAAAATCAGAAGGAACTCGTGGAGGATTTGGAAGCGAAGCTATTGACGAATTGGTCGAAGCAATGGAAGACTTAAATGGGGAATTTGCTGTAATCTGTGCGGGGTATCCTTCGGATATGGAAGATTTTCTTAGAAGTAATGAAGGACTTTCGAGTAGAATGAAAAAATTTGTACTGGAAGACTATAAGCCTTCTGAATTAGTACAAATATTTTTACTTAAATGTAAAGAACAAAAAGTCAAAATAGATGGCGAGTTAAAAACAAAATTAGAAGTTTTTTTTGATAATAAAAAACGCAAGACTGTTTCAACGTGGGGAAATGGACGTGAGGTTGAAAATCTTTTACGAGATATGCTCCATAACTGGATGGAAAATCCACTGTATGAAACTAGCGCAGATGGAACACAGATTAGAGTTCTCAACGAAAATCATGTACCAAAAGATCAACGAAGATTCCTAAAGGGTAAATTACACAAAGAAGAGACTCCTACTTCTGCTATGGATGAAATTGATAAGTTGATTGGATTTGAGGATGTCAAAACCAGATTGCGAGAATTAATAGCTTTAAAAAATACTGCCATAGCATATGACAGAGAAGATCTCTTAGAGGATCTTAATTTCCATTGGGTGCTTCGTGGAAATCCAGGAACAGGGAAAACAACTGTTGCTAAATTAATCGGAAAAGTATATAGAGAATTAGGGTTGTTATCTCGCGGGCATACAGTAGAGGTGACGAGAGCGGAATTGGTTGCTGAGTACGAGGGTCAAACAGCGGTTAAAACAAAAAAATGTGTTGAAAGAGCAATGGGTGGAATCTTATTCATAGATGAAGCTTATTCTTTGAAGAGGGTTGGTTCTATGAGTGATGTGTTTGGACAAGAAGCTATCGATACTTTACTTGAACGAATGAGTGCTCTAAATGGTGAATTCGCAGTTATAGCTGCGGGATATCCCAAAGAAATGGATAGGTTCTTGGACTCTAATCCGGGCTTTCAATCACGCTTTGGCGAGGATTTTCTTTTAAAAGATTATACATCCGAAGAACTAACGAAGATATTTGAAATAAAATGTAATAGTAAGAAGTTTTTCTTGGATAAAGAAACAAGGCACCTAATTGCAAAGATATTTGAAAACATGATCAATGCAAAATTGAAGAATTGGGCAAATGGTCGTGTTGCTGAAAATCTTGAAAGAGACATGCGAAAAGCCTGGGCAAAAAATCCTAAGGTGAAACAAGATTCTGATTCAAGTGAAATGATAAGCTATTATACAAAAGATCACATTCCTGATCGATATAAGAAATATATTTCAAGAGAAGATCGTAGTGAAAAAGAAGAAGAATCGGAAAAAGCACAAGGAGAAAAAGCACAGGCATCTTTTTCTCCGATTCCAGTGAATAAACTTGTCGTGCCAAAGAAAGAATTCCATTATGAAGAGGCATACTTGGATCAGGTGGATAGTGTTGTATTTATTCGAACTTCAACAGAAGATGGTACTTCGAGTGGCAGTGGCTCTATCATTACTAGTGACGGACATATATTAACCTGTAGTCATGTGATTTCAGGAAAAGAAAATATTCAAGTGAGATTACAAAACAGGAAAAATGCAGATGTGCGTACTACTTGGGAAGATGCTGATGTAGTCTGGGAAGATACAGATTTAGATGCGGCCATTTTGAAAATTCGTGACGGAAAATATGATGCATTACCTTTGCGAACTTTGCAGACCGGAACATTTACAGGAGAAGCAATATATCTTTGGGGATATCCTTTTGGAGGCAGACTAAGTGATAACTTAGATGAGTTGCAACCAAGTTTGTTCCAGGGATACATATCGTCCATTCAAACTAAAAATGGAATTGAACGAATAAATACGAACATGGAAGCAAAAAGGGGCTGTTCCGGAGGACCCGTTTTCTCCAAAAAAGACGGCTGTATTGTAGGGATTCTTTGTGGCTCTCAAACTGTTGGTGATGAGGGGTTGATTGAAGAGATAAATTATGTTTTACCTGTTAAATACTTGTTCGGAAAAGTATTTAAATAATTGAAACTAAGGCTAATGCGATTAATTGTCATAATGATGATTTTTCGCATTGGCAAATAAAAAACAGTATCATGGAGGATATTAATGAGTGAAGTAATAAGATGTCCCGTATGCGGAAAAGAAAAAAAACAAATATCACTTTCAGATTTTGACTGTGAGTACTGTGGATTTAATAATGTTTTTGTCAAACTATTTGCTAGTGAGAAATCATATGAAATTTGGAGAGAAAGCGTTTCTGAAGCCGTTCAAAATTTGATTAGAAAAAGACGAAGTTTGTTGTCAGATTCTCATTGCCTAAGAGTAGGAAACGGAACAATCGCATTTCTGGAAAACGAAAAGAAAAAAATTTATATTGCACTTAGTGGTGGCAAAGTTCAAATTGAAGATGATGCTGTTGAGTTCGATTCCAGCGAACGTAATTACGCTGTTGTATATAAGAATGGTAAAGTAAAAGTATTTGGAAGTGACAATGAATTTGGACAAAAGAACACGGAAACTTGGACTGATATAAATTATGTACTTACAGCTCCAAACTGTACATATGGAGTGACTCGCAAAGGCACAATTGTTTATGCTGGATCTCCTGCAGATTCATCAATTCTAAAATGGAGTAATGTGAGAACTTTAAAATCATATGAAGAATTTATAGTGGGAATTCTTAATGACGGAAGTGTAGTTTTGCCTGAAAATTTACCGATGACTACAGAATTGAAGAACGCTGAAAAATGGGGACATATAAAGGATGTGGAAGTGTTCAGAGATGGTATTGTTGGCTTGAGAAATGATGGAACTGTATTTTTCCTTGGAAAAGAGGATGATCCTAAAAATGAGTGCATGTCTTGGCAAGATATAATTTCCATCGAAGCAGATAATACTTATATTTACGGATTGTCAAAAAATGGGAAAATTTTTGTAGCGGGAAACTGTAAAAAAATATTAGATAAAGGAAGAAAAGATTCCGCACTTTGGAATAATATCATGTTGATTTCTTGCAATAAAGCGGGAATCGGGGCAGTGGATGAAGAAGGAAAGTTTTTATTTGCTGGAACTATTTCTGGAGATAAGGCAAAAATAGTTGAGGCTTGCAATAATTATACAAGTGTATTGATACAAGGAGCGTAGCATGACAATAAATAGAAAAGACAATATAGTTTGTCGAAAAATTCATGGATCGTATTTTTTGATCGATATTTCAGACAACTATTCCGGTGATAAATGCTCTTTGTATGAAGTAAATCAAACCGGAATGTTTATTTGGAATAATATTGATGGTAATAAAACAATTTTTGATTTATCGCAACTTTTGAAGGATGCAATAATAGACGATATTGATATTGAGATACTACATAACGATGTCTCTGAGTTCGTTTCAACATTGATTCAAAAGAACTTTTTGGAGGTGTAGCTTATGGACGATTTGTTCTCTGAAAAAATAAAAATGCAAGTATTAGATTTTGCAACAGATAAGAGAAGTCTATGGGAAAAAAATCATCAGTTGTATTCTGTGATTTTTGAAATCACGCCAAAATGCAATTTTAATTGTGTTCATTGCTATTTACATGACCACCATGCAGCCGAGGAACTTTCGTATAGTGACATTATAAGAATAATCGATGTTTTATATGAAAAAGAAGTGTTATTTCTCACGCTAACAGGTGGAGATGTATTTACAAGAAGTGACTTTTTGGACATATATTTATATGCAAAAAAGAAAGGGTTCATTGTTGAAATCTATACAAATGGTGCTTTGATTAATGATGAAATAATCAAAGTATTTTCTAAGTACCCCCCCATTATTAGTAGATATATCTTTATATGGTGCATGTGAAGAAACATACAGAAAAGTTACCGGCGTAAATGGTGCTTTTGACAAGATAATTAATAACATAAAAAAATTGCTAGATGCCGGAATACGTGTATCAGTTAAGGCCACGGTTTTAAACTTATATTATTTGGAATTGGAAAAGATTAAAGAGATTGCTAATACATTCGACATACCTTTTCGTACTGGATTTGAAATCTTTCCATCTATTGATAATGATAGTTCTGTTCAACAGTATGCAGTGTCTCAGAGGGATTCTTTAAAATATGAATTTGAAGAGTTTGACAAACATCCTCGAACATTTGGTGAGGAGTCAGATGTTGAGATAGTTAATTTGCTGGAGGAGAGACCGTTATTTCGCTGTAAACTCGGACGAGCAAGCTGTGCGATTGATTTTGAGGGGAATATGTGTCCATGTATGTCTTTTAGACATGCAGGGAAACCTTTGACACTCGAAAATTTTGACGACATATGGAATAGTTTTAGTCAATATCCTAAAATGAAGGCATCTGAAAATTATAGATGCTTGCGTTGTGAAGCCTATGATTTCTGTGATATTTGCCCAGCAATGATGCAGTTTGTTCACGATGATTTGGAATACGTGGATGAACATTTCTGCAAAAGTGCTAAAGCAAGGTATGATCATTATATAAACCAAATCAAATTTTCAGAAATTGTATCAAAACATAATTTGTAATTTTGAACTATATGAGATTATCCAAATAATCTTCATATAAATAACAAGGAAGGAGAAATAGCTATGACTTACGAAAAACCGCAAGTAAAGAAAGTTGAAGCTGATGTTGCAGTGCGCAATATGGCTGATGACAAAGGCGAATGCCATGGTGGACATTGTGTTCGTTGCATTCATGCATTTGGATAATTAGTAATTGAAATCACTCGTGCATGAATCTCTGACGAAGGTGTGTCCGTAGCGAAAATACGGCGCACCTTCATCATTCAATTCCTGATATTGCATTTGAATTAGGTAATAAAATGGCAGAAGGAGAATTAAAGATGATTTATGTAACAGGGGATACTCATGGAAATCAATATAAATGGATAGAACAAATTGATACTGTACTTAATGCAGAGGATACAATATTGGTGTGTGGCGATTTTGGTATTGGTTTTTGGAATGGACGATACTGGTCCGAAGAGATGTTCTTTGATTATTTGAGTGAACAAAAATATACAATCTTATTTGTTGATGGAAATCATGAGAACTTTGAGAAGTTAAATAGTTATCCTGAAGATATGTGGTCAGGTGGGAGAGTGCACAAGATTCGAAATAATGTTATTCATTTGATTAGAGGAGAGACCTATTGTATTGAAGATAATTTGTTTTTTGTCATGGGGGTGGGTACTCTATCGATAAATCTTCTCGCACAGAAGGAGTTTCTTGGTGGCCGCAAGAAATGCCATCAGAGGAAGAATACAACAATGCTAGAGAGAATCTAAAAAAAATAAACTTTCATGTTGATTATATTATTACGCATACAGCTCCATCTGAAACTGTATATTATCTGTCAACGTTACACAATTTAGGTATCAAAAATAATTGTACAGAAGAATTGGTGCTGACCACTTTTTTGGATGATATTCAACGTAATACATTATATAAACATTGGTACTTTGGCCACTTTCATACGGATTTGGATTTGTGGAGAAATCAAACAGCCATATTTAGCTCAATTAGAGATTTGAAGACTGGAAAGATAATTAAAATATGGGATCCATATGAGGGTAGCACTAAAAAGAGGGAGGAACGGTATGATTATAGATTTCATCAATGATTTAAGTTGCGTGCGTCAAGATGAGATATATGACTATCAGAGTATTCTTAGTGAGTTGAAGCAAAAAAATAATACTATCTTCTTTATGCCGGCTATTTCTTGGTACGGAGGAACTATCAATTTAATAGATAAAAATTGCGGAAATAATGGGGAGAATATGATTTGGCTTGTTCCAGCGGGACAAGCAGATTTCTTTTGGCTGAAAAGTGATTTGAAAAAAACAATCGAAAAATTTTATGTGTCTGATGATATAAAAACGATAACTGTTTCATGCTTTCCTGATATTGAAGCTGAAGAATTCAAAAAATGCATTTTATTAAATTCTATTAATCTTCAAAGTAATTCTGAGCATCTTATTTTAGAAGCAAATATTATCTTTGTTCGATTATCACTATCAAGCGGCAGAGATGCCTATGTTTTTATTTTATTGGATCATCAGGAGCAATGTTGGAAAAAAATCGTAGAATACTATAATATAGCATTGAGTTGGTTCGTTGATTCTGGGCGCGGAACAGAAGATTATTTTATAAGAACTAATTTATACAAGCTTATGCAAAGCACATCCTGTCGTGATATCCTGCCAATGCGGTATTTTAAAGGATTATATAATATGGGAGAAATGCCAGAAAACTTTAAATACCGTTATTCAATGCTTAAGCTGTTGGATGTGGATGGTTATGATAGGTGGAAAAATTTTTCTGCGGTCTACGATATAAATTGGAATGGATTTTAGTAGGTGACCGCATAGCGGTACATGACGATGAAAGACAGGAGTACATTAGGAAACATTGAGTTCGTAGCTGGAGTTGTATTTTACGATTTAATCTCTGTGATATGGTTTAAAAGCATATTATTCCGTTGCTTGCCAGGAATGACATATTATAATTCAAAGTTTATTTTGTGGGGATTATTAGTCTGTACAGCAATTCTTTCTACTATTCTATTTAGATATAAAAAAACAGAATGGACAAAAGCAGTGGCGGTCGTTATCCCGTATGGGGTATACACAGTTATTGCATACTACACTACCGTACCATTGATTGTTATAAGTACATTAGTTGTAGGAACTTTATTATCATTCATTTACATAGCTATAAATCTTACTAGAAAAATAAAGAATAAACGATATGCAAAACAAATTATAAAAAATAGAATTTATAGATGCTTATGTGTATCTAATTGCATCATTGGGATCGTTTTATTGATTATGATGTTGTCGTTGGGAATTAGAGGCATCTTTGGAACGACATTACAGAATGCGTCCGTAAAACCAAAGGCATATGAAATTAATTCTAGCCAGACTATTACAGAAAATATTGATACTATTGTTAGTTTAAAACCAAATTTCTGGGATAAGCTTGATGTGACAGAAAAACTGAATGTTATGCAGACAGTTGCTAATATTGAAGTGAGTTATTTGGGAATTCCGCATGAAATAAATGTTGGAACAGCGAATTTAAGGGAAAATACGGCTCAATCCCAAATTATGTGTAAACACGATACAGCAGTGTAAAAATAGAAATTAAAAGTATATTTTGAAACAGGCGGCAGCAGCCTTTGGCGTTGCCGCCTTAGTTAC
>NZ_NFKS01000034.1 GCF_002160515.1 Anaeromassilibacillus sp. An172 | reverse complement strand
TACAGAGAAATGTGCGAAAACCGCTTGCTATTTCAAGGGTTCAGAGTGATATATGTACCTACCAAAAACAAAGGAGGTTTTCGCACATGGAAATCAGATACAATGTGACGGGCAGCGAGAGAAAAAGATTGGCGGATTACATCGCCGGGTTCCTTGGCTGCGAAAAGAAGTACCTTGGCGTACCAAGCTACGCCTATAGAGTAGGCTACATGGAAGTCAGCAAGGACGGTACGGTCAGCTTCGATGACAGAGCCGACAGCGAGGAAATTGAGGCTTTGCTGGAGGAGCTGGAGCAGGAGGGTTTCCATGCGGAGCCTTCGTTGCCGCAGGATGGCGAGGAACAGCCCTTCGAGGAGGTATCCGAAGCCGCCGACACTGCGCCACAGGAAACAAATGTGGAGCTTACGGTGGAAATCCCGCTGGATAAGATAGCGGTGGGCAATCTCAACAGGCTGCTGGATGCCAAAGGCGGCCTGATCAAAAAGGCTCTCGGCGTGGATGCTCTGCCCATCGAAATCCTGGAAGACCGGGTGGCATTCCCCTGGTTTCCTGAGATGCCGGACGCTGATGCGGTCAAGGTCTATACTCATTTCATCTCCGCACTCTGCGAGATGAGCAGGAATGCCAAGCGGGTAACCGTCACCGAGAAAAAGGTGGACAACGAGAAGTACGCTTTCCGCTGCTTTCTCCTGCGGCTTGGATTTATCGGAACAGAGTATAAGACAGAACGCAAAATCCTGCTGAAGAATCTAACCGGTTCCTCGGCTTTCAAGAACGGGGGTGTGAGCCATGAAGTTTCCGAGTAGAGAGATTGTGGAAAGCATCCGTCAGGAGTACCCTGCCGGCACCCGTGTGGAGCTGGTGCGGATGGACGATCCCCAGGCGCCGCCTATCGGCACCCACGGCACTGTGCTGGGCGTGGATGATATCGGCTCCATCATGGTCGCCCGGGACAATGGCGGCGTCCTTTCCGCAGCATTCGGAGAGGACCTGTGCCGGAAGGTCAACGGCACACCTAATGGTGGTAAAAGGCTGTAAACTACACAATATCCTGCGGTCATCTTTGTGTAATATATAACGCGGAATGAACTTGCTATTATCCTCTTTTAGAGCGAATATGTGTACACCGAAAGGGAAAACACACAGCCGCGAGGCAGAAAAACGGAGGATTTCAGAATGAACGAGAAAACAGCAAGGCAGATTGCAGAGATGAAGAACCAGACCATCGGGGTCGAGGTCGAGATGAACAGCATCACCCGCCAGAAGGCAGCGAAGGTTGCCGCCGCCTACTTCGGCACAGGCAGATACGAGAACACTGCCGGCCGCAACGGGTACAGCACCTGGTCAGCCTGGGATGCGGATGGGCGCGAGTGGAAATTCCAGAAGGACGTTTCCATTGCGGGGCCGGACGAGCAGAAATGCGAACTGGTCACCCCGATCCTGACCTACGGGGATATCGAAACCCTGCAGGAGCTTTGCAGACAGCTCAGACACGCAGGAGCGAAAAGCGACGCCTCCAGAGGATGCGGCGTCCACATCCACATCGGGGCGCAGGGGCACACGCCGCAGAGCCTCCGCAACCTTGCCAACATCATGGCGAGCCATGAAAGCCTGATCGCCGAGGCGCTGAAGCTCGACCGGGGCCGCATGAGCCGCTACTGCCGCACGGTAGACCCACGGTTTTTGGAGCAGGTCAACCGCAGGAAGCCCCGCTCGATGGCGCACCTTGCGGACATCTGGTACACCAGCAACGGCGCAAGCTACGGCAGGAGCCACCACTACAACGACAGCCGCTACCATATGCTGAACCTCCATGCCACTTTTACCAAGGGTACGGTTGAGTTCCGGCTCTTCCAATTCGATGAGCCGACCGCAGAGCGCAGGGGCGGCATCCACGCAGGACAGCTTAAGAGTTACATCCAGCTTTGCCTTGCACTTTCCCAGATGGCAAAGGATGTGCGGACGGCAAGCCCCAAGCCCCAGCAGAACGAGAACCCCAAATACGCCATGCGCACCTGGCTCCTCCGCCTGGGCTTCATCGGCGAGGAGTTCGCAACGGCCAGAGATTTCCTGACCCACAACCTGACCGGGGACACCGCCTTCCGGCACGGCCGAGCCGCCGCTTGAAGGACACGCAGGAGTTAGCCTCCTCCCACCTTACCCCTGACCGCTTCGGCGGTCTTAAGGTGGTAGAAGGGTAACCCTTGCAGGGGCGGCAACCCCTCTGTCAGCTGCGCTGTCATCTCCCCTAACAGGGGAGTCTCCCTTCGGAAAGGATGGATACCATGAAAGAAAAAAGATACTACATTGCTTACGGCAGCAACCTGAATGTCGGGCAGATGCGGATGCGCTGCCCACACGCCACGATCCTCGGCACGTCCAACCTGAAGGGCTGGGAACTGCTATTTAAGGGAAGCAAGACCGGCTCCTATCTGACCATCGAGGAATGCGAAGGCGGCACGGTTCCCGTGGTGATCTGGGAGGTGACAGCTGCGGATGAAGCCGCCCTCGACCGCTACGAGGGATTCCCCAATTTCTACTACAAGAAGGATATCCGGCTCCAGTACAAGGGAATCCGGACAGGCAGGCGCAGAACGGTGACGGCTTTCGCCTACATCATGCATGAGGACCGGCCGATTGGAGTTCCCAGTGATTCTTACATGCACACCTGTATGGAAGGATATGACACCTTCCGTTTTGATAAACGGGTGCTGACAGCAGCCTATGAAAAATGCGAGGTGATCAGCCATGAGAGATAATTCCATTGCAAGACTGGCGGTTTGTCCACTTTGTGGAAGAGCTTACCACGGCGCTCCGGCACTTTCCAGAGAGGATAACAAGACGCTGATCTGTCCGGACTGCGGCACAAGACAGGCTCTTGCCTCCATTGGCATAGAAGCGTCCGAGCAGGAGCAGATTCTGGAGACGATCCACCGGCATACAGAAAATCCGTTCGCTTGAAAAAATCACAATATCGTTGTATGATGAGGGTGTCTTGATGAAGACAAATCGGGGTTTAGAATGAGGTGGATACAATGAGAAAAAAATTAGCCATAATCTTTTTAATAACTATGGTTTTATCATTATCAGCTTGTGGAAAGACACTCAAAGGCACAGATGAACTAATAGAAAAGGCAAGAGAAGAAATACCAATTTCTGATTCCGATACCATTGATATACAGTATGCGGGAATGTGCGGCAATGACAATAGAGCAATCGCTTGGTTTATCTCAGGAAACGAATATCAGAAGCATTATTATTTGCCTATGGAAGTTGAGGTAAAAGAGAATGCTACTGAATACACTTTTATTAGAACTCATAAGCCCATTGATGATAGAATCGGAGACATTGCATATATTCAATGGGGTGATGGATATGCGTTTATAGTAAACAATACAAACTGTAAAACTGTTAGATTTACAACTGGGAATGAAGTGTACGAAGAAGTAATCCCGGATGATACTTATCCGTATGTATTCTTCTATCTTTCTGACCATAAAAATTCCACTCTGCAATTTGAATTTTTAGATGCCAAAGGTAACGAATTAAAATGACGAATTCCAGTTTATCGACCTGATTTTTTAGCATCGGTTAGAAATAGCCGGTGCTATTTTTATGCCATTTTGGAGGTGGTGTCCATGCGGAAGCTGAAAAAATACAAGCCCACCAGGTTTATGGCGAAGACCTCGCACTACGATAAGGACGCCGCCGACTATGCGGTCATGTTCATCGAGTCCCTCTGCCATACCAAGGGTACCTGGGCGGGAAAGCCCTTTGAACTGATCGACTGGCAGGAGCAGATTATCCGCGACCTGTTCGGCGTGTTAAAGCCCAACGGCTACCGGCAGTTCAATACGGCGTATATCGAGATCCCCAAGAAACAGGGAAAGTCGGAGCTTGCCGCCGCTGTGGCGCTTTTGCTCCTCTGCGGGGACGGTGAGGAACGGGCCGAGGTGTATGGGTGTGCCGCCGACCGTAACCAGGCGAAGATCGTGTTTGACGTGGCGGTGGATATGGTGCGGTTCTGCCCGGCGCTCTCCAAGCGGGTGAAGATCCTGGAGTCTCAGAAGAAAATCACCTATCTGCCCACTAACAGTTCCTACCAGGTGTTGTCGGCGGATGTGGCGAACAAGCACGGCTTCAATACACACGGCGTCATTTTCGATGAGCTGCACACCCAGCCCAACCGAAAGCTCTTTGACGTCATGCTCCAGGGTTCCGGGGATGCCCGAATGCAGCCGCTGTATTTCCTGATCACCACAGCGGGCAACGACACCAACTCTATCTGTTACGAGGTACACCAGAAAGCCATCGACATCGCAGAGGGGCGAAAGGTCGATCCCACCTTCTACTCTGTCATTTACGGCGCCGATGAGGAAGATGACTGGACAGACCCCAAGGTGTGGAAGAAGGCCAACCCCTCCCTCGGTATCACGGTGGGCATCGACAAGGTCAAAGCGGCCTGTGAATCTGCCCAGCAGAATCCCGGCGAGGAGAACGCTTTCCGGCAGCTACGGCTGAACCAGTGGGTCAAGCAGTCGGTGCGATGGATGCCGATGGAGAAATGGGACGCCTGTGCGTTCCCGGTCTCCGAGGAGGATCTGGAAGGGCGCATCTGCTACGGAGGGCTGGACTTGTCCTCCACCACGGACATCACAGCATTCGTGCTGGTATTTCCTCCGCTGGATGAGGATGACAAGTATTACGTCCTGCCATACTTCTGGATACCGGAGGAGACCCTCGACCTGCGTGTACGCCGTGACCATGTTCCCTATGACCTGTGGGAACGCCAGGGCGTACTGATGACTACCGAGGGAAATGTGGTCCACTATGGCTACATTGAGAAATTTATCGAGAACCTCGGCGAACGGTTCAACATCCGTGAGATCGCCTTTGACCGATGGGGCGCTGTGCAAATGGTGCAGAACCTGGAGGGCATGGGCTTCACGGTAGTCCCCTTCGGGCAGGGCTTTAAGGATATGAGTCCTCCTACCAAAGAACTGATGAAGCTGGTGCTGGAGGAAAAGATCGCCCACGGCGGACACCCGGTGCTGCGGTGGATGATGGACAACATCTTCATCCGCACTGACCCGTCTGGCAACATCAAGGCAGACAAGGAAAAATCCACAGAGAAGATTGACGGCGCAATTGCCACCATCATGGGGCTTGACCGGGCGATACGCTGTGGCAACGATACAGGCACTTCGGTTTATGACAGCCGGGGCCTTTTGTTTATCTGAAAGGATGGTGATTCGATATGGGTATCTTTTCCGGGCTTTTCCGTTCCAGGGATAAGCTCCAGGATCGTACCACCGGGAGCGGCTATGCGTTCTACTTCGGCAGCACCACCTCCGGCAAAGCGGTGACGGAACGCTCCGCCATGCAGATGACGGCGGTGTATTCCTGCGTCCGTATTCTGGCGGAGGCTGTGGCAGGACTGCCATTGCACCTCTACCGCTACAAGGAGGACGGCGGTAAGGAAAAGGCGCTGGACCATCCGCTGTATCTGCTCCTGCATGACGAGCCGAACCCGGAGATGAGTTCTTTTGTATTCCGGGAGACGCTGATGACGCATCTGCTCCTGTGGGGCAACGCCTATGCACAGATTATCCGCAACGGAAAAGGTGAGGTCGTTGCCCTATATCCGCTTATGCCAAATAAGATGACCGTCAGCCGAGATGAAACGGGACAGCTTTATTACACCTATCAGAAATCGGTTGAGGAAGTACCAAAAACCAATGATTTTCTGGTAAAGCTACATCCATCCGATGTGCTGCACATACCGGGGCTTGGTTTTGATGGTCTGGTTGGTTACAGTCCCATTGCAATGGCGAAGAATGCTATTGGACTTGCCATTGCCACAGAGGAATATGGGAGTAAATTCTTTGCCAATGGTGCTCAGCCGAGCGGTGTTCTGGAACATCCGGGAACAATCAAAGACCCCCAGAGAGTACGTGAATCTTGGATGACTCAGTTCGGTGGCAGCGGTAATGCCAACAAGATCGCTGTTTTGGAGGAGGGGCTTAAGTATACACCTATTTCTATTTCGCCGGAACAGGCACAGTTCCTGGAAACGAGAAAGTTCCAGATAAACGAGATTGCTCGAATTTTCCGAGTACCGCCCCATATGGTGGGTGACTTGGAAAAGTCGAGCTTTTCTAATATTGAGCAGCAGTCCCTTGAGTTTGTGAAGTACACGCTTGATCCTTGGGTAATCCGCTGGGAGCAGTCCATACAGAGGCGGCTCTTATCATCGGAAGAGAAAAAGAGATATTTTGTGAAATTCAATGTAGAAGGACTGCTCCGGGGAGATTACCAGAGCCGTATGAGCGGGTATGCAACAGCAAGGCAAAACGGATGGATGTCAGCAAATGACATCCGGGAATTGGAGAACCTTGATCGCATCTCGACAGAAGACGGCGGCGATCTCTACCTCGTAAACGGCAATATGCTCCCGCTTTCCAAGGCGGGCACTTTTGCAGATACAACTACTGACCAAGGGAAGGAGGAAGAAGCTAATGAGTCAAACGAAGAAGTTCTGGGCGTGGAAGAACCAGGCGGACGAAGGCGGAACCGAGGTAAGGGTGCTTGAACTGTACGGCACGATTGCGGAGGAGAGCTGGTTCGATGATGACATCACTCCAGCGCAGTTCCGTGAAGAGCTGTTTGCCGGGAGCGGTCCCGTGACCGTGTGGATCAACTCGCCCGGCGGAGACTGCATTGCGGCAAGCCAGATATACACCATGCTGATGGATTATAAGGATGACGTAACTGTCAAGATTGACGGCATCGCGGCATCGGCAGCATCCGTCATCGCTATGGCTGGAACCGAGGTGCTGATGGCTCCTACAGCGCTCATGATGATCCATAATCCCGCGACCATCGCTATGGGCGACCACGAGGATATGCAGAAAGCCATCGAGATGCTGAATGAGGTCAAGGAAAGCATCATCAATGCCTACGAGATCAAGACCAGCCTGTCGAGGGCAAAACTGTCTCACCTTATGGATGCGGAAACCTGGATGAACGCAAACAAGGCTGTGGAGCTGGGCTTTGCGGACGGAATTCTCGAAGATGAGAAAGCCGCCGAGATTACAATTCCTGCCTATGCGTTTTCCAGAAAGACTGTGCAGGCGGCTCTGATGAACAAGATCAGCGCCAAGGTAAAACCCGTGCAGAAAGCGGATATACCCGCTCCTGCACAGACAGACACTCCGGCAGAGCCGGAAGAAGCAACGGGACGCTCGGTCGATGAACTGAAAGCGCGTCTCAACACCATCAAAAACTTTATTTAACGGAGGGAAATCATCATGACTATTATCGAAATGCGTGAAAAGAGAGCAAAGCTGTGGAACACGATGGAGGGCTTCCTCGATACCCACAGGAACGACAAGGGCGTGCTGTCTGCGGCGGATGACGCCACCTATTCCGCTATGGAGCAGGACCTGAACGATCTTTCCAACGAGATCCGCCGCATGGAGCGCAGGGATGCGATGGAGGCGGAACTGAACAAGCCCGTGGGCAAGCCGCTTACGCAGACACCGGAAAGTTCCGGTATGAGCGAGGCTAAGAGCGGTCGTGCATCCAACGCATATAAGGAAGATTTTGGCAGACATCTTCGTGGTAAAGCACCGATCCATAATGTGCTTTCCGAAAGTGTTGACGCAGACGGTGGATATCTTGTACCGGAAGAGTTTGAAAACCAGATTATCGTTGGTCTGGATGAGGCAAACGTAATCCGATCTCTTGCAAAGGTCATTACTACCCACCATGACAGGAAAATCCCGATTGCGGTGGGTCATTCTACGGCAACCTGGACAGCGGAAAATGCCGCATTTACCGAGAGCAATCCGACCTTCGGTCAAAAGCAGATCGATGCGTTCAAGCTGACCGACCTCATCCGTGTCAGTGTGGAGCTTTTGCAGGATGCGGCATTCCCGCTTGAGCAGTATATCGCCAATGAGTTTGCCAGAGCATTCGGAATTGCTGAGGAACAGGCATTCTGCGTAGGCACTGGTGTCAATCAGCCTACAGGTATTTTTACTGCGAGCGGCGGTGCTGTAGGTGTTACCTCTGCAAGCGCAACAGCTATTACAGTGGATGAGATCATCAGTCTTGTTTATGCACTGAAATCCCCTTACCGCAGGAACGCTAAGTTTCTTATGAACGATGCTACTGTGTCCCTTCTCAGAAAACTGAAGGATAACAATGGAGCCTATCTGTGGCAGCCTTCCGTGCAGGCGGGTCAGCCAGACAAACTGTTGGGATATGATTTGTATACCAGTCCTTATGTTCCGACTGTGGAAGCAGGAGCATTTGCCATTGCGTTCGGAGATTTTCAGAATTACTGGATCGGAGACCGTGCCGGACGTACCGTACAGAGACTGAATGAGCTTTATGCCACTAACGGTCAGGTTGGCTATGTGGCTACAGAGCGTGTGGACGGCAAAGTTATTCTTACTGAGGGAATTCAGCTCTTGCAAATGAAGTCTGCGGGTTAATGAAGGGAGGTGGCGGTGATGGAAGAACTGCTTTCAAAAGTAAAAGCCAATCTCATTCTGGAGCATTCGGCGGATGATGAACTTCTGAAGAGCTACATCACCGCCGCTGTTTCCTACGCGGAGAACTACCAGCATATCCAGGAGGGCTATTACACGGAGAATGCGATGCCGGCCACCACCGAACAGGCGGTGATCATGCTGGCATCGCATTTCTATGAGTCCAGGGACGGTTCCACGGGCGGATTCTTTGCTGATAACACAAACGCGGCACAGCAGGTCTGGAACACGGTCAATCTTCTGCTTCGGCTCGACCGGGAATGGAAGGTGTGACATGAGCTTCGGCAAGATGAACACCTTCCTTTCAATCGTAGAGAAACAGTTTACACAGGACGAGGACGGCTTCAAAACAGAAACAGATGTGATCGTGGCTGAGGTACGCGCATACCGGGAAGGTCGGCATGGCAGTGAGAAATGGGCGAACATGGCGTCCTTCTCCGCTGCCACCGACCTGTTCCGTTTCCGTGTAATTCCGGATGTGGAAATCACCACGGATATGCGAATCCTCTGCGAAGGGCATACCTTCGAGATCACTTCTGTGGAGGATGTCAAAGGCAGGGGGATGTATCTGGAAGTACTGGTACAGGAGGTGCGTTAGGGGTCCCCGGAAAGCCGCATGGCTTTTTGGGGAGAGGACGAACACCGGAATGAATGAGCTTTCGTGCCTGCACGGAAGCGAACGATATGGAGGTTGTGAGGACGATGGCTAAGGCAACATGGAAAATGCCGGAGGACTTTCTGATGAAGGTATCCCGGCTGGCGGATAAGACGGACGAGATTATCCCGAAAGTGCTGGAGGCAGGCGCAGAGGTCGTGGAGGACAAGGTACGCTCCAACCTGCAGTCTGTCATTGGCAGCGGGACAAAGTATGACTCCAGAAGCACCGGGGAACTTTTACGTTCCCTTGGCACTTCTCCCGCCCTGCAAGGCAGGAACGGCGATTTTGACATAAAGGTTGGCTTTTCAGAGCCTCGTTCGGACGGCGACAGCAACGCCAAGATCGCCACCATCCTGGAATACGGCAAAAGCGGCCAGCCTGCAAAGCCGTTTCTGAAGTCCGCCCGTTCGGCATCCAAAAACGCCTGTATCAGCGCCATGAAGGCAAAGCTGGACGAGGAGGTGGAGAACATTTGAGTTTACTTTCGGAAATCAAGGCGGCAGTTACAAGCTGCGGTTTGCCAGTGGAGACAGGCGTGTTCTCCGATGAACCGCCGGACGAATATGTAGTGGTCACTCCGTTTGCGGATACCTACGAGCTTCATGCAGATAACCTGCCGGAATACGAGATTCAGGAGGCACGGCTCTCCCTGTTCTCCAGGGGCAACTATCTGAAGCGGAAAAGGCAGCTTTCCAAAGCCCTGCTTTCCGCTGATTTTACCATTACGGACAGGCGGTATATCGGGCATGAGGACGATACCGGCTACCACCACTACGCCATTGACGTGGTGAAATTATACGAACTTTAAATATTGAACGGCGTAACGGCGCGGGCGATAAAGTCGAATCAGCGCAAATGCTGGTGCACGAATTGCCCCCGGCGGCTCGCCGGTGAAACGGAGGAATGAGATATGGCTACCATTGGCCTGGATAAACTTTTCTATTCAAAAATCACGGAGGATGAGGACGGCAACGAGACCTACGCCACTCCGGCATCCCTTGCGAAAGCCATGACCGCAGAGCTTTCTGTAGAGCTTGCTGAGGCGACGCTGTATGCGGATGACGGAGCGGCAGAGATTGTAAAGGAATTCAAATCCGGCACCCTTTCCCTGGGTGTGGACGATATCGGTGCAACTGCGGCATCGGATTTGACGGGTGCGGTCATTGATGAAAACGGCGTGGTGATTTCCACCAGTGAGGACGGCGGTGCTCCCGTTGCTGTTGGCTTCAGAGCAAAGAAATCCAACGGCAAGTATCGGTACTTCTGGCTTTACCGAGTGAAGTTCGGAATCCCGGCAACTAACCTCACCACCAAGGGCGACAGCATCACCTTTTCCACTCCCACCATCGAGGGGACGATTCTGCGCAGAAACAAGGTGGACACCCAGGGCAGGCACCCCTGGAAAGCAGAGGTCACCGAAGGTGACAAGGGTGTGTCCACCGACACCATCACGAACTGGTACAAGCAGGTGTATGAGCCGTCGTATGCGGCGCTGTCTGAAGTTGATTAAGGAGGATTGACACATGGAACAGGAACGCTCAGCAAATATTCTGATTGGCGGTGAGGAGTACACTTTACTGCTCACCACCAAAGCCACAAAGGAAATCGCCGGACGGTATGGCGGTCTTGAAAACCTGGGTGAAAAGCTGATGAAATCCGAGAACTTTGAAATGGCGATCGGAGAAATCGTGTGGCTGATCACCCTCCTGGCAAACCAGTCTATCCTTGTGTATAACCTGAAAAACAAGGAGAATCCCAAGGATCTGCTCACCGAGGAAATGGTGGAGCTTCTCACTGCCCCTGCAGATTTGGCGGGCTACAAAACCGCCATCACCGAGGCTCTGTATAAGGGCACCAAGCGTAACATCGAAAGTGAGACCGATACAAAAAACGCACAAGTCGGGTAACAGACGAGGAACTGTTTACCCGGCTTCTTTATTACGGCATCGCTCACCTGCATCTTTCCATGGATGAGGTGTGGCTGATGCCGTTTGGTTTGCTCTTGGATTTGTGGGAGTGCCACAAGCAGTGGAACGGCCAAGCAAAGCCCAAGTGTGAGCACTTTATTGACGATATCATCCCGGATGGGATTTAAGGAGGAGGTGGTCATTTGGCGGATAATTTCGGTCTGAAAATCGGACTTGAGGGTGAAAAGGAATTCAAAAAAGCTCTGTCCGAAATCAACCAGTCCTTTAAGGTTCTGGGATCTGAAATGAAGCTGGTTTCCTCCCAGTTCAACAAAAATGACTCCTCCGTTCAGGCACTCACGGCAAGAAACACCGTTCTGAATAAAGAAATCGAGGCCCAGAAGCAGAAGATCGAAACCCTTCGCGCGGCTCTCGACAACGCATCCGCCTCCTTCGGAGAAAATGACCGCCGCACACAAAACTGGCAGGTTCAGCTGAACAATGCCGAAGCCGCTCTTAACGATATGGAGCGGGAACTTAAACAGAATCAGGACGCCATTGACGCGGCCGGTGATGAGTTCCAGGATGCCGGAAAACAGGCGGACAGTTTCGGCGACGAGGTGGAAGGTGCGGCAGATGATGCCGACAAGTCCTCCGGCAAGCTGGAAAAAGTCGGCTCTGTGATGAAAGGTGTGGCGGTCACCATCGGTGCTGCCGTTGCCGCCGCTGGAGCCGCACTGGTGGGACTAACCAAAAGTTTCCTCGACCTTGCCGAATCCACCCGTGAATACCGGGAGGATCAGGCAAAACTGGATGCCGCCTTTCTCACCGCAGGCTTTACCGCAGAACAGGCTGGAGAAGCCTACACTGGTTTTTACTCCATTTTGGGTGAAGAAGACCGGAGCGTGGAGGCAGTCAACCATCTGGCGAAGCTGTGCTCTACAGAAGAAGAACTGACACAGTGGACAGACATTGCCGCAGGCGTCTGGGCAACCTTTGGTGACAGCTTACCGATTGAAGGTCTTACCGAAGCCGCCAACGAAACGGCTAAAACCGGACAGCTGACGGGCGTCCTGGCAGACGCGCTCAATTGGGCGGGAGTCAATGAGGAGGATTTCCAGGCAGCCCTGGATGGCTGCAGTACTGAACAGGAACGCGCGGCGCTGATTACCGATACCTTAAACGGTCTGTATCAGGAAGCCGCTGAAAACTATAAGGAACTTAACGGCGATGTGATGGACGCCCAGCGGGCGCAGGCTCTGCTTACCGATGCCTATGCCCAGCTTGGTGCTATTGCAGAGCCGATTATGACCACCTTGAAAACTATGGCGGCGGATGTACTTACCGCCATGCTTCCATTTGTTTCTCTTATGGGTGAAGGACTGCAAGGGGTACTCAACGGAACAGCCGGGGCTGCAGAAACCTTTGCGGAGGGTGTTTCCGGTTTGGTGGAGGTTCTGATGGAAAAGCTGTCCACCATTCTTCCTATGCTTGGTGAGGCGCTGCTTGCCAGCCTGCCTGTTCTATTAGAGGTGGGCATCAGCATTATTACGACTCTGCTCACCGGAATCACCGAAGCCCTGCCGGAATTGGCAACCGCAGCCTTGTCCATCATCATGCAGCTGGTAAACAGCCTCATTGAACTGCTCCCGCAAATTCTGCAGGCGGCCGCCCAGGTAGTTGCGACCCTTGCCACCGGAATTGCCACAGCGCTTCCCACTTTGATTCCTACCTTGGTGCAGGTAGTCATTCAAATTGTACAGACACTGATTGAGAACCTGCCTCTGATTCTGGACGCAGCTCTTCAGCTGATTACGGGATTGGCACAGGGAATCTTGCATGCACTGCCCGTGCTGATTGCGGCTCTGCCGGAAATCATCAACGGAATCGTGACCTTTTTGCTGGATTCCATTCCGCAGATCATTGAAACCGGCATACAGCTGCTGACCTCTTTGGTGGCAGCTTTACCAGACATCATTACTGCCATCGTGGAAGCGATTCCCCAGATTATTGACGGGATCATCAACGCAGTTCTGGACGCCATCCCGCTGATTATTCAGGCAGGCATCGACCTGCTGGTATCGCTGATCCAGGGTCTGCCGCAGATTATCTTCACCATTGTTCAGGCGATCCCGCAGATCATCTACGGCATCGTAAATGCTGTTATCGGGAACATCGATAAGATCATCATGGCTGGCGTTCAGCTGTTTGTTTCGCTCATAGAAAATCTTCCCACCATTATCGTGGAGATCGTCAAGGCGGTTCCTCAGATTATCACCGGGATTGTTAAGGCTTTCGGCTCTCTCATGTACAAAATCGTGGAGATCGGCGGCAACATCGTCAAGGGTCTGTGGGACGGTATTACCGGTCTTGCGTCCTGGCTGTGGGATAAGGTGTCCGGCTGGATTTCCGGCATTTGGGACGGTATCTGCAGTTTCTTCGGTATTAACTCGCCATCCAAGGAAATGGCCTGGGTTGGTGAAATGCTGGTGAAGGGTCTTGCGGGTTCCATTGACAATAACGGCGACGAAGCGGTCAAAGCCGCCGAGGGCATGGCAAAAGACATCGACGGTGTGATGACCGACCTCGCCCACGATATGCAGACCGCTCTGCCCACGGACTTTGATGTGAGCGGCAACATTCGTTCTTCCGTTGGCGGCATTACCGGCAATACGGCATCCGGGCTTTCCCTTGTGCTGAACATTACAAACTTCAACAACTACTCTACGGAGGATATCCGGCAGCTGACCAACGAGGTGATGGAAACAGCCAGCCAATTTGCGATGCGGAAAGGAGTGGTATTTGCATGACCTTTTTCACCTATAACGGGATCAGTTCCGCTGATTTCGGTCTGCATATTGAAAGCAAAAATATCTTTTCCGCACCGGAATATGATGTTTCTTTTCAGTCTATTCCCGGCAGAAGCGGTGACTTGATTGTTTCCAATAACCGCTTTGCCAATGTGAAGGTGACCTATACCGTTTTTGTGAGACGGAACACAGTCGAGGATTTGTCCGACCTGCTTCGTGCAGTAAAAGGCTGGCTCTACACGGAGCCAGACCGGTATCACGAAATCACCGATTCCTACGATTCTCTGTATCTGCGGTATGGAGTGATCAGCGGCTCTCTGGATATTGAGGATCAGCTGAACAAAGTCGGCTGCTTTACGGTCACCTTCAATTGCAAGCCGTACCGGTACAAAAAGGACGGACTTCTGGAAACCTCGGTGACAAGCGGCAGCAGTCTGTTTAACCCGGAAGCCTTTTCCGCAAAGCCTCTCATCACTCTGACCGGGAGCGGTGACTTTACGCTTACGCTTCAAAACGGTGGGTATAACCGTTCGTGGCAGTTCAAAGGCATCAAAAGCGGTATAACCTGCGGCAGTGAGCAGATGAATTTCTACTTCGGCACACAGCTTTTGAACGACAAGGTAACGGGCGAAGACTTTCCGCTGCTCCCGCCCGGAGAAACCGTCCTAACGGTATCCGGGGATGCGGAGATTGCCGTTCAGCCAAGGTGGTGCTGCTTATGATTCCTGTTCTGTACCCGGCAAACAGCACCAGCTTCACCACCTTTGGATTGGGTACGCTCACGGATACGATTTCCTGTGAGGTCACAGAGGAACGAAACGGTGTATTTGAATGCATACTCAAATACCCCATTACTGGTCAGCATTACAAGCTGATAGCAAAAGAGCGGCTCATCAAGGCTAAACCCAACGATACAGGAGAACCGCAGGCGTTTCGCATCTATCGAATCACTAAGCCGCTGGACGGTGTGGTTACGGTATATGGTCAGCACATTTCCTACGACCTTGCCAATGTCCCTGTGATGCCGTTCTATGCAGAAAGCCGTTCTCCGTCACTGCTTTTGAATCAGCTTCTCGCCGGGGACAGTCGGTTCACGGGCTGGACGGACTACTCAGAGGCAAAAGAGTTTTCCGTTACAACCCCTAAAAGCGTCCGTGCTTGTCTGGGTGGCACAGAAGGGTCCATGCTCTCTAAATGGCACGGTGAATTTGAATGGGATAACTTTACGGTGAAGTTCCATTCCCATCGCGGTGAAAAGACCGGTGTTGTCATTGAATACGGCAAAAACCTCACCTCGCTGGAACAGGACGAGGATAACAGCGGCGTATATACACAGCTTCTTCCTTACGCCGTATATACACAGGAGGGCTCGGAAACAGAGACGGTTGTCACGCTCCCGGAACAGACTCTGCCCATCGTATCCGAGGAGATGGTGCGAAACAAGACGCTCATTCTTGACCTGACAGACAGGTTTGAGAGCGGCACTGACATCACCGAGGATGCTTTGCGGGCAGCCGCAAACGACTACATCAAGGAAAATCCACTCGGTGCAACTGTTCCCACCGTTAAGGTGGCGTTTGAACCCCTATGGAAACAGCCGGAGTATTCGGCGCTCCTGGAGCGTGTGCGTCTCTGCGACTCTGTCACTATCCGGCACACCGCCCTTGGGGTGAATGTGTCTGCAACCGTGATCGAAACCGTGTATGACTCCCTTGCAGAGCGGTATGTGAGCATTACTCTGGGAAACGAAAAATCCAGTATGATTACCACGCTCTCTGAGGTGCAGTCCTCTGTCGGGAAAGTAGAGTCGGTAGTTGACCGGTTCCCGAAACTCCTGCAGACAGCCATCAGCAATGCCACCTCTCTGATCACCGGCCAGACCGGCGGCTATGTGGTGCTGCACGGGGACGAAACCGGGAGGCCTTATGAACTTCTTGTTTTGGATGCTCCCGCCATACAAGACGCTGTCAATGTCTGGCGGTGGAATGTGAATGGGTTAGGCTTTTCCAGAAATGGCTACAACGGTCCGTATGAAACTGCCATCACCGCCGATGGGCAGATTGTGGCGGACTTTATCACTTCCGGTTCGCTGATTGCAAACATCATCAAGGCGGGGGTCATTCAATCACAGGACGGCTCATCCTATTGGGACTTGGAGACGGGCGAAGTCGTACTGCGAGCCTATGCCACAAACAAGCAGGTCACGGAAGTCAGCGACCGCATTTCAGTGATTGAAGAACAGAAAATGCTCCGGCTGGTGATTAACTCATCCAACGGGAGCATTTTCAAAAACAACAATATCCAAACCACGCTTTATGCCACGGTTTTCTCATGGGACGAAAATATCACAGATACCCTTGACGACAACCAATTCATATGGACAAGGGTGTCTGATGATGCCGAGGCCGACAAGTTGTGGAACAGCGCGCATTTCGGCGGAACAAAGTCTATCGAAATTACATCCGATGATGTCAAAGTTAGAGCAACCTTCTTCTGTGACCTCATCGACACAGCTACAAGAAACAGCCTGCTTGGCTGAATTGAAGGAGGAATTTTCATGAGCAAAGCACAAGGGCAATTTACAATCATCGATTATAATGATGCACTTACCCTAACCGGATATATCGGCTCGAATCTTGCAAAGACACAGATGTATAACCCTGACAACGACAGCTATTCGCCGGACTGGACTTCGAAAAATCTTGTCTTGACTCCGAGCCTCTATGTCATCGGTACAACCACCGACCAGATCACGTCCTCGGCGGTAACCTCTGTAAAATGGTATATCGGCAGTTCCACAACTGCAATCACTTCTTCCGGCAGTTATGCCCTAAGTGGTGCGAAGAGTCATATTTTGACCGTTAAGGGAAATGTAATGGCAGGCCTGCCCGGTATCGATTACCGCTGTGTCGTCACTTATAAGGACGCATCCACGGGCCTGTCAATTACGCATCCGCTGACGATCAGCTTCTCACGCGTGGTAAATGGAAGCGGCATTGTCGACCTGCTCGTCACCACGCCAAGCGGAAATGTGTTCAAGAATTCTGAGGTTGCATCGCTTACGGCAAAGGCGGAACTGTGGCGCGGATCTACGGTTGATACAACTAAAGTATCCTACAAATGGGCGGCTATGGACGCATCCGTCACATCGACCGCCTCCACAGGTTATGATGCTGATTTCGGTATTGGCTGGCGGAAGCTGTCTGATGCCACAGGCAGATATACCGGAACCTCCTCCAATACCATCACAATCTACGCCGCCGCAGTGGACAGTTATGCCGTGTTCAAATGCTGTGCGCAGGATACAGATTCCGCTTCTGCTTCTTACAACACAAAGTTTTTTGATGTTGCAACCTTCATTGACAACTCCGACCCGCTTCAGATTATTGTCACTTCCACAGGCGGTGATGTGTTTAAAAACGGCCAAGGCTCAACAGTGCTGACCGCCGTATGCTATCAGGCCGGCGCAGAGGTAGATGCGGCAGGCGGCGGTACCTATACCTGGACGAAATACAATAAGGATGGCGCTGTCGACACCTCCTGGGGCACAAACGGTTCCAAGAGCGGCAAGACTCTGTCTGTGTCCAGTGCGGATGTGGACACAAAAGCAACCTTTATGGTCGTTGTAACGCTCTGAGGGGGGTGATGAGATGATCGCATCCGCTCAATTTACCATCATCAGCATCTGCGATGTGGTCACCTCGGCATCTCCGCCTGAAAATCCGTATGAAGGCCAGCTTTGGGTGGATACCTCGGTGTCTCCGCCGGAGACAAAAATATGGAACGGAAACGCCTGGGTGGTGCAGAATGACATTGAAACGATCCGCACCACCATTTCCATCCTCACGCAGAAAGATGCGCAGTTTCAGCAAACCATCGAGGGCTTAAACAGCTATGTGGCAAGCCTTACCGAAACAGTAGAAACGGTTTCAAGCGATCAGGGCGTTCTGGAGGAACGTGTGCTGAACTCCGAAAGCAAGCTCTCACAGCTTGAGCATACGGTGGACGGGCTTTCACTCACCATGCAGGAACAGTACATCGGCGGCATCAATTATGTGCAGAATTCCTCAGGCCTAAACGGCATATCGGATGACTGGAGCTATTCAGGAACGGTGCGGACAGACACCTCCACCGACACGCAGAACAACACCATTTCTGATTCCTGCTTTGTGCTTGGAGCATATTCCTCGCTGTCGCAGTATATCCGTGGCGTTGTTCCCGGCGCATATACCGTTTCTGTTCGGGTAAAAAAGACCTCGGCCATGTCCGGCTACTTCTATGTGACCTACAACGGGAACAAAACGAAATATCTCTTCAGCAAGAGCACCTCTTTTGACTGGACGGACTTCACGGCCACGCTCACCGATGTGACCGACCCTACGCTTCGCATCTACTGTTACAGCCGCGACGCATCCGTTTATCTGGCCGACATCATGGTAACCGAAGGGGCGATCCCTCGCAAATGGACGCCTGCTCCCAACGAGATCTATACGCAGGAGGTCAAGATAGACAAGCGGGGCATCGAGGTGTCAAACTCGGCATCTTCACAGCGGACGGTCATCACGAATACGGAATTTGCCGGTTATTACAATGACGAGGTGATCTTTACCCTCAACAAGGATGAAACACAGACCAAGAAAACCACAGTGGACGGCGAGCTGACTGTGGGAAAAACAAAGTTCGTCCCTTTGGCCACTGCGTCAGAGGGATTAAACATCGTAATTCTGGATTAAGGAGGCGGTTTTATGGCGTTAAGCGGCTCATTCAGCAAGTATCCGGTCAGCAAATTCGGGCTTTACTGTGAGTGGAGCGGAAGCCAGAGCATAACAGGCAATTATACCGATGTTACGCTGAAGGTCTATTTACAGTTTTACACACTGTCGGTAGGTTCAAGAAGCGACTGTAAGGTTTCCATCAACGGGACGAGCGAGACCTATACCACACCGGCAATCAATGACATGAGTTCTACAAGCTGGCACAAAGTGCTGTTAAAAACAAAGACCGTCCGTGTCAGCCACAATTCAGACGGTACCAAAACGGGCGTTGCGCTGTCAGCATCATGGAGATTTTCCGGCACGTATTCAGGCGTATCCGTCGGAACGATTACAGCTTCCACTACGGTTAATCTTGATAAAATCGACCGAAGCGCCCCGACGGTTGCCTTCAGCACAAGCGGCGTCACAGCAAGCGGATTTAAGATTTCAGCCACTTCATCGAGCACTGCGGATATATGGCAGTACAGCCTAAACGGTGGCTCCTCCTGGACAACCTTTTCCAATACGGCTTCTACCAGCGCCAGCGTCACAGTATCTTCGCTTTCTCCGAACACAAGCTACACCGTTAAGGTTCGAGCGAGAAAAAAATCAAACCAGGTTTACGGCACATCCGGCAGCGCGACGGTTAAAACCCTTGGCGGAGCCGTAGTAAACAGCGTAAGCACCGTAACAGCAGATAATGCGACAGTGACGGTTTCTATCAATGCTACGGTGTATGAGGCTTCCTACTCGTACACGCTTGCAATTAAAAACGGCAGTTCAACCTATCTGACTATTTCAGGACTTTCCTGGACAAAAGGAACCGCCACCCGCACGGTTACGCTTACGGCGGCACAGCGCACAACGCTTTTGAATGCGATGGCATCCATCAAATCCTTTACGGGAACTTTTGCCGTCACAACTTACAGCGGTTCAACGCAGATCGGCAGTACATCGAGCAAAACGGCAGTGATACAGACAACATCTGCAAATTCTGCGCCGACTCTTTCCGGATTTACCTTCGAGGACAGCTACAGCACCACTGCAAATATTACAGGCAACAACCAGCTCTTTATTCAGGGCTATTCGACTTTAAAGGTAACGCCAGGAACGGCGACGGCAAAAAACGGAGCTTCCATCTCTAACTATACTGCATCCTGCAATGGATTGTCAGCGTCCAGCAGTTCCGGTGCGGCAATCACGGTCGGTAAGATTGAAAAGTCCGGCAGCGTGTCTGTTACGCTTACTGTTACAGATTCCCGCGGGTACACTTCAAGCGTTACAAAGAATGTCACGGTGATAGCATATGCAAAGCCTAAAATCTCATCGGTTACTTTGCGGCGCACGAACGAGATTGAAGCGGAAATGCAGCTTAAGTTCAACGGCTCCATCTCAGCTGTTACCGTTGACGGAACACAGAAAAACAGTGTGCAGTATGTCCGGTATCGGTATAAGAAAACCAGTGCTGCGTCATACGGCAGCTATACCAGCATCCTGTCGTCAACGACCAGGAGCGGCACTTCCTTCAGTTTCTCCAATCTGGAACTGTGCAGCCTGGATGCAGGATATTCCTACGATTTTCATCTGCAGATACAGGACAGGCTGTACTCGCAGAGTTCTTTGGATTTGTATTTCGTCATACCGCAGGGGACGCCGCTTGTAGCCCTGCGAAAGAAGAAGGTGGGCATTAACAAACCAACGCCAAGCCAAACGCTGGATGTGGGAGGAAACATTTCCGCAGACGGGCTGATCCTGATGAGCGGCTACAATATTATGGGGCTGGTGCAGGCGTCCATTCCTGATGATACTGATTTAAACACGATTACCACACCGGGAATTTATTTCAGGCGAAATACGGCGGATACATCACTGCACTATCCAAGCACCTCTTGGGGAATGCTCGAGGTGTTTTCATGCTCTTCAAACCTGGTCATACAGCGTTACACCCACCGTGATAATCCATACACGACGTATATTCGCTCAAAGGTAAACGCAAACTGGCAGGCCTGGGTGAAAAAATCTTAACGCTTCGGAATCAAGGTGCTCACTGTGAGCGCCTTTTTTCATACACAAAATCATTTATGAAGGAGGACAAAACTATGAGATCTATCTGGACCGGCATTCAGATTGCCTTTTCTGCCATTGGCGGCTTTATCGGCTGGCTTTTGGGCGGATTTGACGGCTTTCTGTATGCTCTGATCGCCTTTGCGGTGATCGACTACATCACCGGCGTGATGTGCGCCATTTCCGACAAAAAGCTCTCAAGCGAAGTGGGCTTCAAAGGCATCTGCCGCAAGGTGCTCATCTTTGTGCTTGTAGGCATCGGCAACCTGGTGGACGTGTATGTGCTTGGTGAAGCGGGAGTCCTGCGCACTGCAGTGATTTTCTTCTATCTTTCCAACGAGGGCATATCCCTTTTGGAAAACTCCGCACATCTGGGTCTGCCTATTCCACAAAAGCTGAAATCCGTACTGGAACAGCTTCACAACCGCAATGTAAAGGAGGAAAAATAACTATGGGATACGCAAACAGTTCCATGGTAACTTACACAAAACTCAGTCCGAACCACTCCGGTCAGAGGACGCACAGCATCGACCGCATTACGCCGCACTGCGTGGTGGGACAATGCTCGGTGGAGACGCTGGGAAACATCTTTCTGCCGGCGTCCAAGCAGGCAAGCTGCAATTACGGCATCGGCGTGGACGGCCGTGTCGGAATGTATGTGGAGGAGAAAAACCGTTCCTGGTGTTCTTCCTCAAACTCCAACGACCAGAGAGCAGTCACAATTGAATGTGCATCTGACACCAAATCGCCGTATGCGTTTAAAGATGTGGTTTATCAGACGCTCATCAAGCTGTGCGTGGACATCTGTAAACGCAACGGCAAGAAAAAGCTCCTGTGGCTTGGCGATAAGGACAAGACGCTGAGTTATGCACCGAAGTCCGATGAAATGGTGCTGACGGTTCACAGGTGGTTTGCCAACAAATCCTGCCCCGGCGACTGGCTGTATGCAAGGCTTGGCGATCTTGCGGAGAAAGTCACGGCGCAGCTTGGCGGTTCTTCTTCCGGTACGGGCACGACAACAAGCCCAATGTACCGGGTACGGAAAAGCTGGTCTGACAGCAAATCGCAGAAAGGCGCATACAAGATCCTCTCCAACGCCAAGAAGTGCGCCGATGCCAATCCGGGATATAGCGTGTTTGATGTAAATGGTGTAAACATCTACACATCGAAAACAACGGCTACAGAGGTTCCGTCCCTCGTAAAGGTCAGTATCACTGACCTCAATATCCGTAAAGGACCAGGGACGGACTATGCCAAGACCGGGAAGTTTACCGGCAAGGGCGTGTTCACCATCGTTGAGATGAAGTCCGGCAAAGGCTCCACGGCGGGCTGGGGACGCCTTAAATCCGGTGCAGGATGGATTTCGCTTGATTACTGTAAGAAGATCTGACAACAAATGTTTTTTTCTCTGAGCCTGTGGGCATTCCTGTTTCTGGAATGTTCACAGGCTCTTTTTTGTTATGAGGTTAAAAGCCGGCGCATATTTATTGACTGTGACTTAGGAGGTCTCAGTCATGGATAAATATCAGAAAGAGCAAATCAGGAGCCTTCGAAAAGAAGGTATGAGCTATGCGGAAATCGCAAGGCAGGTCAACGTATCCAGGGATGCAGTCATATCCTTTTGCCGCAGGAATGGTCTGCAGGAAGTAAAGAAACCGATATCAGTCGTGAAAACAAATGCTACAGATGTCTGCCGCGAGTGCGGAAAGTCTCTGATTCAAGTTGACGGAATGAAACGGCGCGTGTTCTGCTCAAAAGAGTGCCGCGTCAAGTGGTGGAAAGAACATCCCGAACGGTTGAATCATAAGGCTGTGTACCAGTATACCTGTCCACATTGCGGCAAGCCGTTCTCTGCCTACGGCAATTCCAAGCGTAAATACTGCTCCCATGCCTGTTATATCTCCGATCGTTTCGGAGGTGGAGCGGATGAGTGAAGAGGAATTCCATGCGGAGAAAATGTATCTTCTGTGCCTTGGAACGGCAAAGACGATGCTTGAAAAGGGCGTTGTTTCTGAGGAAGAGTTCACGAAAATTGATACAATGCTGCTCGAAAAATACAAGCCAACTTTGTCTACATTATTGTCGGGAAAACCCTTGATATAACTGGCTTTTAGAGTGATATATAGTGTCAGAAAGGAGTTGGTTTTGTGCCGAAAATCACGAGAATCGAGCCGGGAATCAAGGCGCTCCCGGCAAAGAAAAAAGTTGCAGCATACGCAAGAGTTTCCAAAGATACCGAGCGACTGATGCACTCCGTTTCCGCACAGGTAAGCTATTACAGCGATCTCATCCAGAAGAATCCCGAATGGGAATACGCAGGCGTGTATGCTGACTCCGGCATAACCGGAACCCTCGTTGCGGGGCGCAGTGAGTTCGTCCGTCTGCTGGAAGACTGCGAGGCGGGAAAAATCGATATCATCCTTTGCAAGTCGATTTCCAGATTTGCAAGGAACACAGTCGATCTGCTGAATACGATCAGACACTTAAAAGATATCGGTGTGGAGGTTCGGTTCGAGAAAGAGCAAATCAATTCGATGAGCGGGGATGGAGAACTGATGCTTTCCATCCTCGCTTCTTTTGCTCAGGAAGAGAGCCGCAGCATTTCCGAAAATGTGAAATGGGGCATCCGCAAGCGGTTCAAGAACGGTGAAATCGGTGCGGCAAACAAACACATCCTTGGTTACCAGTATGACGATGAACAGAAAAAGTACATCATCATTCCAGAAGAAGCCGAGGCGGTCAGATGGGTGTTTCAGATGTACATTGACGGCGTTACCCTGCGAGACATAGCGGACAGGATGAACAAGGCGGGCATTCGCACCACGCTGGGTAACGATTTTCAGGAAGCCTCGGTGCGGCAGCTGATTTTCAACGAGGTCTATGCCGGAGACATCCGCAGGCAGAAGTGCTACATCGAAGATCCTATCACCAAAAAGAAAGTACCGAATCGCGGAGAACTGCCGCAATATTACATAACCGACAGCCATGAGGCAATCATTGACCGCAACACCTACGCAAAGGTCAAGGCAGAGATGGAGCGGCGTTCATCGCTGGTGAATCCGACATACTGCTTTACGGGAAAGTTCAAATGTGCCGTGTGCGGAGCAAACTTCACGAGGAAGAAGAGCAATGTCAGGGGAAAGGAGTATGTAGACTGGATATGTCGCAGCAAGAAAGAGCCTGGGGTCACCTGTAAAAGCCACAATTATCCTGAACACAAGCTGATGGAGATCTGTGCGGAACTGATGGAGACGGACGGATTTGACGAGGCGGCTTTTACAGAATCGGTGAAGAGCATCACCTCGCTTGCAGATGGCAGTATCGAGATACAGCTCTACGGTGGAAAGATCAGAAGGTGGCAGATGCCGCCCAAGCCAATCAAACCGAAGAAAACAAAGCCGGAGAGCAAACGACCCAAGCACCTGTTTGACGGGAAAATCTTCTGCGGCAAGTGCGGCAGAAGGTTTGGCAGAGCCATGAGCGATACAACGTACGGCGTCCACCTTTACTGGTACTGCCGAGCAAAGAGCAATCACGGAATTACCTGCGACAGCGTCAACTATCCCGACACGGAGATTAGGGACATCTTCTGCAGGGTCATGGGCAAGAAAACCTTTGACGAGGACTTCTTTACAAAGACGGTTGACCGCATGGTGGTTCAAGCCTTCGGCAGCATCGATTTTCATCTGAAGGACGGAACGATCAAAACCTTTGAGACGCTCAAGCTGCGAAGCAACAGGCACGAGACAACATCCACGGATGAGTTCACAGGGATGATTCAGTGCGCTTGCTGCGGAAACCTGTATCACAGATATTGCAGATATGGAAAGTACGTTTACTGGCGCTGCTCCGGCAAGCACAAGGTAAGGACGGAATGCAATGGGCAGGACATGGCGGATTTTAATATCCGTAAGGTTTCAGCCTACATTCTCGGCATGGACGATTTTGACGGGAAAGCATTCACGGAGCAGATCGACCACATCACAGCATTGGAAGACGGAAGTCTGGAATACATTTTTAAAGACGGGAGGGCAAAAAAGTGGCAAAGAACGTAATCACAATACCTGCTACCATTAGCAAGTTCACAGCATTTCCCCTCGGCAGCAGGGAAAAGCGGAAGGTGGCCGCCTATGCCCGCGTTTCAACGGACAGGGATGAACAGCTGACGAGCTACGAGGCACAGGTGGACTACTACACGAATTACATAAAAGGGCGCGAGGATTGGGAGTTTGTTGCCGTGTATGCTGACGAAGGCATAACCGGCTGCAATACCACACACAGAGACGGTTTCAATTCTATGGTTGAGGATGCTCTTGCGGGAAGAATCGATCTAATCATCACGAAGAGCGTGAGCCGATTCGCAAGGAACACGGTTGACAGCCTCACGACCATCCGAAAACTGAAGGAGAGCGGGACAGAGTGCTATTTTGAGAAGGAGAACATCTGGACATTTGACGGCAAGGGTGAACTTCTTCTGACCATCATGTCCTCACTGGCGCAGGAGGAAAGCCGCAGTATTTCCGAGAACTGCACATGGGGACAGAGAAAACGGTTTGCTGACGGAAAGGTCACCGTGCCATTCAAACGGTTTCTCGGCTACGACCGTGGCGAGGATGGAAACCTCGTGGTAAACGAGGAACAGGCGGTGATCGTCCGTAGAATTTACGGACTTTTCCTGCAGGGGAAAACGCCGTATGCGATAGCGAGGCAGCTCACCGAGGAGGGTATTCCGACACCGGGCGGTAAAAAGAACTGGGGCAAGAAAACGGTCGAGAGTATTCTTACCAACGAAAAGTACAAAGGCGATGCCCTTCTCCAGAAGGTTTACACCACGGACTTCCTGACAAAGAAAAAGAAAAAGAACGAGGGCGAGGTACCGCAGTACTATGTGGAAGGAAATCATGAAGCCATCATCCCACCCACACAGTTCGACAGGGTACAGAAGGAGATGCAGAGACGATGCGGTGATACGGACCGGCATGGCTGTGTGAGCATTTTCTCCAGTAAAATCCGGTGCGGTGACTGCGGTGGCTTTTACGGCTCTAAGGTGTGGCACTCCAACGACAAGTATAGAAAAGTCATATGGCGGTGCAACCACAAGTACGATGACGGTAAGCGATGCTCCACGCCGCATTTGGACGAGGACACCATCAAGGCATTGTACCTCAAGGCCCTGCGGATTCTCGGAGAGGAGCGGGACGAGATCATAGCCACCTTTGAATCCATCAAGGACGAGATGTATGACACCACAGATATGGAAAAGGAACATGCTGCATTGCAGGAGGAGATCATGGTGGTGACGGAAATGGTCGAGCAGTGCATCAGTAAGAACGCCCGTGTCGCACAGAATCAGAAGGATTACCAAAAGAAGTACGACGCGCTTTCCGAACGCTATGACAGGACAAGGGAACGGCTGGATAAGGTCAGTGGCAGGATTATGGAGCGGCAGGCAAAGCGCGAGATGATCGAGGCGTTCCTCCGTGACCTGACCGAGATGGACGAAGATGTGCTGGAATTCACGGATGACCTATGGTTCAATTTGCTTGACCATGTGACAGTTTTCTCAAAGAAGGATGTGATGTTCACCTTCAAGAACGGAACGGAAATCCGTGTGAAATAGCAGTAACGAAACACGGCCGGACACCCTGCGGATTGTGGGATGTCCGGCTTTCTCTATGCAAAATTAAAATGTACGACAACAGCGGAGAGAGGCAAAATTATAAAGTGTGGCAAAATCAAAAGGTATAGGTGCAAAATTAAAAGGTTCAAGGCAAAATTAAAAAGTGCAGGGGCAAAATGCAATTGTATCGCTTTGGGATACTACTTAGATGACGGTATTTCCGGCACCAATACAAAAAAGCGTGAGGAATTCAACAAGATGATTGAGGCTTGTGAAGCCGGAAACATCGACATGATTATTACCAAGTCCATCAGCCGCTTTGCACGAAACACGCTGGATTGTCTGAAATACATCCGAAAGCTGAAGGATTTGAATATTCCTGTTTTCTTTGAAAAGGAATCTATCAACACCTTGGACGCCAAGGGTGAAGTGCTTCTCACAATTATGGCTTCACTGGCTCAGCAGGAATCCCAATCTTTAAGCCAGAATGTAAAGCTCGGTCTTCAGTTCCGCTACCAAAATGGTCAGGTGCAAATAAATCACAATCGTTTTCTGGGATACACAAAGGATGCAGACGGACATCTTATCATCGACCCGGAACAGGCGGAAGTGGTCAAACGCATATACCGAGAATACCTGGAAGGCTTGAGCATGGACAAGATTGCCGCCGGATTGGAACGTGACGGTATTCTCACCGGAGCCGGAAAAACAAGGTGGCACACCAGCACCATCAATAAGATTTTGAGAAACGAAAAATATATCGGAGACGCTCTTCTGCAAAAGACCTACACCACCGATTTTTTGAGTAAAACCCGAGTAAAGAACAACGGCATTGTTCCGCAGTACTATGTGGAAGGCGACCATGAAGCCATTATTCCTCGGGACATTTATATGCGTGTACAGGAGGAGCTTGTCCGCAGACGCATTGTGAAAACCAGTGCAAATGGCAAAAAGCGAAGCTACAGCTGTAACCACTGCTTTTCACAGATTGTAGTTTGCGGCGAGTGCGGAGAGCTGTTCCGGCGAATTCACTGGAACAATCGTGGATGCAAATCCATTGTATGGCGCTGTATCAGCAGACTGGAACCCACCGGGCAGGAATGTCACGCCAAAACCGTCAACGAGACTATTTTGAAAAATGTGGTGCTGGCTGCCATCAACAAACTGCTGGGAGATAAGCCGGGATACCAGGAACAGCTTCAGCAGAATATAGCGGCGGCAATCCGTTCCGCCTCTACAGGGAAGGATGACATCGATGAAAAACTGATGACTCTTCAGCAGGAACTGATTCAAAAGGCAAACGACAAGGAAAGATACGATGCGGTTGCCGATGAAATATTACGACTCCGGGAACTGAAACAGCAAAATGCCATGGACACTGCCTCCCGTGACGAGCAGATCCGCCGTATCAACGAACTACAGGATTTCATCTGTACTCAGCCCACGTATCTGACCGAGTTTGACGAACATTTGGTAAAACGCTTACTGAAACAAATTATCGTATATGAAAATTATTTAAAAATAGAACTAAAATCCGGACTCAGTATTGAGATTGAAGGATAATACTTATAAACGCACAAGTCCCCTTTAATTAGTATGATTGAGAGTGGTTGTGCGTTTATTTGATTATTTATGATTTTTTATCGGTTTTATTACTTGGTGCAAAATTTACAACTACAACTGATAATTTGAGGCTGACGGCAATGCCTTTATCGTGATGATAAATTTTATTTCCATATTCGGTTGATTGAACTAACTATTTAATATTTTTCTTAAAAGAATCTTTGAAATGGTTTGATTAAAAGTTTTCCTTTTAGGAAGTAACTCTGTGAAATTGGTTATGAAATGAAAGCAGTTTATTCTCGATTTCTCAGCGAATTTTTGTAATTCCTATAGTAATCTTTATTGTTTTTTTATCTTGAATAATGGGAAAACAAACTAGTATGCCGTAAAATCTAAAACTTTATTTTCTAAAATTATGTGGTATAATAGAATTATTCCAACAAAGGATGTGAAAAACCACATGAGCAAAGAAATCAGGTTAAGTGAAGAGGAACAGATTTACCTCAAGAACTTTGTTAAAAATGGAGATCACAAATCAAAAGAAATCATACGAGCGCGTGTTCTGTTGATGCTGGATAGGACAGGAAAGAGCGACCATGTACGATATAACCGTACCGCAGAGTACGCAGGTATCTCCGTACAGGCTGTGTATAATATGCGCGATGAATACCTGAGCAACCAGGATATCTCTGCATATTTAACACGAAAAAAACGGACGATACCCCCTGTAAAAGCAAAAGTCGATGGAGAGGTTGAGGCAAAAATCGTCGCGCTCGCCTGCAGCAAGGCACCGGAGGGACACTCCAGATGGACACTTAGGCTGTTGGCGGAAAAAGCTGTGGAACTCAATATCATTGATAGCATTTCCCATGTCAGAGTCCAGCAGATTTTAAAAAAACGAAATATAAACCTCACTTAAAGCAAATGTGGTGTATTCCGCCAAAACAAAATGCTGAGTTTGTGGCACACATGGAAGATGTGTTAGAGGTGTATTCACGTCCTTATGATGAGAAACGCCCTGTTATTTGCATGGATGAAAAGCCTTTTCAGTTGTTAGATGAATATTTGGAGCCAATTCCCATGGGAAAAAATAACCACAGCGAAAAGTATGACTGTGAATATGTGAGAAAAGGGTCTTGCTCCATCTTCATGTTCACGAAACCGCTGGGTGGATGGCGTGAAGCCCATGCCCTTTCCCATAGAACCGCTCTTGACTGGGCCGCTCAAATAAAGTGGTTGGCAGATGAAGCATATGCCGATGCGGAAAAAATTGTATTGGTAATGGATAATCTCAACACGCACACAACCGCATCCCTATACAAGGCATTTCAACCCGAAGAAGCGTTTCGTCTTTCACAAAGACTTGAGATTCACTATACCCCGAAGCATGGTTCATGGTTGGACATTGCAGAAATTGAGCTATCCGCACTCACAGTTCAATGCCTGCTGGGTGTTAGAATCCCTACACTTGATAATCTGAACCGTATTCTTTCTGCTTGGTCTAATAACCGAAATACAGCTCAAAATGGAGTTTCATGGCATTTCACCACAGATACCGCACGAATTAAACTTGCTCACTTATATCCAGAAATAAAGTTTTAGAATTAACAGACTACTAGTGTGTATATAACAAAGAAACTATTTAATAAATAGAAATATGTGATATAATTACAATATATAATTATATTTTTTGAAAATAAATAGTATTGTTTGTTTTAAAATATAATTACTAATCTATTTAAATAATAATAGTGGGTGGTATATATTGCTCAAAATATCAGTTATGGATGATGAACCGACTTTTGTTGATATTTTAGTTAATGAAATATATAAATATTGTAGTTTATTAGAGATTGATGTTATGATTGATAAATTTTTTAATGCATATGATCTTATCGAGAACTTTAGCAAATATCATCTTATTTTTCTTGATATAAATATGCCATTAGTAGATGGGATTACAGTAGCAAAAATAATTAATGATTCAAAAATAAATGTAAAATGGTGAAAGAAGCTTTTTTAAAAAGGAGTATTTGTTATAATGGGTACTGATATAATAAATCTAATCATTGAGTTATTTATTAATTTTTGGCTCAATCCCAAATTATGTGTAAACACGATACAGCAGTGTAAAAATAGAAATTAAAAGTATATTTTGAAACAGGCGGCAGCAGCCTTTGGCGTTGCCGCCTTAGTTACATCTTAACGCCGGCGTGTCGTATGTCAAGGACGGCGAAGCCGTTCATTTTATCCTTGACATACGAGACCGGCGGTGTTATTCGGGGATACGATTCTCAAAAAACACAGCTAGCTGGGCGTGTATAATACTCCAGTCCTGCCGCCTTCCGGTCCACTTTTTCGTGATGTCTATCATCGCAAGATACAGCATTTTAAACAGGCTGTCATCCGTCGGAAATACTGATTTCGACTTTGTTACTTTACGGAGCTGGCGGTTAAATCCTTCAATTACATTTGTTGTATAAATCAGCTTTCGGACTGTCTGAGGGTATTTGAAATAGGTGCTCAGATTAGCCCAGTTAGCTCTCCATGACTGAGATATTTTAGGATATTTTTTATCCCAATGCCGGGCAAAAATATCCAAAGCCTCCAGGGCAGCATCCTCGTCAACAGCAGCATAGACAGCCTTCAAATCTGCCATAAGAGGCTTTAAGTCCTTGTATGACACATATTTGCTGGAATTTCTAAGCTGATGAATTATGCAGTTTTGGATTTCTGTTTTTGGGAATACGGCGTTGATTGCGGCGTCAAATCCTGTAAGATTATCGGTACAGGCAATTAAAATATCTTCAACACCTCTATTTTTTAGACTGTTTAACACAGTTGCCCAGAATTTTGCGCTTTCATTTTCTCCTACCCACATTCCAAGCACATCCTTATGTCCGTCCATATCGATTCCTATGGCGATATATACCGCTTTCTTTACTATCTGTCCTTCACTGCGCACATGATAATGAATAGCGTCGAGAAACACTACGGCATATATGCTTTCAAGCGGTCTTTGCTGCCACTCTTTGGCTATAGGCAGGATTTTATCCGTAATTCTGCTGACTGTGCTGTCTGATACAGATATACCATATATGTCCTGAATATGAGTTCCAATGTCTGATGTGGTCATTCCTTTTGCGTACATTGACAGTATTTTTTCCTCAATATCCTGACTGATGCTGGTCTGATTCTTTTTCAGTACCTGCGGTTCAAACTCTCCCTTTCGGTCACGAGGAATTGATACCTCGACATCTCCGAAGCTGGTTCTCAGAGTCTTGCTGCTGTGTCTGTTTCGGCTGTTGTCTGTGTCTTTGTTTTTGTAGTCGTATTTGCTGTAACCCAGCTCTTCGTCCAGTTCTGCCTCAAGTCCGTTTTCCATAAACTCCGCTATGGTTTCCTTGAACAGATTTTGAA
>NZ_NFKS01000033.1 GCF_002160515.1 Anaeromassilibacillus sp. An172 | reverse complement strand
TTATCCATCGACTTGGACTTTTTGTTCTGGTCTTTTTGTCTTGCATATTTTTTCATCCCTTATTCGTTATTTTTTTATTTTTCCTATTGACTTTTTATAGTTGGTCTTTCCTGATAATCTTGTGATAAATTTATTATCACTATACATTGTAATTATATCATTTTAACAAATAAATACAAATAACAAAAATTCGATTAACAGTTTTTTATATAAAGTGAAGCTCTTGAAAAAAATATTTAATAAACAATCTGCTTTTTAGTTATATTTCATTATATAAAAAACTGATTTATTTAGGTTTCTTATTTTCATTTAAGAACAAGAAAAAAGCACAAACCGAAGTCTGTGCTTTTTTCGCTGTGAATGATAAAGTTGTTAAAGAGGATTAAATATAAAAACTTAAAATCAGATACTGTCTTTTCTCAGAGTTTCCACAAGATTGTTTCTGTTTATCTTTGACATAGCGTAAACCATAGAAATCAGAACAACAATAAACACGCTTACAATAACGATTCCGTAAGCGGACCAAGGAATTAAAAATCCTCCGTCCCAGGTGACATTGACACTGCTGTAAATCCAAATAGTTATCAAAAATGAAACCGGAATACCAAACAGCAGTGCCTTTGTACCGTAAATAAGGCACTCAAAAATCATCATTCTTCTAAAGCCGCCCTTGGTCATTCCCACAGAGCGAAGCATTGCAAAATCTCTCTGTCGAAGCTTTAAGTTAGTAACAATGGTGTTAAATACATTTGTCACAGAAATAAGAGAAATCAAAACTATAAATCCATAAGCGAACACATTTATAACCATCATAAGTGTTCTGGAATTTTCAATTTCTGCGGCAATGTTGTAAACAGACGATACTCCGTTTATTTCTCCCAGTTCCTTTTCAGTCTTTGCATAGTCGTTGCTGTCTATATATAAAGCGGCTCCCATTACGCCTTCAAAAACATATGAGCTGTCTCTCACAACACCATAAACAACATTTGAAGAAACACTGTCTCTGCCGTTATATCCAAAAGGCATACTTTCGGCTGTTGTAACCACATTAAAGCTGTATTCCTCACCCTTTTCATAGGTTTCAGTTTCATTGTTATAGGTTTTCTCAGAGAATTTAACTGTTTTCGCTGTATCTTTCAAAAAATCATAGCTTTTAACAGTTCCGTTTTTATAATCTATTGTCTGACCAAGTCCATAAATGATAATGTCATTTTCTCCCAAAGTCTCTGGATTAAGTCCCAGAGAAGTCACATAATTTTCATATGTTTCATCGTCAAATCCCACAAGGAACATATCAACGCTTAAATCTTCAAATCTGTCAAAGCCGTATTTGTCCATAAGCGCCGCTTTTCCCTCATCGGTCAAAAGCTCCTCTCCGTTTTCAACTAAGAAATTACTCATTACAGATGAACTTGCTTTGTCAACAGAACCAAGATTTCTGACTTCCTGAAGAACTTCCTCCTTTGAGTCAGCATAATCAGAGCTTATGGTCGCTGTAATATCATAATCCGCTCTGTAGTAAACATTGTTTACACTGCTTGTAAGATACAGTATAAAAGAACTTGCGCTGACAAAAAGAACTATGCTCATAAAGAGAGAAATAATAGTAGCCCTGTACTTTTTAGCGCTTCTTGTGTAGTATTTCTTTGCAAGAACTCCCGGAAGACCGAAAATTTTATAGGTTAATTTGCTTGTCTTGTGATTTTTCCTGTCGGCTTTTCTGTCGCTTATATCTTTTGAAGACCTTATTGCCTCAATAGCTGTAATTCTTGAAGCCCTGAAAGCCGGTTTTATTACAGATACAGCCAATGTTATGCAGGCTATTACAACAGCCGCAGCAATTCCAACCCAGGAAACCAACATATGGAACTGAACGCTGTTACCGCCCACAATGCTTGTGGTAAAGGTTTTGAGCTTATCGCCTAAAAGGAAAAAGGTAACACCTATTCCACCGATTCCCGCAAGAATACCTAAAGGTATTCCTATAAGTCCCAAAACCAAGGCTTCAAACCTTACGCTTTTTCTTATCTGCTTTTTTGTAGCTCCTATAGATGAGAGCAAACCGAACTGCACTGTTCTCTCGCTTACGGAAATTGAAAAAGCATTGTAAATCAAAGCGATTGAACCTGTCATTATAATTAATATAAGAATTATTATCATTCCGTTAAGTGAGCTTGTGTAGGTTTCGTACTGAGAAACACCCTGATACATCAAAACTTCGTTGTTTGTAGAACCGCCTAATCCCTCTTCAAAAAAATAATAATTGCTGAAATCAATTACATCCTGAGGATTTTTCATTGTGTAGTAGACGTCATAAACAGCCGACTGGTCACTTAAATCGGAAAAAGTGATAGCCGTATATCCCGGAGCGGTATAATTTTCAAAGGAAGGTCTTTCATAAAATCCTACAATGGTATACTGTTTCAGAGTATTGGTTTCCAATGTTTCCTCGTCAGAAATTATTATATTTCCCTTATCGTCGTATTCCCCGGTTATAGGATTATTTTGAAACAGCTTATATCCCCCGCTTATTCTGTCACCAAGGGGAAGCACCAAAACATCGTTTATATCATACCTTACGCCGCCGTTGCTTTCCAAATGATTGGGAAGAATTATTTCCGCATCATTTTGCGGAAGTCTGCCCTCTGTCAAATGTATAGGCAAAGTACCAAAGGTTTCATCATTTCCGCCAATCACATAAAGATAAGGCTTAAAATCATTTTGAGAAGCCTCCATTTTCGCATAGCCTATATACTGGGTATATACTGTATCTGCAACACTTTCATCATGAGCTATTTCCTCTCCCTTTTCATAGGAAATATTTTGAAACATACCATGCCAGCTGCCGTTTTCATAAACAGCCGATTCATACAGATAATTCTGCAGGCTTGTAACGATGGTTGTAACAGCAGTCACCATAGAAACCGAAAGAATAATTCCCACAATTGTGACAATAGTTCTGGTTTTGTTTTTCTTCATGGACTGTAACGTCACTTTATTCATTATGTTCATCTGCGGATCACCTCATCTCGGGTGATTTTTCCGTCCTCGATGGAAATAATTCTATCTGCCTGCAAGGCTATATCCTCGTCATGGGTTATTACAATCAGTGTCTGGTTGTACTCACGGTTGTAATACTTCAAAAGCTCAACAATCTCCCTGCTGTTTTTTGAGTCAAGGTTTCCTGTCGGCTCGTCGGCAAGTATAACAGACGGTTCATTTATCAAGGCTCTGCCGATAGATACTCTCTGCTGCTGACCTCCTGAAAGCTGGTTAGGAAGATGCTTTTCCCTGCCCTTTAATTTAAGAACTTTAAGCATTTCATCAAGCTTGTTTTCATTGACCTTTCTTCCGTCCATAAGCAGAGGAAGAGTGATGTTTTCCCTAACATTAAGCACCGGGATAAGGTTATAAAACTGATAGATAAGTCCCACATGGCGTCGTCTGAAAATCGCCAGGTTATTGTCGCTCTGTCTGTAAACATCCTGACCGTTCATCATAACCTTTCCGGAAGTAGGTGTGTCAACGCCTCCTAAAATATGGAGAAGTGTGGATTTACCTGAACCACTGGGGCCGATAATCGCCAAAAACTCACCCTTTTCAACGGAGAATGAAACCCCGTCAAGAGCTCTAACCGTGTTTTCTCCCTGTCCGTATACTTTGCATAAATTCTCAACTCTCAGTATTTCCATATATTGTCCCTCCGTTTAGTTTATGCTGTAATTATACAGACTCAAGATGACATGGCGGTGACTCTAATATTACAAAAACGTCACTTTGAAGATTATTTTATTAAACCACCATTTTATAAAACCTAATGATAAACCTTGCCCCGCCGTCTCTTTTGTTTTGGGCTTTTATTATGCCCTCCTGTCCGGTTATTATCATTCGGGCAAGGGCAAGCCCTATCCCCACGCTGTTGGGGTCAGAATCTTTTCCTCTGTAGAACCTCTCAAAAATATGTGGCAAATCCTCTGGGTCAATGCCTTTTCCGTTGTCTTCAATGACAATTTCAGTGTAAATATTTGTTTCAGAAGCTGAAACCTTCACTGTTCCGCCCTCCGGCGTATGCTCCATACAGTTTTTAATAATGTTTGCAACCGCCTCACATGTCCACTGAAAATCAGCATTTACAGAACATTCACCGCACTCACATATAAAGCTCTGATTTTTTAAATCCATAGCCACCGCCACAGGCTCGTAAGCCTTTTTAACAAGGTCCGAAACAGAAATTTTCTCCTTTGTCATAACAAGAGTTCCCGTATCTATTTTAGAAATTTTCAAAAGCACTGAAATAAGCCACTGTGTGCGTTCAGTAAGCCTTGTAAGCTCTCTGATAAGAGACATACGCTCCTCACGGCTCAAATCACTTTTTCTCATTCTTATAAGAATAAGATTTATGGCGGTGAGAGGAGTTTTGAGCTGATGAGAAATATCCGCAATGGAATCGCTTAAATAAATCTTGTCCTTTTTAAGTGTTTCCTTTTGCTGATTTAAAATAGCCACAAGCTTTTCCACCCTGTCGCTTAAAATGGCAAGCTCCCCCTCTTTAAAGCTTTTAAAATTTATTTTGCTGCTTCCGTCCAGGATTTTATCTATTTCATAGGTAATGTTTGATATTTTTCTGTATCTGAAACATGTGGCGGCAACATAACAAATTGTTATGAGTATCTCCCCCACGGCGGTTATTATAACAGCCCTTTCATTAAAAAAAACATACTGTAAACCGCAGGTCACCGCAATAATCACCAGTGCAAAACAAAGTAAATATTTTGAACCTTTATTTCTGAAAATCATATTTCTACCTTCCCAGCTTGTAACCAAGACCCCTGACAGTTTTTATAACCGCAGGTTTCTGAGGGTCATCCTCAATTTTTTCTCTAAGTCTTTTTATATAAACCGTCAGAGTATTGTCATTGACAAAATCCCCTGAAACGTCCCAAATCTCATCAAGGAGAGCATTTCGTGTCAGAACCTTTCCACGGTTGTTAAAGAAAACCAAAAGCAGCTTGTATTCAAGGGCGGAAAGAAAGATTTCCTTTCCGTTTTTCTGAACAGTTCCCTTTACAGGGTCAAGCCTTATCCCGCCTTCCTCCATAGAAGAAGGAGTTTTTCCGTATCTTCTCAAAACACTTTTAATTCTTGAAATAAGCTCTCTGGGTCGAAAGGGCTTGTTTATATAGTCGTCTGCACCCATATCAAGGCCGGCAACCACGGAATACTCATCACCGGAAGCGGTAAGAAATATAACCGGTATATCCTTTGATGATTTTATTCCCGAGCAAACCGCAAAGCCGTTGCCCTGAGCCAAAGAAATATCCAGTAAAACCAAGTCAAAATCACTGTTTTCCACCATCTCTAAAGCTTCGTTCTGTGTTGAAGTGCTTTCAACCATAAAGCCCTCATCCTTTAGAAATGCGCTTAGATTTTCAATAATGCTCTTGTCATCCTCAACCAAAAGTATTCTGTTCATTTTAACCTCCTTTTTCAGATATAAAAAACCCACCGCCTAAGCGATGGATTTTTAAATCAGGTTTTGCTGAAAATCTCCACGCTGTTTTGGCAAAGCCTTTCCACAGCTGCTCTTCCCAGCTTTTTTTCAATATATTTTACAGCCGCACCATAGTACTTATAGGAATTTCTCTTTTCGGAATGTACGTCAGTGGCAACAATATGCACAAGACCCTCATCCACCAGCCTTAAAAGCTTCTTTCTCGTACCTATTTCACAGTAGGAAACAGCATTTGTCTGAAACAGTATTCCCATATTAACCATATCAACTATCTTATCGTGGTTTTTCATAAGCTTTGGATATCTCTCAATATGGGCAAAAACCGGAGTAATTCCCTTTTGCTTTAACTTCAAAAGATTGGTATAACTTCCATCCTCAAAATCAGAAGAATAAGCAAATTCCGTAAGCATGTAATTGGATTTTCCGTAACAAAGCTTATTGAGAACATTTTCCTGGGAGAAAAGATAATCGGTTACAAAAACCTCCGCCCCAAGCCTTACCTCAATCCCCTGAGGAATACTGTCTTTAAGGCTTTCAAAAGCTGCTTTTCTCTTTCTCAAAAACTCCTTTGCCGGAACCATGTGTGAATAATAATGAGGCGTAAAGCACACACATTCCACACCCTGCTCTTTAAGTCCTCGGAGAAGTTTTACACTTTCCTCCACACTTTTAGAGCCGTCATCTATTGAGGGCAAAATATGTGTGTGCAAATCGCAGTGTTTCATTTAAACCTCTCCTTTTGTAAGACTGTATTTATCAGATAAGATTGCTGATTAAATCTCCCATCTCACTGCATGAAACCTTAGTTGTTCCCTCTGTGTAGATATCAGGAGTTCTGTGAGTAAGCAAAATTTTATTTACCGCAGCTTCAATAGCATTTGCAGCCTCAGGCTGATTAAGAGAAAATCTCAGCATCATAGCAACGGAAAGAATAGTAGCAATCGGGTTTGCAATGCCCAAGCCTGCAATATCAGGAGCACTGCCGTGGATAGGCTCGTAAAGGCCGCTCTGATTTCCGTTAAGGCTTGCAGAAGCCAGCATACCGATAGAACCGCTTATCATTGAAGCTTCGTCGGAAAGAATATCGCCGAAAATATTTGATGTAACAAGAACATCAAACTGTCCCGGATTTCTAACAAGCTGCATTGCGCAGTTGTCAACATACATGTGGTTAAGCTCAACCTCCGGATACTCTGCGCTTACCTTTATAACAGTTTCTCTCCAAAGTCTTGAAGACTCAAGAACATTTGCCTTGTCAACGCTTGTGAGCTTCTTGTTTCTCTTCATAGCAAGATCAAAAGCAACTCTTGCAATTCTCTCGATTTCAGGAACTGTGTACATCTCTGTGTCGTAAGCCGCAGGATTGCCGTTTACTTCTTTTCTGCCTCTCTCTCCGAAGTAAATACCGCCTGTAAGCTCTCTTACAACCATAATGTCAAGGGCGTTGCCGATAATCTCATCCTTCAAAGGAGAAGCGTCCTTCAAAGGCTCAAAAATAACAGCAGGGCGAAGGTTTGCAAAAAGACCAAGAGCGCCTCTGATGCCCAAAAGACCTGCTTCCGGTCTGAGATTTCCCGGAAGTGTGTCCCACTTAGAACCGCCTACTGCGCCCAAAAGAACGCTGTCGGCAGCCTTACACTTATCTATAGTTTCCTGAGGAAGCGGAACGCCTGTAGCGTCGATAGCACAGCCGCCCAAAAGCGCCTCATCATAGTTTACCTCAAAGCCGAACTTTTCAGCTGTCTTGTCCAATACCTTAACTGCCTCGTTTACGATTTCCGGACCGATGCCGTCGCCTTTCAGCAGTACAATATTATACTTTTCCATTTTCAGGACCCCTTTAATTATATAATTAAATTAAAGCGATGCGGGTCGAAACCTTGTAACAAACGCTTATAATTTCACTTTAACGATTTAAATTATATCACAAAATCCGCATTTTGTAAATATTCAGAGATTTTATCATCAACAAATCATAAAAACAACAGAGCCTTATCAGTTTTCCTCGTCCTCCGGCTCTCTTGGAACTGTTTCAAAAACCTCAGCCACCTTGTCCCTCTGCCACAGCAAAGGAGTAATTCTCATGGAGTATCCGCAGCCCGGGTCCATCTGCCATTCAAAGGGCTTTGCCTGTGGCAGTCCGTAAACCGCTAATATGGTGGAAATAACTCCGGCATGTGTAACAATAACACAATCTGTTGTTCCGGTTTTCATAAGACCGTTTACAACATCCTCAAAAAGCCTGCAAACACGTCTTGTAAAGTCGGCGCCGCTTTCACCTTTTGGAGGCTTAACCTCGGAAGAGCCTGCCAGCCATTTTTCAAAATCCTCGTCGCCTTTCAAATCCTCGGCGGTAAGACCCTCCCACTCGCCGAAGGAACATTCAATAAAACCGTCCAAAACAATGGGTTTCAGGTTTGGATAAAGAATTTCACAGGTTTCCTTGCATCTTTTCAAAGGCGAAGTAAAAAGAGCCGTACAGTATGGATATTTGCAGAAATGGTCAAGCTTGCGCAAATCCGCCTTTCCCTTGTCGCTTAAGGGAACATCAGTTGTTCCTATGTATCTTCCCTGCATGGTTTCCTCGACAGCTCCGTGCCTGATGAGATGTATATTATAAGATTTCATTACATTTCTCCTTTTGCAAAACAAAAAGTTTTCGGGTACGAAAAAAGCCCGGTATAATTACCGGGCTTTAAGTGGAGCGGATGATGGGAATCGAACCCACACGATCAGCTTGGAAGGCTGAAGTTCTACCACTAAACTACATCCGCATTTCCTATCTCTCTGCGACGGGATTTATTATAGCATAAACCCCGCCGCATGTCAACAACTTTTTTGAATTTTTTTGATTTTTTAAAATTAAATTACCTGAAGCAAAAGCTCCTTGCCGTCGGATGAGAGATGTATACCGCAGATACCGTCATTGCCCGCTTCGATAATAGCCCTGGTAATTTTATCCTCGGCTTCTCTTCTGATAATATTTCTCAAATCTCTTGCGCCGCTTACGCCGTTTGCGCCCTTCTCTGCAATGTACTTGCATGCCTCATCGTCAAAGGTAAAGCGAATATTCTTCTCCTTGAGAGTGTCCACATACTCATTGAGCATAAGAGCAGCAATCTTAATATAGTCATCCTGCTCAAGAGGACGGAAAACAATAATCTCGTCAACTCTTGCAATGAACTCAGGACGCAGGAACTCTGAAAGGGCCTTCATAGCCTTTTCCTTTGAAGCCTCCTGCTGTGTCTTTCCGAAGCCTATAGCGCTTTCACGCTTTTCGGAACCGGCATTTGAGGTCATAATGATAACTGTGTTTTCAAAATTAACAGTTCTTCCCTGAGCGTCTGTAAGTCTGCCCTCGTCAAGAATCTGCAAAAGAATATTCAAAACATCCGGATGAGCCTTTTCAATCTCATCAAAAAGCAAAACTGAATAAGGTCTTCTTCTTACCTTTTCGGTTACCTGTCCTGCCTCGTCGTAGCCCACATATCCTGGAGGTGAACCTATAATCTTGGAAACCGAGTGCTTTTCCATAAACTCGGACATATCAAGTCTGATGAGAGTTTCCGGAGCGTCAAAAAGTTCCTTTGCCACAACCTTAACAAGCTCTGTTTTACCAACGCCTGTAGGGCCTACAAAGATAAATGAAGCCGGACGGCGTCTTGGAGAAATCTGCACTCTGCTTCTTCTGATAGCCGCTGACAAAGCGTCTACCGCCTCGTCCTGTCCGATAATCTTTGATTTAAGCTTATCCTCCAAATCCATAAGCTTGGAAAGCTCGTTTTCTCTTATTCTTGTGGACGGAATACCTGTCCAAAGCTCGATAACCTTGGCAAGATCCTCTTCTGTAACCTTGTTAATAAGCTTTTCCTTGTCAATTCCGTTGAGCTGTTCATCAACTCTAGCAAGCTCGCTGGTAACTGTTGCAAGCTTTTCATAGTCGATTTCCTCAGCCGCAGAAATTTCTTCCTTGTTGTATATAAGCATAGCCTTTTCGTCGTTGAGCTTCTCGTACTCCTCAGCTTCCTTATTTCTCAAAGATGCGCAGGAGCAAGCCTCGTCCAAAAGGTCGATAGCCTTATCCGGCAAAAATCTGTCGCTTATATATCTTTCGCTGAATACAACAGCTTTTCTTACTATGTCATCCTCCACGGTTACGTGGTGGTGATTTTCATAATATCCCTTAACGCCTGTCAAAACCTCGATTGTTTCGGCTACAGTAGGTTCTGCAACCTTGACAGGCTGGAATCTTCTCTCCAATGCGCTGTCCTTTTCGATGTACTTTCTGTACTCGTTAAATGTAGTTGCGCCGATAACCTGAATTTCGCCTCTTGAAAGAGAAGGCTTCAAAATATTGGCGGCGTTCATTGTACCCTCGCTGTCGCCGGTTCCAACAAGATTGTGAACCTCGTCGATAAAGAGGATTATATTTCCCGCCTCTTTAACCTCCTGGGTAAGACCCTTTATACGGCTTTCAAACTGACCACGGAACTGAGTTCCGGCAATCAAAGCAGTAAGGTCAAGGAGCTGTATTTCTTTATTTGCAAGCTTGTGAGGAACCTGTCCGTTTGCAATTCTCAAAGCAAGACCCTCAGCAATAGCGGTTTTACCTACGCCCGGTTCACCGATAAGACAAGGGTTATTCTTTGTTCTTCTGCAAAGAATCTGAATAACTCTCTCGATTTCCTTATCTCTTCCGATAATATTGTCGATTCTACCCTCTCTTGCCTTTTGGGTCAAATCCTCACAGTAAAGGTTGATATGCTTTCTGTTTTTCTGCTTTTTATCTCCCTTTTTCTTCTGGTTTTTCTCGGTTTTTTCCTCGCCGGTTTTAGCTCCGCCGAACATATTCTGCAAAAATGCAGGGAATGTTGGAGCGCCGCCCGGAGAAAATCCCTTATCACCGTCGTTATCCTCAGAGCCGTCCTGTGTATCGTCAGGAGCTGCAAGTCCCATTGACTCCATCATCTCTGAGATATCTCCGTTTTCTGCAAGCTCGTTCATAAAACCGCTCATCTGGTTCTGAACAGCTTCCAAATCCTCGTCGCTTATTCCCATCTGTTTTATTAAATCGTTTACCGGCTTAATGCCCATTTCCTTGGCGCATGTAAGACAATAGCCCTTTGTTTCCCCGTTAGGTCTGTTATCGGAAACAAACACAACAGCCGGTCTTTTGCCGCATTTAGCACATAGCATAAATCTTATTCCTTTCCCGAGCCTGAAAAACAAACTCATTTACAAAGTTTCATTGAAATAATATTTCAATAATATATATTACTTAATCTTATTTTTTATTTTATCTTTTACACCCTTAACCTGGTCTTTGACCTGTTTCATCTGCTGAGAGTATATGTGATAATACATAACCAAAGCAAAAATCATCAAAGCTGCGGTTATTGACAGCAGTACAAAGGAAAGCACGTCGTTTTCATACTGAAAGAATGCTTTCAAAAATACAATAAGGCAAACGGAAAAATAAAACATTATAGTTCCGACTTTTCCGTACCACTTAGCCGGAGAAGGTGTAACATTGCATTTAATCAGCGCTATTCCACCAAGCAGCATTAAAAAGTCCTTAGCCATTAAGATAACTATTACCGGAGTGACAATAGGCATATATACGCAAAGACAAATTCCCACGGAAATCAGAGTAAGCTTATCGGCGATAGGGTCAAGAATTTTTCCCAAAGCCGTAACCTGATTAAGCTTTCTGGCTATAAGTCCGTCAAAACAGTCCGTCAATCCGGAAGTGATTATGAGAACAGCCGCCTCAATATATTTTTCATTTAAAAAGCAAATGATAAATGGAACAATAAGAACAATTCTGCACATTGACATAATGTTAGGAATTGTCATCACTTTATTTATTGTACCAGATTCCTCGCTGCTGTTATTACTTCTTTCTTCCATATTATTCATATTTTCCTTCTCCCCAAACTCTAAGGTTCGGTTTTCTCCCATATCCAACATCATTATTTATGCAAAACTATATATCCCGTTAAGAAAACATACCCGCAATATTATTTATAATATCTCCTGTATAGAAAGCCTTAAACAAGAATGAACCGTCAATAGCCTCCTGAGTCAAGAACGGAATAGTGTCCCCGGTCAAAGGCATAGCCATTCTGACTAAAGATACAATAAGCATCACCAAAATAACACCTTCGGCGATACCAATAACGCCTCCGAAAACTCTGTTAATAAGACTCAGCACAGGAAGCTCAAAGAACTTGCTGAGAAGTCTTGCCAAAGCCTTGAATACTGCGTAAAGTACGAAAAACAGTATTATCATAATGATAATTCCGATTAAAGCTGTAAACGCAGGTGAAATAAGACCCTCAACCGCAGTAGCCGCAGAGTTTATTGACTCCTGATTGTTATTTTCAATCCACTGAGAGACAGTTCCCTGGTCAAAGGAAGTGCCGCTAAGAAATACCGCTGCAAAGGACGGAATTGCAGAAAGAATACTTGTAATAACAGCCTCTGCTCCGTCTCCTATGGAATTTCCTATAGACTGGGAAACCTGTTCTGTAATGCCGCTTTTAAAAAACGTTTCGTAAATTGAATTTGAAAGAGAGGGACTCAGCAATACTGCAACAGTAAAAGCTGCCACTAAAGCCACAAAATTTAAAAGTGTAATTGCGGCGCCCCTTCTCCATCCTGCAAAAAAGCAAAGTAAGATGATTAACAACACAATACCATCAAGCAATAAAGACATTTCCTGCTCCTTTCTAATTACTTTCAGTAAATTTTATATATCTAATTTCACTTATTCCGAGAACATAGGCCTCACGCTGACCGTCCATAAGCAGCGCAGCCGCATCTGCCCCCGCATCTGTATTATATAGCTCGTTTCCGGATTTGTCAAAAAGTCTTGCCGTTCCGTTATCTATAACGCCAATTTTGTTTGAATAAGCGTCAATGGAAATAATTCTGCAATCGGTGTCAAAAGAAGTTTCAATCTGACCGCTTGCGCTGTACACATACAGAGAACAAAGTCTTCCGTCACCGTTTCTTGAAAGTGAAACAACAACTGACTGAAGGTCCTTGTCGATATCATAGGCGGTAAGCTCCATGTCGTTGTAGGAATTTCTGACAATTTCATTTTTTGAAAGATCAACAACACCGCAGGCGTTATTTCCTACAAAACCAACCTTATCCGCTGTTAAATATTCTACACTATAAACCACTGTGTTGTCAATTTCAAAGAATTCTACAGGTGTTTCCTCTGTAATGCTAAGGTAGTAAACAGCTGAAACAGGCTCACCGTTCTTAGCTGAAATACCGGAAGCCACAATCTTTGAACCGTCATCACTAAGTGCAATAGTGTTTATATAATACTCAGAAAAAGCATATGTGTATACTTCCTCGTTTGATGAGTTGTAAACTCTCATATAGCTTATGTATTCGTCGTGCTGAGTTACAATAGCATAGCTTCCGTTTTTGCCTATGTCGGCAGTAATAATAGGAAGGTCGCCGCTGCTTTCAAAGACAACCTCGTCAAGGGAATCAATTCTGTAGCCCTTTCCGCCCAAATCATAGGTAAGACTTCTTGTGCCGTTTCCAACCATAACCGGTGTGGAAAAGCTGTGCTGTCTGTTAAAAATATGATTTCCGGAAGAGTCAAGAGCCACAATGTTGCTGTTTGAAGCATAAGCAAATTTTCCGCTCATTTCCATAATATTTCCGCTGGAAACCTCGGAACCGTTTATCAAAACAGGATATCCTGAATTATCGCCTCCGCCGAAAAGGTCATACTGTATCCAGTTTGCGCAGGACTCCAAATTCATAATGTTTCTGCTTGTAACAGCAAAAACCACTATGCAGAGTACCAAAACGATTACCGCAGCTGCGCCGACCTTTTTCTTGTTGAGTGCTTCCTGAGGGGCAACCTTTCTTTCATAGTTGTCAATAGGCAAATCCTCGTAGCTTAAAACCTCTCTGTCAGAGCCTCTGACAACGGCTTTTTCATATCTCTGAGGATTTTTCTTTTCGGAAGGTCTTTTGTATCTGCTCTTGTAGCCATCTTTTTTTGAAGAACCGCCGGAGCTTTTCTCATCGGAATATCTCTTTCCGGTTCCTGACTTTGACTTTTTTACTCTAAAGCTGAAAACAGAACGGACTGCATCCGCAATGTCGCCCATATTATTTTCATTTTTTTCCTCTAAATCTTCAGCCTTCTCAGTTTTCGGCGTATCCTTTTCGCCGGTGAGCTTTTCCCAGATACTTACAACCTTTTTGTTTTCCGGCTCTCTTTCTTTCTCACCGGTCTTTTTGCTGTTGTTCTCAGGGACATTTCCTTTATTTTCATCTTTATTTTTTCCCATATACTAACTCACTTTCCAAAACTCAGTAATTTACCTGATTAAGATAAAGTCCGCAGGCTGGAGCCGTAGGCCCGGCAAATTTGCGGTCTTTCTTTTCTATAATCTCTTTTATACCATCCTCGGGAATTTTTCCCTGCTGAACTCTCAAAAGCGTTCCAACCATAATCCTCACCATGTTATACAGAAAACCGTCGGCTTCCACTTTCATGGTTACAAGGTCATTGTCCCTCTCAACTGAAAACATCTTCACATTTCTCACAAAATCACCCTTTTCCCTTTTGTCAAGGGTGCAGAAAGATGTGAAATCATGCTTACCCACAAAAGCCTGGGCAGCTCTGTGAAGCTGTTTTTCATCTATTTTATATCTGTAGTGGAGTGCGTATCCGTTTAAAAATGGATTGCGCACCTCGCTGTTCCAAATCTTATAAATATACTGCTTGCTTTTGCAGCTGTATCTTGCATGAAAATCCTTATCAACTTCACGGCAGTCATATACGGCAACCTCCATAGGCAAATGCCTGTTTAAAGCCGCTTTAAGCCTTTCGGCAGGTATGGGATGTTCCGTTTTCAAGCTTATACAATACATATTTGCGTGAACTCCGGAATCAGTTCTGCTGCATCCCTTTATATCGGCATAACCGCCGATAATATTGTAAAGGGCATTTTGAAAAACCTCCTGTACCGCAAGGGCGTTTTTCTGAATCTGCCACCCGTGAAAAGCTTTGCCGTCGTATGAAATTGTCAGCAAAAGATTTCTCATTTAATCATTCCCAACATAATTACATCATTTAAAATTGCCTGTCATAAAAAGATGTTAAGTAAAATCACACCGCAGGCAACAATCACCATAAATACCGCAGCCTTATAATCAATAGCGGTCATGTGCAGTGATTTCATTCTTGTTCTGCCGCTTCCGCCCTGATAGCATCTGCATTCCATGGCGGTTGCCAAATCATAAGCTCTTCTGAAAGCCGAAACAAACAGCGGAACCAAAATCGGAACCAAAGCCTTTACCCTTTTTACAATGCCGCCGCTTTCCATGTCGGCGCCTCTTGCTTTCTGAGCCTGCATAATTTTGTCCGTTTCCTCTAAAAGAGTAGGAATAAACCTTAAGGCTATGGTCATCATCATAGCGATTTCATGAACCCTAATTTTGAAAAATCCCAAAGGCTTCAAAAGTCTTTCCAAAGCGTCGGTCAAATCCGTAGGAGAAGTTGTAAAGGTAAGACCGGAGCTTACCAAAATAAGGCTTATTATTCTCACGGTAACAAAAACAGCGTTTCTGATACCGCCGGTGGTTATTTTCAAAAATCCCCAGCTCCAAAGAACATCGCCTGTGCCGTAAAGCAGGTTTAAAACCGAAGTGAAAATAACAATAAATACAATGGTTTTTACACTTTTCAAATACATCTTTGTGGGCACGCCGCTTAAAAGAACGGTCAGAGCCACAATAACGGCGGTAAACGCCAGTGAAAAATAATTGCCGGTGCAAAAAATAAGGACAATGAAAGCAACCAGCAAAACTATTTTCATTCTTGGGTCCAGCCTGTGAAGTATGCTTTTTCCCTGGAAATACTGTCCCAGGGTTACGTCACGCATCATAGCTTGCCCCTCCTTTTCAAAACCTCTGCGATTTCAGCCGCCGCCTGGTCAACGGAAAGAATACCGTCTGAAAACATGCCGCTGTCGCCGTTGAGGTCAGCCATAATTTTTGTAATCTGGGGAATTCTCAGTCCTATTTCTGACAGCTCGTCTCCCCTTGCAAAAATATTTTTTGTATTGTCAAACATCTGAAGATGTGATTTATTCATAACAAGAACCCTGTCGGCAACACGTGCAATGTCCTCCATACTGTGGGAAACAAGCAAAACTGTGTTGTTTCTTGCCTTGTGATACTCGGTTATCTGACTTAAAAGCACGTCACGTCCCATAGGGTCAAGACCTGCGGTAGGCTCGTCCAAAATCAGGATTTCCGGGTCCATTGCAATAACTCCGGCGATGGCGGCTCTTCTCTTTTCTCCTCCCGACAAATCAAAGGGAGATTTATAGAGAAGCTCCTCTTTAAGTCCTGTAAACATTGCCGCAGAACGGACACGCTTGTCAAGCTCCTCACCGCTTATTCCCATATTTGTTGGTCCAAAAGCGATATCCTTGTATACAGTTTCCTCAAAAAGCTGGTATTCCGGATACTGAAAAACCATTCCAACCTGGAAACGGACTTTTCTTATCTCCTTTGGGTTTGCGAAAATATCCTCACCCTTTAAAAGCACTTTACCGGAGGTTGGCTTTATAAGACCGTTAAGCATCTGTACCATTGTGGATTTTCCGGAACCGGTATGTCCTATAATTCCGATAAACTCACCCTTTTCAATGGAGAAATTCACATTGTCAACCGCCTGTTTCTCAAAAGGCGTGCCGGCACCATACACAAAACTCAGGTTTACAGCTTCAAGCACACTCATTTAAGCACCTCCCTGAGCATCTGCACACACTCTTCCTCATTTAAAGGCATACGGTCGAACTTTACACCCATTGACCTAAGCTGATAAACAAGCTCTGTGGCCTGAGGCACATCCAGCCTGTGCCTTTTCAGCAGTTCAACCTTTGAAAAAACCTCATGAGGATTACCCTCTGTAAGGATTTTCCCCTTATCCATAACAATTACCCTGTCCGCCATAACCGCCTCGTCCATGTAGTGGGTTATAAGCACAATGGTAATTCCGTTTTCTTTGTTGAGCTTTTTTATAGTGGACATAACCTCGTCCCTGCCACGGGGGTCAAGCATAGCGGTAGGCTCGTCCAGCACAATACAGTCAGGCTCCATTGCAATAATTCCCGCAATGGCAACTCTCTGTTTCTGACCGCCGCTAAGCTTATAAGGTGCGTGGAGTCTGTACTCGTACATGTCAACCTTTTTCAAAGCCTCGTCAACTCTTCGCCTTATCTCCTTAGGCTCAATACCCAAGTTTTCAGGGCCAAAAGCCACATCCTCTTCAACGATACTTGCCACAAGCTGGTTGTCAGGATTTTGAAGCACAAGACCTACTTTTTTTCGTATGTCGTAACACTTTTCATCGTCGCTGGTGTCCATGCCGTCCACATAAACCTTTCCCTCTGATGGCAGAAGCAAAGCGTTAAAGTGCTTTGCCATTGTGGATTTTCCGCAGCCGTTGTGACCTAAAAGAGCCACAAACTCACCTTTCTCAACGGACATTGAAATCCCGTCAAGCACATTTACAGTCTGCTGCTGATTTAGCTCATCATCTATATCATAATGAAATTTAACATTCTGAACTTTTATAAATTCCATTTTTTACTCCTAAGCAATAAAATTTAATCTACCGTTATCTTTCCCAAATGGCGGTAGAACCGCAGGGCAATACAAAACCGCTTTGTGTAACAGGCAAACCGATTTCATCCGCAGATACCCTGCCTTTAAATTTCGGACACAAGGTAACTCCCAAAAGATACTCCATAACACCTGATGAAAGACCTGTGGTGTAGGAATTAAGAATAAAAAATCTTGCGTCCTCGTGTAAAATATCACGGCACTGTAAAACAAGAGAATAGAGCTGTTCCTCCAGCTTCCAAACCTCTCCCCCCGGACCTCTTCCGTAGGAAGGCGGGTCCATGATAATTCCGTGGTATTTGTTTCCACGTCTTTTTTCTCTCTGTACAAACTTTATGCAGTCGTCAACAAGCCATCTCACCGGAAGCTTTTCAATTCCGCTGGAAACGGCGTTTTCCTTAGCCCACTGCACCATACCCTTTGATGCGTCAACATGACAAACTGTCGCACCTGCCGCCATGCAGGAGAGTGTTGCGCATCCTGTATATCCGAAAAGATTTAAAACCTTAAATTCTTTCAGACCTGATTTTCTGATTTTTTCAGCGGCAAAATCCCAGTTTACCCCCTGCTCCGGAAAAACACCTGTGTGTTTAAATCCCATAGGCTTGATATTAAACTTGAGATTTCCGTAATTTATCTGCCAACGGTCAGGCATTTTCTTAAACACTTCCCATGAACCGCCGCCGGTATTGCTGCGGTGATACATGGCATGAGCCTGCTTCCAAAGGGGGTGTTTCTTTTCCGTATCCCATATAACCTGCGGGTCGGGGCGTATAAGTATAATATCCTTCCATCTTTCAAGCCTCTGTGAACCGGAAGCGTCAATAAGCTCATAGTCTTTCCATCTGTCGGCAATTCGCATAATCCTTAATCTTCCTTTAATAATAATATTCCTCTATGCGGCGAAAGCCATAAAAGCTTCCGCCGCACAATAAATTAGCTCAATCTATCTCTAACTACATCAGCAGTTTCGTTTGCAAGCTTTGCAATCTTCTCTGCGTCCTCGCCCTCTACCATAACTCTGATAAGAGGCTCTGTTCCGGAAACTCTTACGATAATTCTTCCGGTTTCACCCAAAATTTCTTCAACTCTCTTGATTTCCGCCTTTATCTCCTTGTCGGTATAGAAGCGCATTTTGCCCTCCTGAGATACCTTAACATTTATGAGAACCTGAGGGAATCTCTCCATAAGTGTGGCAAGAGAACTGAGTTTTGCATTACGTCTGTTTATAAGACTCAAAAGCTGTACGCCTGTAAGCTGGCCGTCACCTGTTGTTGCATGGTTGAGGAAAATAATATGTCCGGACTGCTCGCCGCCGATATTATAGCCCTCTCTGAGCATTGTTTCAAGAACATATCTGTCGCCAACCTTTGTGGAAACAAAATTCAGCTCGTTTACATCGCAGAACCTGTTAAATCCCATATTGGTCATAATTGTGCCTACAACAGTTTCCTTTTTAAGCTTTCCTCTGCTCTTCATATCAAGAGCACAGATAGCCATAACATAGTCGCCGTCAACAAGGTCTCCGTTGTCGTCAACAGCCAAGCATCTGTCGGCGTCGCCGTCAAAGGCAAGACCTGCGTCAAGATGATGTTCCCTTACGTAGTCCATAAGGTGTTCCATATGTGTGGAACCGCACTCGTCGTTTATATTTACGCCGTTTGGATCGTCTGAAAGCATATGGCATTTTGCGCCCAGACCCTCAAACAAAAGCTTAGCAGTTCTGGATGCAGAACCGTTTGAACAATCAAGAGCAATTTCCAAACCGGAAAGATCATTGTCGATTGTGCACTGAACATGCTCTACATAATCTGCAACAGCGTTTGTTTCAATGGAAACAGTTCCCATATTTTCAAAATCAGGCTTAGAATAAGGAATTTTTCCGTCAAGAACGATGGCTTCGATTTCCTCTTCCAAATCGTCAGGAAGCTTGTAGCCGTCCTCGTTAAAGATTTTAATTCCGTTAAACTCAAATGGGTTATGAGAAGCGGAAATCATAATACCTGCGTCTGCCTTGTATTTGCCCACAAGATAAGCAACAGCAGGAGTAGGAATTACTCCCAGCAATCTGACATTTGCGCCAACGGAGCAAAGTCCGGCAATCAACGCGCCCTCAAGCATATCGCCTGACAGACGTGTGTCCTTTCCTATCAAAAAAGTAGGGTGTTTTACTTCGTCGTTTATTAAAACCATAGCTGCGGCTTTACCGATATTCATAGCAAGTTCGCAGGTAAGTTCAGTGTTGGCAACGCCTCTAACACCATCAGTACCAAAAAGTCTTCCCATAAAAAACTCCTCCTTGTCAAATCAAAATTCATTGTTTCAATCCAAAATTTTTGTAGGACTATTTAAACAGGATACCGACCTTTTAATAAAAACCCTTCCAAGAAGCCGAAATCCTGAATAAGGCAAAATAAAAATTACTGACCGTCAAACAAACTCTGCTGTGAATTTTGCCCGGGGATTTTATCGTCGTAACCCAAATGTCTGTATGCTTCCATAGTTACACATCTGCCACGTGGCGTTCTGCTTAAAAAACCAATCTGCATAAGATATGGCTCGTAAACATCCTCAATGGTGACAGCCTCTTCACCGATTGAAGCCGCCAGTGTTTCAATACCCACAGGGCCGCCGTTATAGTAACGTATCATAGCCTCGAGCATTCGCCTGTCGTTTTTATCAAGGCCCAGCTCGTCAATCTCAAGTCTGTCCAGAGCAATTCTCGCCGTGTCACAAGTGATAACACCGTTTGACATAACCTGAGCAAAGTCACGGACACGCTTTAAAAGTCTGTTTGCAATTCTCGGAGTACCTCTTGAGCGTGAAGCAAGCTCCAAAGCTCCGTCGTTGTCGATTTTTATATTCAAAATTCCTGCGCTTCTCTTAATAATAGCGGCAAGCTCCTCGGGGGTGTAAAGCTCAAGTCTTAAAATAACTCCGAAGCGGTCACGCAAAGGAGCCGTAAGCTGACCCGCCCTTGTGGTAGCTCCCACCAAGGTAAATTTAGGCAAAGCCAAATGATAAGAAGCCGCCATCTGACCTTTACCTGTCACAATATCTATGGCAAAGTCCTCCATAGAGGGATAAAGGATTTCCTCAACCGCACGGCTCAGTCTGTGTATCTCGTCGATAAACAAAACGTCGCCGTCTGAAAGGCTTGTGAGTATCGCCGCCAAGTCGCCGGGCTTTTCAATAGCCGGGCCGGAGGTGATTCTCAAATTTACCCCAAGCTCGTTGGCGATAATGCCTGACAGTGTGGTTTTACCAAGTCCCGGAGGGCCGTATAAAAGTACATGGTCAAGTGTTTCCTTTCTGATTTTCGCCGCCTCAATAAACACCGCAAGGTTTTCCTTAGCCTTTTCCTGACCTATATACTCAGAAAGTGTTTTAGGTCTTAAAGGATTGTCGTTTTCTAAAGTATCCTGGGGTATTTCCTCGGCGTCCATTATTCTGTTTTCAAAATCATATTCATTTGAAAAGTCCATATATAACTACCAAACCTTATTTTTGTTTTCCAAGTTCCTTCAAAGTTTCCCCGATAAGCTGTTCAACTGTTTTAGAACCGTCCAGACGGGAAAGTATAGGCATAACCTCCGCCGAGGAATATCCAAGCACCGCCAAAGCCGCAACAGCGTTTGTGATATTTCCCTCTGCAAACACCGGAGATGGGCTTTTCGAAACGGAAAAACCCTCCTGTGAAGCGGCAACGCCCTTCAGTTTATCTTTAAGCTCAAGTATAACCCTCTGAGCAAGCTTGTTGCCCACGCCCTGAGCCCTTGTAATCGTTTTACTATCGCCGGAAGCCACCGCAACCGCAACCTGTTCCGGAGTAAGCTCCGAAAGTATTGCAAGACCGGCTTTAGGGCCAACGCCGCTGACGCTTATAAGCATCTTAAATGTGGAAAGCTCCGAGGTTGAAGAAAAACCGAAAAGCTCCACTGCGTCATCCCTTACATTCATATAGGTATAAAGCATGGCTTCGCTGTTGAGTTTTATTTTTTTCAAGGTGTTAATTGTGGTTTGACATTTGTAACCCACACCGCCGCACTCAATAACTGCGCAGCCTGCTTCCATGTGTATAACTGTTCCTCTTACGGAATAAATCAAAATCTGTTCCTCCGATTTATCATCAATTTTTTAATGTCTGTTCCTGCCGCCTGGGTATGGGCAATGGCTATGGCCAAAGCGTCCGCCGTGTCGTCGGGTTTAGGAACGGATTTCAAATTCAAAAGCCGCCTTGTCATCTCCATTACCTGGTATTTCTGAGCCTTTCCGTAGCCTGTAACAGCGGTTTTAACCTGCAAAGGTGTGTACTCAAAAACCGGCACATGAAATTTTCTTGCAGAGAGAAGAATAACTCCTCTCGCTTCGGCAACCATAATAGCGGTTTTCTGATTGGTCTGAAAATAAAGCTTTTCAACGGACATAACATCGGGACGGCATTTTTGAAGAATATCACACATTGAATCGTAAATTTTTTCCAGTCTGAGAGAAAATTCCTGTTCCGCCTCGGTGGTAATTGCGCCGAAGCCCAAAGGAGAATATCTCATACCGTCATATTTAATTGCGCCGTATCCAACAATAGCATAGCCGGGATCAATCCCCAAAACAACCAAAAAATTCACCGCACTTCCAAAAGCATATTATTTCGCATGATAAGTTATTATATCACAATCAAATTGTCATATCAATAAAAATCAAGCCATTAACTTAGTGTTTCAGTGTTTTTCACAAAAAAATCAGGTTAATTAAAGTAAAATGTACCGGAATATATTTTCTGTAATATTGTAAAAACACCCCACCATAATAATTTTGTCCCTTATTTTAAGGAACAAAACAATATAAGGAAAGTGATTAGATGAAAAATAACCGTAATAACAAAAACAAAGTAAACAAGCAGGCAAAAAACAAAAAATCCCAAAACACCATTTTCATCAGCGGCTGCAAAACTCAGGGTTCAAACCTTGACCACCTTGTAAAGGAAAGACTCAGCACTCCTCCCCAATATTCCACCTTAGGCTGGACATTCATGGGCAAAAAGGACGAGAAAACAAACACAGTGATAGCCGATAACGAAAGCGTAGAACAGCTTAGAAGCTTCAGCATGGAAAACAGACTCTAATATTTTAATAGAAAGAACCGGAATTTAAAGCGTCCGCCTTAAACTCCGGTTCTGATTTTTATTTTATAGAATAACAGTAAATGATAAAAATTTGTCCGTTTATGGAGATAATGTTAAATAATAGATTAAACACTTAAAACATTATTTTTTATCAAGAGGAGCTTTCTGTTGTCATTAGTTTTTCCAGCGTAATCACTCCGCCCTCATAGGAAAGCTCCATAGTGTCGCCCAAAAGGGTGTATTCAAAAACTACCACTTCTCCGCTTTCCCTGTCGATTATGGCAAAGGAGGAATTTGTCACTATACAGTCGCCGTAAAGCTTTGTTGCCGTCCCTTTTTCTGCCGGAAAAACCTGAAACTCCCCGTAATTATCTGAAAAACTCAGAGTAAAGCTTGAGCCGTTGGGGTTCTCCCCCTGCCAGCTGTAATAGGTAAGCTCAGTACCTTTGTCTCTGATAGTTTCACTGCATCCGCAGAAAACAAAACAAACAAATAAAACAGATACAGCCATAAAAAAAGCTTTAAAAGACTTATCCTTTACATTCAAAATTCAACACCCCTTTGCACTTAACTAATCTTATGCAAAGGGGTGTGTTTATATGTATGTCAGGCAGTTTCCTTTAAAAGTTTAGCTTTATAACCCATATCTGCTGCAATGCTTTCAAGCCTTTGAGTTTCCTCGGGATTTTTCAAAAATACCTTTACGGTTTTTGTGGGATAGTCGGCTTTAGCCACCATTCCCTCGTTTTTATTATAGGCACATTCCAGCCTTAAAGCACAGTTTTCGCACTTCATGCCCTCAACCTTTAAAATTCTCATGCAAAGGCTGTCTTTTCCGTCAGCTTTCAAGGTCTTTATTCCGAAAATAAAATAGAAAATATGGAAAACCCAAACGCAGGCGAGAATTATTCTTCCCACAGGCACACGGCTCATCATAATAAAGCCAACAGACATGGTGATTGTGACAATAGTCATAATTCTAATCTTTGTTTTCCAGGTCATGCCCTTACCTCTTACAAAGCTTTCAAGGTTGTTTTTATAAAGCCTTGTGGAGGTAAACCAGTTGTGAAGTCTGTCAGAGCTTTTGGCAAAGCACACCGCCGCCAAAAGCAAAAAGGGAAACGCCGGAAGTAACGGCAAGACTGCGCCCACTGCGCCAAGACCCACGCCTATACATCCCAAAACAACATACAACGCCTTACGTATTTTCATTTTGTGCCTCCAATCGTTTTTTCTCTTTTTTACTCTCTATAACATGGCTAACCGCAATAGCCGGATGATGAAAAATCATTCTCGGACCGGAAAAAGCCATAACCTCTTTTATTCTTTTTCTCATTTCCGCCTTGTAACAATGTACCTTGCAGTTGGAGCAAAAGGTTTTTGTCTCCATAAATGGACACTTGTCGCTTCTCATAATGGCATAATCCAACAGCTCTTTACACTGAGGACAAAGACCCTTTTTAGTTTTATGCTTTTTTCTGCAATAAAGGGAAATCATAAGGGAAACTACTTCCTTTTCCCTCTGTCTTTTTTCCTCAAGGGATTTCATCAGCTCATCCTCCCATGCTCAACAGAATATACCATATCGGCAATTCTCATTGTTGAGGCCCTGTGAGATACCAGCACAACTGTTTTTCCCCTGCTTTCATCCTTTAAGGATTTGAGAATAACCGCCTCGTTTAAGCTGTCCAAATTGCTTGTAGGCTCATCCAAAAGCATAAATGGCGCATTGTGGAGAAAAGCTCTGGCAAGTCCCAGTCTTTGTCTTTCTCCGCCGGACAGAGTGTCACCAAGCTCACCCACCGGAGTTTTATAACCCTGTGGCAAGCTCATTATAAAGTCGTGAACGGAAGCTTTCCTGCAGGCGTTTTCAATTTCCTCCATAGTTGCGTCCGCCTTTGCAATTCTCAGATTGTTTTCAATGCTGTCGTGGAAAAGGTGGGTTTCCTGAGAAACAAGACTTTCCATATTTCTGAGATTGTCGGTATTGACATTGTTGATATTTCTGTCAGAGATAGAAACTTCTCCCCTGTCCGTTTCCCAAAATCTCATAAACAGCTTTAAAAGTGTTGATTTTCCGCTTCCGCTTCTTCCGGAAATTCCCACAACAGAGCCTTTTTTAATATCAACAGAAACATCGGAAAGTATTGTTTCGTCGCCGTAGGAAAAGAAAATATTTTCACCCTTAGCCCCGTGAAACTCCACTTCCTTATTTCCGGAAATTTCCTCAACAACAGGAGTTTCTTGTAAAATATCCAGAACCCTGTTTCCTGCCGCAAAAGTGTTCTGCAAAGTGCTTCCCAAATTTGCCAAAGCCACAACAGGACCGAAAGAACTCATAATTGCAAGCACAGGAATCAAAACTCCGTCAAATCCCAAAATCCCCTTTGAATTAAGATAAGCTGATAAAATAAGCATACCGATATCAAAAACAAGGATTGCAGTATTTGTTACAGCCATATTTATTCCTGTGATTTTTTTCATCTGTTTTTCGTCGGCGGAAAGCTCCTCGGTCTTTTTGTTCATTTCTTCAAGGCGTTTTTCACCGGCTGAAAACTGAATAATCTCTTTAAGACCTCTGAGGCTGTCAAGCACAAAACCGGAAAGCTCTCCTGAACCTGTTCTGAATTTTATTCCCATGTCGCCGCTTAATTTTGAAGCCATAACAGGAATAATAAGACCCACAGTCACATAAGAAACAAAAGCCAAAACACCAAGAGTCCAGTGATAGCTTCCCATAAAGAAACACATAAAAAGAGAAAATACAATTCCGATAACAGCAGGTGAAATTGTGTGGGCATAGAAAACCTCCAAAAGCTCGATATCTGAGGTTATAACCGAAATCAAATCGCCCTTATCTCTGCCCTCAAGCTTTGCAGGACAAAGCTTTCTAAGACTTTTAAAAATCTTATCACGTATTAAAGCCAAAAGCTTAAAGGCTATAAAATGGTTGCATGCCTGTTCAGCATATCTCAAAACACCTCTCAAAAGGGCAAAAACTCCAAGACTTATAAAGGCAAACAAAGATGAAAAGGGAACAGAAAATCCCAAAACATCCAGCAATGCGTAACCGCCGAAAATCGTTATAAAGGAAGCGCAGAGATGTCCGATAATTCCCATAAGAATTGCCAGAATCATATATCCGGTCAAAGGTTTTACAAGACCGATAAGGCTTGCCATAACTTTTATATTGCTTCTCTTTCTCACGCTGCGTCACCTCCCAGATTTTCCAAATCACGCTGAGATTTCCACAATTTTGCATAATGTCCCTTTTTCTTTAAAAGCTCCTGATGATTTCCCATTTCAGAAACTTTGCCGTCCTCCAGCACATATATGTTGTCGGCGTCTTCAACATTGGCAAGTCGATGGGAAATAAGTATGACAGTTTTTGTTTTTGCAAGACAGTAAATCTGCTCCATTATATCGTTTTCACTTTCCACGTCGATATTGGAAGTTGCCTCGTCAAAAATATAAACAGGCGTATTGTGAAGCAAAGCACGTGCCAAAGCCAAACGCTGGCACTGACCGCCGGAAAGGTTTGAAGCCTTTTCCGCAAGCTTTGTATCAAGTCCCTTTTCGCTTTTCAAAAAGCTTTCAAGGTTTGTTTTCCTCAAAACCTCCCACATAGCCTTGTCATCGCTTTCAGGATTACCCATAAGCAGATTTTCTCTTACAGTACCTTTAAAAAGATAGCTGTTGTGACCTATGTATGTTATTGTGTTCATAAGAGATTTTTCCTCAATATTGGAAAGCTCTGTATCTCCGATTTTTACAGAACCGCTGTACCCCTTATTTCTTCCCATAAGCAAGGAAGCAATAGTAGACTTTCCGCAGCCGCTTTCACCAACAATAGCGGTAAAGCTTCCCTTTTTAAAGCTCATGTCAATACCCTTTAAAATCTCTCTGTCCTTTTCATAGGAGAATGAAAGGTTTTTGCATACAATATCGCCGCTGTTTTCAAGCTTCACCTTTTCTGTATTGTCCTCCTCCAAATCAAGAAGCTTAAAAATCTTATCACAAGCCGCCATACCGTTCATGGCGATGTGGAAAAAGCTTCCCAGCAGTCGCATAGGTATAAAGAAATCAGCCGCCAAAAGAATAATAAGCAGACATCCCCCTAAACCCACATGACCTGCGCTAAACTGAGTAACCGCCATAATAACGCCAAGAGCCGCTCCTCCGTAGGCTATCAAATCCATTATGGTTATGGAATTAAGCTGCATTGTGAGAACCTTCATGGTTATTTTCCTGAACTTTTCAGCCTCTTCATTCATTTCAAGCTGTTTTCTCTCGTCCGCCTGATACACCTTTAAAGTGGTAAGTCCCTGCAAATTTTCAAGGAAAGTATCACCCAAAGCGGTGTACTGTCCCCAATACTTTGAAAGAAGCTTTTTAGCCCAAGTCTGAACCGCCGCAATGGCAACAGGAATAAGGGGTACGCACACAAGCAAAACAAGAGCCGACGGAAAGTTTACAAAGGATAAAACCACAAACAATGTTATGGGAGCTATCATACTGTAAAAAAACTGAGGCAGATATGCTCCGAAATAGGTTTCCAGCTGTTCAACACCCTCAACGGCAACCTGAACCACCTCAGAGGTTTTCACATCATTGCTGTAAGCTGAGCCTAACCTAAGTAGCTTTGAATATATTTTTTCTCTTAAAGTCTTTTTCACCGCTTTAGAAGAGAGATATCCCATCTTTGAGGACAGATAAGTACAGACAAATCTGATACCTATTGCCAGTAACGCACCGATACCGGTAAAAATAATATCACCGCTCTGCGCTGTACCCATGTAGATTTTACCCAAAAGCTGTGTAATAACAGCCATCATGGAAATATTTGCAAGAAGAGAACACCACTGGAAAATAACATTTCCCGCAATGTACTTTTTGCTTTCCTTAACGGTTGAAATAAGCCGTTTGTTTATCATCATTTTTAATACCTCCAATACCAATAAGTAATTAGTAACAACTAACTCAAGCCGAAAATAAAAAGTATTAGTCATAACTAACGCATAATCCTATATTAGCGGACACCAAAATTAGTGTCCGCTAACTCTATTCTGTATAATAGCATTTTTAAGGTACCTTTGTCAATAGTTACGAAATTTTTATTTCTCCTGTTGACAGTAAAAAAACATAAATCTATAATCATAAGTAAGAAATATAAAATCGGGTGATAAATATGAAAATAACCGTTTTGACAGAAAACACCGCCAAAAATGAAACCTTTAAATGTGAGCACGGTCTAAGTCTTTATATTGAAACAAATGATAAAAAAATCCTTTTTGATGCAGGACAAAGCGATATTTTTTTGAAAAACAGCAAAACCCTCGGCATAGACCTTGGAACCGTTGACCTTTGTATTCTCTCCCACGGACACTATGACCACGGCGGCGGACTGAAATATTTTTTGGAAATAAACAATACCGCTCCAATCTATATAAATGAACACGCCTTTGAACCTCATTTCAACGGAAAAGGAAAGTATATAGGACTTTACCCTGTTTTAAAAGAAAGCAAAAGGCTGGTTATTACAAATGACGTCTGCAAAATCGACGGCAATATGACACTATACACCTGTAACGACAAAGCTTTAACCTACCCCATAGAGCCATACGGTTTGACCTGTATTAAAAATCAGGAAAAATCCCCCGAGGATTTCAGACATGAACAATATCTACTTATAAATGAAAACGGCAGAAAAATACTCATAAGCGGCTGTTCCCATAAAGGAATAGTAAATATCGCAGAGATTTTCAATCCCGATATTCTTGTAGGCGGTTTTCACTTCAAGGATATTGAACCTGATGAACAAGGCAAAGAAATACTAAAAGAAAAAGCCCGGCTTCTTCTGAAAGAGAAAACAACCTACTACACCTGCCACTGCACAGGAACATTGCAGTTTGACTATCTAAAAGAGATAATGGGAAATCGTGTAAAATATATTTCTGCGGGAACAGAAATCAACATATAAAAAACTATTGACATTGAGAAAATCCCTGTTATAATAATTATTAGGTAACAGGTTACTTATTAAGCAAGGAGTTGAGTACATGGACGAAAAAATGCCGCTGGGTTTGATGTTCGCAATTATCGACAGAGCCTTCAAGAAAAAAGTCGATAAAAAAATTCAGGACATGGAATTAACGCCGGTGCAATTCAGGGTTTTAGGAGAAATAAGCCATTTAGAATCCAAAGGCGTGGAAGAGATAAACCAGCGTGATTTGGAAAAGGTGGAGAAAATCACCCACCCTGCTATGACCGGAATTATCCAAAGACTTGAAAGCAAAGGCTTTATAATCTGCACACCAAGTCCCAGAGATAAACGATACAAAAAAATTTCATGTACTGACAAAACAACCGACATACACAAAATGATAGACATAATGGACGAACAGCTTTTGGCTGAATTATGCCAGGGACTGTCCCAGGAAGAAATTGATACATATGTGAGGATTACAAAGCACATAATTAAAAATATCAATTTTGAACCATAGGTCAATTAAAAACCAATAGCTAAAACTCAATTTTGGTTATTGGTTTTATTTTGGAGAAATAGGTAACATGTTACTAATTGAAAGGAGACTAAAATATGGTAAAGAAACTATTAAAAGGCGTGCGTGAATACAAGCGTGCATCTATTTTTACAATGGTATTTGCCGGACTCGAAGTTGTTATGGAGATTGTGGTTCCCTTTCTCATTGCAAGCATTATCGACCAGGGAATTTACGGCGGCAATATGAACACCCTTTTAAAGCTTGGATTATACATGGTTCTCTGTGTAATTATAGGCTTGATTTTTGGCCTTGTTGCCGGAGGACTGTCGGCAGACGCTTCGGCAGGCTTTGCCAAAAACCTCAGAAAAGACCTGTATTTTCATATCCAGGGATTTTCCTTTGCAAATATTGATAAATTTTCCACCGCAGGTCTTGTAACAAGACTTACAACAGACATTACAAACGTACAAAACGCTTATCAGATGATACTCAGAATAGCCATAAGAGCACCTTTGATGCTTATCTTCTCCCTCATCATGTCATACACCATAAACCCCACCTTGGCTACAATATTCCTTATTATTGTTCCGGTTCTGGGCGGAGGACTTGCATGGCTTGCACTTAAATCTCACCCAATATTTGAAGAGGTTTTTCATATTTACGATGACCTCAACGGAGTGGTACAGGAAAACCTCAGCGGTATAAGAGTTGTAAAATCCTTTGTCCGTGAGGAACACGAAAAAAACAAATTTCAAAAGGTTTCCACAAACCTTTACAAAAAATTCTGCTAAGCTGAACGCTACATGGCAATGAACGCACCGCTTATGCAGTTTGTAATCTACCTGTGCATGATACTTATATTCTGGCTTGGCGCAAGACTTATAGTGCTTTCCGGCTCTACAGAGCTCACCACCGGTGAACTTACAAGCCTTATCACCTATGCAATGCAGATACTCACTTCCCTTATGATGCTTTCAATGATACTTGTAATGATAACCATAGCCAGAAGCTCAGGTGAACGTATAGTAGAAGTCCTTGACGAAAAGAGCAGTCTTACCAATCCGGAAAATCCGGTCAAAGAAGTAAAAGACGGTTCCATAGAGTTTGAAAATGTAAATTTCAGTTACTTCAACAGCACAGATTCTCTTTGCCTTAAAAATATAGATCTAAGAATTCCGTCAGGCAAAACAGTGGGCATAATCGGAAGCATCGGTTCAGGTAAATCAAGCCTTGTTTCACTTATCCCAAGACTTTACGACGCCACAACAGGCTGTGTAAAGGTGGGCGGAATAGATGTTAAAAACTACGACCTTGACACACTGAGAAACAACGTGGCGATGGTTCTTCAAAAGAACGTGCTTTTCTCAGGAACAATTAAAGAAAATCTCCGCTGGGGCAACGAAAACGCCGACGACGAAACCCTTATTCACGCCTGCAAACAGGCTCAGGCAGATGAATTTATAACCGCATTTCCTGACGGCTATGACACATACATAGAACAGGGCGGCACAAACGTATCCGGCGGACAGAAACAGCGTATCTGTATAGCAAGAGCTTTGCTGAAAAAGCCTAAAATCCTCATTTTGGACGACTCCACCTCCGCTGTGGATACAAAAACAGATGCACTTATCCGTAAAGCTTTTCGTGAGGAAATCCCCGACACCACAAAAATAATAATCGCCCAGCGTATATCCTCAGTAGAGGACGCAGACATGATAATAGTCATGGACGGCGACCATATAGACGAAATCGGCACTCACAAAACTTTACTTAAAACAAATAAAATTTATCAGGAAGTTTTCCAATCCCAGCAAAAAGGAGGAGAAGATAAATAAAAAATTACGACGGTGCAACCATAAAAAGACTTATGAAATATATTGCCGGACACGCAAAAGGAATTTTCATTCTTTCAATCATCTGCGTGCTTATATCAACTGCGGCAAACGTCAGCGGCTCAATGTTTATTCAGGTGCTTGTTGACGAGTATATAGAGCCGCTGCTTTTGGAGGATAATCCGGTATTCACTGGACTTATTAAAGTTCTCATTACAATGGGTTCTGTGTATCTCATCGGTGTAATCTGCACCCTTATATACAACCAGCTTATGGTTAATGTTTCTCAGGGATGCTTAAAATCAATCCGTGACGATATGTTCAACCACATGCAGTCACTGCCGATAAAATATTTTGACACAAACACCCACGGTGACATAATGAGCCATTACACCAACGACACAGATACTCTCCGCCAGTTTATATCTCAGGCTCTCCCCCAGCTTTTTTCCTGTACGGTAACAGTATTGGCATCTTTCGCCATAATGCTCTACTACAGTCCCATTCTTTCCCTGCTGGTAGTTGTTATAACGGTCTGTCTCATTATCATAACCAGATTTATTGCAGGAAAAAGTACAATGTACTTTACCCGCCAGCAGACAGCTCTCGGCGATATAAACGGATATATTGAAGAGATGCCGGGCGGACAAAAGGTTGTAAAGGTGTTCTGTCACGAACCACAGGCAAAAGCCGGATTTGTAAAGAAAAACGACCAGCTTTACAATGAAGCCAGAAAGGCAAACAAATACGCAAACATCCTTATGCCAACACTGAGCCAGATAGGAAACATCCAATATGTTCTCCTTGCAGTTTTGGGCGGATTTCTCGCAATAAACAATATAGGCGGAATAACAGCAGGTATTGTGGTTGCATTCCTCACCCTTTCAAAATCCTTTTCCATGCCTATACAGCAGATTTCCCAGCAGTTGAGCATGGTTGCAATGGCCCTTGCAGGTGCTAAACGTATCTTTAAGCTTATAGACGAAGAGCCGGAAACCGACGAAGGCTATGTTACACTTGTAAATGCCACTGAGGAAAACGGCGTAATAAAGGAAACAGATAAGCGCACAGGGGTTTACGCATGGAAGCACCCGCACCACGACGGCACAACCACATATACAAAGCTTACAGGCGACATAAGGCTCAATCATGTGGATTTCGGATATGAAGAGGGAAAGACGGTTCTCCACGACGTATCGGTTTACGCAGAACCAGGTCAAAAAATCGCCTTTGTAGGTTCCACAGGCGCCGGAAAGACCACAATAACCAACCTTATAAACCGTTTCTACGACATAGCAGACGGCAAGATAAGATACGACGGAATAAACATAAACAAAATCAAAAAAGCAGACCTGCGCAGAAGCCTTGGAATAGTTTTGCAGGACACATATCTGTTCACAGGCACGGTAATGGACAATATAAGATACGGACGTCTTGACGCCACCGACGAAGAATGTATAGCAGCCGCAAAGCTTGCCAATGCGGACGATTTTATCAGACGTCTCCCCGACGGTTACCAGACAATGCTTACCGGTGCCGGAGCAGGACTGAGCCAAGGACAGCGACAGCTTTTGGCAATAGCACGAGCAGCGGTTGCAGACCCGCCTGCAATGATTCTTGATGAAGCAACCTCATCAATCGACACAAGAACAGAAAAGCTGGTACAGAGCGGCATGGATAAGCTTATGAAAGGCAGAACAACCTTTGTAATCGCCCATAGACTTTCCACAATTCAAAATTCAGACGTCATAATGGTTCTTGACCACGGAAGAATTATCGAGCGTGGCGACCACGACAGCCTCATTAAAAAGCATGGAACTTACTACCGGCTCTATACAGGTGCTTTTGAGCTGTACAGATATAAAAAATGCATCGGAAAATATCCGGTGCATTTTTATTTTCTGAAATTCAATTGTTAAAGTATATTCTTAATTAAGATTTCATTTGTAATTTTCCGTTATTGCAAGATAGAAACACATACTATTTCATACAGCTTATAAAACGTAAAAAACCTGAATGTTTTCACATTCAGGTCAGCTTGTCCAAAAACCCTGAATTTCTATCTGAAATTCAGGGTTTTTGCGTTTATCAAGCAACCAACACTTTGATAAAAAAGAAGGAGGAATTGGGGTTTAGCCTA
>NZ_NFKS01000032.1 GCF_002160515.1 Anaeromassilibacillus sp. An172 | reverse complement strand
CGCTGTTTTCGTGTCGTCCCGAGCGGAACAGTTGCTATTATATAGCATTACACCCCTTTTGTCAACACTTTTTTTGAATTTTTTTTGATTTTTTTTCATTTTTATTTTTCGCCCTATATATTGTGGTTTATCAATGTTACAAACACAAGATATTTCCGCCTCTCACTGCTTTTCGACGCCTTCCGTCAAAAAAATCTTTTCTCTCTTCAAAAAAATTTTGAATTTTTTTAAAAAATATTTTTTCTTTTCAAAAAACATCTGCTGATACTCTCTGTTTTTGAATCAAAAACTGTTTCTACATTTTTCTTTCCTATATAGTATATGCAGGTTTTATCCTTTTGTTTTCGTTTTGAATACCGTTCATAACAATATGTGTTTTTAGCCATATCAGAATTTTTATTTTTTATATAAATCACAATCCAACTATTGCATTGTCGATGTATTGTATAGTATACTATTTTTATAGTATTGATATATTTTCAATACTTTTCTGGATTTTGGCTTGTATTAAGGCCATTTATCACAAAAAGGAGGACATATTTATGAAACACACAAAAAACACCAAGTCAGTTTTTGCACGCATGGTGTCTTTTGCTCTTGCTGCATGTATGGTTTTTTCCATTATAACTGTAACAGCAGGAGCTGAGGAAACTGACGCAAAAAATTACGTAGCTCTCGGCGACAGTATTTCTACCGGCTACGGACTTGCTGAGGGTGAAAAAGCATTTACTCAGCTTGTTGCCGAACAAAACTCTTTTAATCTCACCTCTCTTGCAGAGGACGGAGCAACAACTGCTTCTCTTCTTGCAAAGCTTTCTGAGGCGGAAACAGTAGCCGCTTTGTCAACTGCTGATGTTGTCACCATTACAATAGGCGGAAACGATTTTGTAGGCGCATTTTTTGAATACGTTGCAAGAAGCTATAACGAAGCAAACGAGGGCGCAAACAAAACAGCCGAAGATATCAAAAACGATATTTTGGGAAATAATTTTATTGTGCTTAACTTCGCTTTAGGAATTGCCGAGGATTTCGACTCTTCAACTGAGTGTCAGACTGCAATTGCAGGAGTACAGAAAAACTTTCCTCAGATAATTGCAGCTATTAAAGCCATAAATCCTCAGACTGCTATTATTTTGACAAATCAGTACAATCCTTACAGCTTTGCAGCAGGTACCTTGACCGGAACTGATGAATACACTTTAAAGTTTAAAGCTTTGGAAGGCGCTTTGGATAGTGGTATTCAGACTATCAATTCTTTAGTAGCAGTTTTGTGCACTCAGCTGGGATGTTCTGTTGCTGATACTTATACAGCTTTAAAGGCAGCAGAGGAAAATCCAACAAACGCTGTTTTCTCTCTCTTTGGCCTTTCTCTTGACTTCCATCCAAACGCTTACGGTCATTCCCTTATAGCAAATGCAGTAAGCGCAGTGATTCCAAATGAGCCTGAGTATACAAAGGGCGATGTAGACATGAACGGAGTTATTGATACAAATGATGTTACTATGATACAGATGTATGTTGTGGGTGCAGACCTGGGCGATACATTTAACATTTCTCTTGCCGATTTAAATGATGATGGAGAAATCTCAATTACAGATGCAACTCTTTTGCAGATGTTTATTTCACAAATGATTAACATATAATGTAAATAGTTGAAATAATACAATAAACAAACCATGGCTTTTCTTAATTATAGAAAAACCACGGTTTGTTTTTTACAATTAAAATATCAAAGCTAACTGTAGGCGAGCCATTCCAAATAAATTAGGAAAACGTCTCTCCCGCCTTGAAATCACGTTTATTTCTCAAAATAACTTTTGCAAGGCGGAATTAAAATAAACAGTTATAAAAATAACCGTGGCTTTTCTTATTTTATTATAGAAAAACCACGGTTTGTTTTTACAATTAAAATATCAAAGCTAACTGTAGGCGAGCCATTCCAAATAAATTAGGAAAACGTCTCGCCCGCCTTGAAACGATGCTTATTTCCAAAAGGAAGTTTTGCAAGGCGGAAATAAAATTATGCTTTGTCGATGGAGCCGAAGAGTTCCATTTTCTCTTTAACTGTTGCTTTGATAGCCTCGAAACCAGGAGCGAGGAGTTTTCTTGGGTCAAAGCCCTTACCCTGCTGGTCTTTGCCTGCTTCGATGTACTTTCTTGTAGCCTCAGCAAAAGCAAGCTGACACTCTGTGTTAACGTTGATCTTGGAAACACCGAGGTCGATAGCCTTCTTAATCATGTCAGCTGGGATACCTGTGCCGCCGTGGAGAACCAATGGCATTGCGCCTGTGAGCTTCTGAACAGCGTCGAGAGTCTCAAAGCTGAGTCCCTGCCAGTTTTCCGGATATTTGCCGTGGATGTTGCCGATACCTGCTGCGAGCATTGTAACGCCGAGGTCAGCAATCTTCTTGCACTCTTCCGGATCTGCGCACTCGCCAGCGCCGATAACGCCGTCTTCTTCGCCGCCGATTGAACCAACTTCAGCCTCGAGAGAGAGACCCTTCTCGTTGCAGATAGCTACGAGCTCTTTTGTCTTCTCAACGTTCTCTTCGATTGGATAGTGAGAACCGTCGAACATAACAGAGCTGAAACCTGCTTCGATGCACTTGAGAGCGCCTTCGTATGAACCGTGGTCAAGGTGGAGAGCAACCGGAACAGTGATGTTGAGTTCCTCGAGCATACCGTTAACCATGCCTACAACTGTCTTGTAGCCGCACATATATTTGCCTGCACCCTCGGAAACACCAAGGATAACCGGTGAATTAAGCTCCTGAGCTGTAAGAAGAATAGCCTTTGTCCACTCAAGGTTGTTGATGTTGAACTGGCCTACTGCATAGTGGCCTGCCTTTGCTTTTGTGAGCATATCACGAGCATTTACTAATGGCATTGAAATCTACCTCCGATAATATAAATTGATATAACGGGCACACAAAACAAATCTGTGCTCCTATACGCTTTAATTATACAATACTCTGTTAAAAATATCAAGAAGAATAACTGAAGCCAAACAAAAATCTTTGAAAAATGTGTAGAAATCTGATAAAAGCTTAAAATACGCCGTAAGTTTTTTCATTGTATATTGCAAACATTTTCATTGTTCAACAAATTTTTATCTACACAATAGACAACATAATTTCTAAGTGGTATAATATATCAGATTATAATGTAGAGGGAGTGTTCCTTTTGAAAATTGCAGTTTTGTCAGGCGGACTCAGCACAGAAAGAGATGTTTCCATAACCTCAGGTTCCCTTGTTTCCAAGGCTCTGCGTGAGCGTGGACATCAGGTGGTTTTGCTTGACGTTTATATGGGGTACGAAAAAGACAATTGTGATCCCGAAGAGCTTTTCAGACAGGGTTACGATTTCACAAAAAATGCGGTTATAAGCGAGGATGTGCCTAATCTCAAGCAGATTAAAGCCATGCGTAAGGATAAATCAGACCGTTTCTTAGGTCAGAATATAGAGGAAATATGCCGCTGTGCGGATATAGCTTTTCTTGCCCTCCACGGCGACGTCGGAGAGAACGGAAAGCTCCAGGCAACCTTTGACCTTTTGGGCATAAGATACACCGGAACAGGCTGTCTGGGCAGTGCAATTTCCATGCATAAGGGCATAAGCAAGAGCGTTCTTGCCTACAACGGAGTTCCTGTTCCTAAGGGTCAGGTATTCAATAAGAAAACACCTGTTGAAACATGGAACTTTTTCCCATGTGTTGTAAAGCCATGCTCAGGCGGAAGCAGCGTCGGAGTTTCCATAGCCAATGACAGAGATGAATTTTTGTCAGCTATGAAAGAGGCTTTCCGCTATGAGGAAGAAGTAATCGTTGAACAGTATATAAAGGGAAGAGAATTTTCCGTTGGACTTTTGGACGGAAAGGCTCTGCCGATTATCGAAATAAGACCGAAAACAGGTTTCTATGATTATAAGAACAAATATCAGAGCGGCTTGACAGATGAAATTTGTCCGGCTGAGCTTGATTCTCAGTCCACAATAAGAATGAAGCAGTATGCAGAACAGGCTTACAAGGCTTTGATGCTCCAGGCTTATTCAAGAATAGACTTTTTAATGGACGAAAAGGGCGATATGTATTGTCTTGAGGCAAACACACTGCCGGGCATGACACCTATGAGCCTGCTCCCTCAGGAAGCTTTGGTTCAGGGCATTGAATACGGCGAGCTTTGCGAAAACATTATAGCCTTGTCTTTGGATAAATATCATAAGAGGTAAAAATATGGCAATGAAAAAAATAACAGTGGGTCAGGTTGCCGGCGCCTGCGGCGGCAGGCTTTTCGGAAACGAAAAAGACGCTGACATTGTAATTAAAAATATATTTACCGACAGCAGAAAAGTGGGCGAAGGCTCACTTTTTGCCGCCATTAAAGGGGAACGTGTTGACGGACACGACTTTATTATCCCCTGTTTTGAAAAGGGCGCAGTCTGTGCAATTTCAGAAAATGAAATAGAAACCGACAAACCTTACATTCTGGTTGATTCTACTCTCCGGGCTTTAAAGGATATCGCAGCTTTTTACAGAGGTCTTTTCGACATTCCTTTTATAGGAGTTACCGGAAGCGTGGGAAAAACTTCCACTAAGGAAATGCTTTCAAGCGTTCTTTCCCAGAAATTTAAGGTTCACAAAACCCAGGGCAACTTTAACAACGAGCTGGGCGTTCCTCTCACAATTTTCGGACTTGAGGAGGAACACGAGATTGCCGTAATCGAGATGGGTATTTCAGATTTCGGAGAGATGACAAGACTTTCAAAAATTGTCCGCCCCGACTTCTGTCTTATAACAAACATCGGATGCTGTCACCTGGAAAACCTTATTGACCGTGACGGAGTATGCAAGGCAAAAACCGAAATGTTTGCCAACATGAACCCTAACGGCATGATATTTTTAAACGGCGACGACGACAAGCTTGCAAAAATCCACGAGGTAACAGTGGAAAATCACAGAATAGTCCCAATATTCTATGGAATTTCAGATAAGAACACTTTCCACGCTGAAAATATTTCAGGTGATGTCCGTGACGGAATAGCCTGCGACATTGTTTACGACAATGTGAAGAACCGTGTTTTCATTCCGGCAATCGGAACATACATGGTTACAAACGCCCTTGCGGCTTTTGCGGTGGGAAAGGCTCTCGGTCTTTCCGACGAAGAAATTGTAAAGGGAATTGCCGCCTATGAAACTGTAGGAAGCCGTGCAAGGGTTATTGATACAGGATTTATAACAATAATAGACGACTGCTACAACGCAAACCCCACATCTGTACAGGGCGCTATAGACACACTTGTAAAGTTCCCGGGCAGAAAGGTTGCGGTTTTGGGCGATATGAAAGAGCTTGGCACTAAGACCCAGGATTACCACATTGAAACAGGAAAATACCTCCACAGACACGGAGTTGACGTGCTTGTGGCTGTGGGCGACCTTGCCAAGAACATATATCTGGGAGCACAGATGCCGGAAAAATCCATATATTTCGCCACCACGGAAGAGGCATGCGAAAGGATTTACGACGTTATCAAGGAAAACGATACGGTGCTTGTAAAGGCTTCCCACTCAATGCACTTTGAAAACATTACAAAGGCTTTGGAAAAGTTAAAATAAGGATTATATAAAGGCAGGAAAATTTTTTATGGATTATAAAATTGTCGCACTTGACTTGGACGGAACTTTGGTAAATTCCCGGCACGAAATAAGCGATAAAAACAGTGATATACTTATAAAAATTCAGAAAATGGGCTGTAAGGTTGCCATAGCTACAGGCAGACCATTTAAAGGGGCAACAAGACAGGCGGAAAAGCTGAAGCTTTCAAAATTCGGCGGATATATCATGTGCTACAACGGCGGTCTTATAATGGATTGCAGTGACAACAGGATTATCTACAGCAGAGAGCTTCCCCATGAGTACATTCCGGAAATCTGCGAAGGCATCAAAGGTATGGACATAACAATAAATACATACACCGCCGATGAAATTATCGCTTCAAACAGCCGCAACAAATACACCGAAATCGAACCGAGCATAGTGGGCATGAATCTCCATTTTGTGGACGACTTTGTAAAGTTTGTGGATTTCCCCATAAACAAATGTCTTTTGACCGGCGAGCCGGAAACAATCGCAAAGCTTGAGAAAATTTACAAAGAGCAGTTCAAGGGCAGACTTGACGTATTCAAGTCGGAAGCATTTTTCTTAGAGCTTGTTCCAATAGGCGTAAACAAGGGAGAAGCCATAACAAAGCTTGCAGAAATAAACAATGTGGACATATCGGAAACCATGTCTTTTGGCGACGGATTTAACGATGTGGAGCTTATAAAAACCGCAGGTATGGGAATTGCAATGGCAAACGCCTGCCCTGAGGTTTTGAACGCCGCTGACTACGTCACTTTGAGCAACGACATGGACGGAGTTGCCGCAGGAATTGAAAAATTCTTTTTCGGAAAATAATTAGGCTTATGGAAAGGGAATAAAAATGAATATTACAAACAATCAATTTGAAATCCTTGCATTTGCAGAAAGAGAAAACAGAGAGAATAATGAAAATCCCGGAGTGGGAAGAATTTCCACAGAAACAAGACTTCCCGCAGAGCTTGTAAAGGGAATTTGCTCTGACTTTGAAAATGACGGTGTTTTGGAGCAGGACAGCAACGGCGGTTACAAGGTTACAGAAAAGGGTCTTGAAACACTTGAACCATACAGAGTAAAAAGAGCGGTTATTCTCGCCGCAGGCTTCGGCTCAAGAATGGTTCCTATAACACTCAACACTCCAAAGCCACTGGTTAGAGTTCACGGAAAGATGATAATTGAAACTCTCCTTGACGCCATCGAAAAAGCCGAAATTCCTGAAATCGTCCTCATAAGAGGATATCTGTGGGAGCAGTTCGACCAGCTTAAATACAAGTATCCAAATATTAAATTCATAGAAAACCACCTTTACAACAAGGCAAACAACATCTCCTCTGCCCTTATTGCAAAGGATTTGCTTGAAAACGCCTATGTCTGCGAGGCTGACCTCCTTGTGAGCAATCCTCATCTTATCAGAAAATACGAGTACAGAAGCAACTATCTGGGACAGTACAAGGACTACACAGACGACTGGTGCTTCAAGGTTGAAAACAGCGTTATAAAGGAGCTTCTTGTGGGAAGCGAAAACTGCTATCACATGTACGGCATTTCCTACTGGACAGAAGATGACGGAAAAAAGATGTCAAGCGACATTGAAAAGGTTTACAACATGGAGGGCGGAACAGAAAAGTACTGGGACGAGGTTGCCCTGAGATTTTGTATGGACAACTATGAAATCCATGTAAGACCCTGCTTTGAAGGCGACATTGTGGAAATCGACACCTTCGGCGAACTCCAGCAGATTGATGAAAGCTATAAAATCTAATATTAAAAGGGCGGAATTGTCCGCCCTTATTTTTTATCTGTATTACGAAAACACCGGCTTGTCTTTCGACAAGCCGGTGTCCTTATTTAAGGCTTTCGCCCGATTTCAGTTTACTGAACTATTTCGTAAACATTGATTTCAGCGGCACTGATAAATGCGTTAGCTTTATCTCCTACTGTTGAAGTTGCAACAAGTCTGATTCTGCGTGCATTAACCTGAACAAATTCTGCTGATTTCTCATTTTTGTTGTTTGCCCATGTACCTGAACCGCCTTTAACCTCTACGAAATTATCTCCCTCAGCTTCTGTGCTATACATCACCTTATATCCTGTGATTGTACCATTGGAGCTTGAGTCTGTTCTCGGTAAATATGTAATCTTATTTACATATCTGTTCTGTCCCAAATCAATTTCGATGTAGTTATCTACGCCGTCCTCACCGATTGTAGGAAGAGGAGACTCTGTAGCCCACTTTGTGTGCCACCATGTTCCTGTATTTCCGTCAATGGCAAGCCTTGCTTCATTTCCTACATGGACGTTAGGTGCAGTTGCTGTAAGAGCAGACTGGTCAATCTTTACAGTTTCGCCTTTCATAACAAGGCCTTCAATTGCATCCTGAAGCTGTGCTACTGCCTCTTCTGCCTGCTTAACTGTCAAATCTAAGGCAGCGCTTTCTTCAATTTTAGTCAATACTTCTGTGAACACTGCGGCGGACTCATCTGTATAAAGAGTTGTATCTATCTCTTTTGCCTCTGCAATCAAAGCATTAAGCTCTGTCTTATCAGCAAGTTTTTCTACAAGACCGTCCACTGCGTTCTGGAGATCTGTTAAAGCCTTCTGTACATCCTGCTCTGTAGCTGCTGCAAAGATGATTACGCCCTGAGCGTTGTCTTTTGCAGCTGCAAATGCTGCAAAGCTATCCTCTGTGTAGTATTTTGCCTCGTAGTCCTTAACCTCGTTGTAAAGAGCTGTCAAAGCGCCTTTGTCAACTGTTGACTGAGCTTCGTCTGTAACTATGAACATTTCATAGATTTCAGGAATTACGTCTGCCCACTCAAACTTAATCTCGAATACGTTTTCAACGTCCTCAGGAATTGCAATCTTGTTAAGGCTTCCTGACAATGTTCCGATTTCCTGCCATGTGTCTGCGCCTGTTCTAATCTTAACAGTTGCGTTGGAGATAGTTGCAGGGTTCTGAACAACTGTGATATCTGTTACAGCATTTGTGTTTTCAGATACCTTGTAGGAAATGCTGCTGTTAGCTGCGGAAGAAATATAGCTTGTAGCCAAATCGCCGTCCATCATCTTTTCAGCATTGTGGTTAGCCTGCTCAACTGCGCCTGCAACATATGTTGGGTTGTTGGAAACAGGTCTGTACTCGTTATCGTTGATTTCAAATTCGCAGAAACGAACCCACTTCTCGGAAGCGCCTGCATCGGATGTAAGCTCAACCTTGATGTATCTTGCAGGAATACCGCCGATTTCCTCGTTCTTTACAGAATAGTAGGAAATGAGGTAGTTGTGGTTGCCGTAGATTTCGCCGATTTCCTTATCTGTTGTGCCGTCGCCGATTGTGATAACCTTTGTCCAATCGCTTCCGTCCTCAGAAACAGAGATATCTGCGTTTCTGATAAAGTCATGCTCACCGTCGTAAACGATGAATTCAAGCTTATTAAGGTCAATTGTCTGGCCCAAATCGTATGTGAAGTACTTGCCTGCACCCTGAGCATTCTTGAACCATGCCATTGTGCCTCTGTTATAGTCGAATGCGTTTGCTGCGCCCTCGATAGATGTGAAGTTTGTATCTGATACGTAAGGAGCAACTATTTCATCGGACTTAACTGTGAGTGCTGCGAAATTAAATACAGCATCAGCTTCGCCCTTGTTGATATATCTTACATATCTTGCATTGACTTCGCCGCCATTGTACTCGCTCCACTCTACTGCGTTTTCTGATACTTCGATTACAACGCCTTCCGGAGCTTCAACGCCTTCAATAGAAATAACGTCACGGATTCTCGGGAGTACAATTCCTATGTACTTGCCGTTCTTCAAGGTGATTTCCTTGTTGATTGTCAAAACGCCTGTATCTGTTGTGAACTCTGTCTGAGAACCGGCAAGTACAGGGATATTTGTGTATACGCTGCTTGATGATGAAGCTGTCGGAGCATAAACATCAAAAGCTCTGAATGCAGACCACTTGCCTGTATTCTCAAGAACTCTGAGACGGATATACTTAGCTGTAACATTCAATGAAGAAGCGTCGAAAGTAACTTCCTTTCTTCCATCCTCAAATCTCATAAGCTCTGTATATGTTTCGCCGTCTGTTGAATACTCAATAACGCCCTTTGCGATAATATCGCCGTGAGAAGCGTCCTTACCCTGGAGAATTCTGATTTCTCCGATTGGCTTAGCCTCGTCAAGCTCGATTCCAATCCACTCGCCTGCCTTAAGGTTGTCGTCTGCTGTGCTATACCATACTGATGATGTGTCGTCTCCGTCAATAAGGTTTGCGTCGCTTCCGGAATATGCGCCTGTATAACCTGAAGACTTAATAACGCCCTTAGCTGTGTATCTCTCAGCTGAGCCGTAGTTCGGGTCGATAATTGCAAGAACCTTTGGTGAAAGTTCGTTGCTGAGTTTTGTTACAAACGGAATAATTCTCTTTGCGCCTGCTTCAACGTTCTGCGGGCCGGAGATATTCTGTACAGGGCAGTTCTTTGAATTTGTCAAAGCTGCTGATGCCTCAAGGTAGTTAGCGCATGCTGCTTCTTCATCGCCCTCTGCAAGAGCAATACCTGTCTTTACAAATCCGATAGCTGCTTGTGAAATATATTCCATTGAATTGAGCCATGGCTCAAGCTCTGTTTTAAGTCTTTCGTTTGTTCCCTTTTCTCTGTATTCATTTAAAGCGGCAACAATCTTTTCGAACTCTGCAACAACTGCGTCGCCCTTTTCCTTTATCTGGGCAGCGTCGCCGCCTGCGAGAGCTGTGGTAAATTCATCGAGGAACGGTCTAAGCTCCTCTGACTCCTGGAGAACAAGTCCGTGTGTATTCGGGCTTGGGTCGGAGTTGTGTTTTGCAAACTCATAAAGTGCGTCAGGTGCGCCCTCGTCGATATACTTGAAGCTGTCCTGCCAGCTCTTATCAACATCAAATGTATCTCTGTTCCATGTGTAGTCGGCAATAGCAAAGATAGATACCTTGGAAGCCTCTGCCTGCTGCATTGGGTTTGTAAGAATACCGGTGAAGCCTGTTACGCCTGCGCCTAAAACTTCGCCCTTACCCATGAGCATACGAACCTTGTTGATATCGTTTACAGGCCAGTTAAGCCACATGAAAGCTTCTCTTCCTGCTATCTGCTTGAAGTAGTCAAAAGTACCCTGGGTTACCCAGCCGCAAACAGAGTCGCCTGTCCACATTACCTGAACCTGCTCAGGCATACCGTCCATCAAATCAGCAAAATACTGAGCGTTTGACCACGCCTTGTTGTAGCCCTGGGGAACAAAGATAAGGTCGTAAACGTCGCCCTTTTCTTCACACCATGCCCACATATCCTTGCAGATTCTGTTCTGGATTGCAACAGGACTGGAAGCGTCGTCAGCAAGGATACCGAACTGTCTTACGCCTATGCTGTAAAGCTGTTCAAACTTAGCCTTGATTGTTTCAAGTCTTTGGTCATAGTTTGCTTCTGTAATGGCATTATACATAAACGGATGGATTGACCATACAAACTTACACTTGGAAGCGTTGCCTGCGTCTACCATCTTCTTCATTTCCTGAAGTCTGTCCTCAGGATAAAGCTCTGTCCACTTTGCGCTGTGGTAAGCGTCGTCCTTAGGAGCGAATACGTATGTATTAGCCTTGAACTTGCCGCCGAATTCCATAAGGCTTATTCTGTCCTCATCGGACCAAGGAATACCATAGTAACCCTCGATAAAGCCTCTGAACTGAGCGTCTGAGTAATCCTCTACTGTGAGAGTCTTAATTGTCTTTGATTCTGCGCACTGCTCAAGGATGAGTTCAAGTGTAGAAACTCCGTAGAAAGCAGCGTCTGTGTTCTTACCGATAATTGTGATTTTGCCTTCCTCAATTTTCAGCATGTAAGCGTCTGTCTTGTCGTAAAGGTCCTCAAAAACTGTAGGAACAACATCGTTTACATAAACTGTGTTTACCTGAGGCATTGCAAGCTTTCCGGCAACAATAAGCTGAATCATTGTTGCGTCAACTACGTTTATTGCCTTATCGTAATTTACATCGGCAACGCTCTCATCGATTGTAATACCTTTCATTCTTATGAGGTATTTCTGAAGTTGAGTAACGTCATCAGATGTAATATTTCCGTCTCCGTTAATATCGCCCAAAAGCTTTTCTCCGCCTTCGTCTCCGTTAACTTCAACGTAAACATTCAGTGCATCTGCGGACTGCTCAACGGTAAATCCGTTGTCCTCAAATGCGCTCTCTGCGTGATTTCTTGTAGCTTCATCAATGTTTTTTGTGTAGTGGATATTTACTTTATCCAGCGCAAATTCCCCGCCGTCGTATGTAATACTCTGGGGAATAGGATAAATCTCGTAAGTATCCGCATTGTTTCCTGCACCGGTTTCTTCTGCGCTTACTGAGCCTAAGGCCATAAAGGAAGAAGAAATCATCAATGCGCTGAGAATCACGCTAATAATTCTCTTTCTCATCGTCTCACTGTCCTTTCCTGTTTTTTATATTTCATTGCAGCCTGCACCAAGTACAGGCTGCAATGTCAGTGACTTAAATAACCGTTAACGATTAAGCCAATTTAACCAGCATAAGCTGAATTGCTGTTGCGTCGTCTACCAAAACAGAACCGTCCTTGTCATAATCTGCCAATGAAAGGTCAAATGTCAAAGACTCGTCAATTCTGTCTGCGCAGTAAAGCTGGATATATGTTGCATCGTTTACAGTAATTTTTCCGTCGTGGTTTACATCGCCCAACTGATACTCAGGCTCAATGGACTTAGTGTATTCATATACGTTGATTTCCGCAGCGTTTATGAAGAGGTTCTGCTGTGTGCCTTCGCCCATTGTTCCCACTGCTCTAAGCTGGATTCTTCTTGCTTCAACAGGTGTGAACTCTACAGTCTTTTCTGTGTAGTCCTCTGCCCATGTTCCTTCGTCAAGCTTTACGAAGTCGTCGCCGGACTCTGATGTGCTGTAATAAATCTCATACTTAACAATGTTACCGTTCATACTTCCGCTGTGGAGTCCCTCATCTCTTCTTGGGAGATAAGTGAGCTTTCCAACTGTGTATGTGCCGCCCAAGTCAATGGTAATTTCGTTGTTTTCGTTGTTTGCCATATCAGGCATTGTACCGTCGTTTGCGTTCCATGCTGAATGGTAATATGTGTTCTCCTTGCCGTCGAAAGCAAGTTCAATTCCGTTGCCCTCATGAACAGAAGAAACTTTACCGCTCAAATTCTCCTGCGGAATAAGCTTGTAGTCCTCTTCAGGCTCTACAGGTGTGCTTCCTGAGCTCTTCAGGTTTGCAGCTGCTGTTGCAAGCTTCATGTATGCATCCTTATAGTCTGCGGAAGTTGCAGCCTCGTTTTCGAGAACTGTCTTTGCATTCTCCAAAGCCTCTGCAAATGCTGCCCAGGATTTTGCTGTGTAGTCAGCCTCGTTCTTTCCGAGGTTCTCGTTGTAAAGCTCCTGAAGCATATCCTTTGTAACAGAAGAATAAAGGTTGATTTCTGCTGCTGTTGCGTGGGTTCCGTTTTTGTCGCCCTTTGCGGATGTGATAACAATCTTAACCTTTGTAGCCTTTACAGCGTCAAACTCAACTGTCTTCAATGCGCTTGAATCTGCCCATGTATGACCTTCAACTATTGTTTCTGTTGAACCGTCAGCCTTTGTGATTACAAGGTTGAACTTCAAAATTCTTCCGTTTGGAGAATCCTGTCTTGGCAAATAGGTCAGCTTGCTGATTTCCTTTTCGCCGTTGAGGTCGATTTCAATCCAGTGCGGATTCTGCTCTGTGCAGGTTGTATCGCTTGCCCAGTTTGTATGCCAGAATGTGTTGTTGTTGCCGTCAAGAACGCTGCCTGCTGCTCCGTCTATGCCAACGCCAATCTGGTTGGAATACTGTGAGCAAGCTGTAGCTGTCATTCCTGTTCTGTCAAGAGCTGTTTCAGGCTCTTCCACAACAACCTCGTCACCTGTTGTGCCTACTGTTCTGTATCCTCTTGTTGCATCCATAATCTCTGCATCTGTAGAAGATGTAGCGAATGGGATAATTGTATATTTATAATTGTATGCCTTATCATTCAAAATCTGATACTGAGGAAGTGTATCAGGTCCGCAGCTTGAGTTACCGTTACCGTCTGAACCGTAGTTTACTGCAAGATATGTGTTCTCGCTTGGTGTAAGCTCATATGGATGTGTTGCAGAATCAAGCTGATCTGAAGTAAAGTGCAATGCGCTTGCTTCAAAGTTGTCGCCTGCTATAACAACGCCGTTTGCCTTATTTTCGTCTGTAACAGCAATCCACTTAACATTTGTAAGGTTACCGCTGTCCTGAACGTCAATAAACGGATAGTACATGTTTGTAACTGTATCTGTGTAGATACCGTATTTTGCAAATGTGTTTCTGTCGCTGTAGGATTCAACTCCGCCTGCGCCGTACCATGTCATCTGCTCTGCGCCTGCCGGAAGAGTCATAACTGTACCAAGTCTTGAATATCTGCCAAGGCTTGTAACAGAGCTGTTGTCAACTGTAACGTCAACTGTAATTGCTCCGCTGCCGTCGATTGTGTACTCGATAATCTCGTCACAGTTTGCAGCTGCTCCGCTGAGGTTGAGAACTGTCTTAATAACAGTCTGTCCCTTGTCGTTTGTTGTAACCTCGCTGCTGTCAAGTGTTACGTTGTCGTCTACCTGTTTCCATGCTGCATTGAGAGCACGGTCGTTGGCGTTCTTTGCTCTCCAGAATGAAGGTACAGGACCCTCTGTAATCAAAACTTCGCCGCCTACTGTGTAATTCTCAATAGCGCCTGTTGTCTTGTTAATCTTAAAGTTGAAGTTTTCACCTGTTACTGTGATATAGTCAGCAGCAGAATCATCAACTGTAACTTCCTTATCGGAAACCTCTGCCTCTACAGAGTATACGTCTGTGTCAAGGAAGAACTGCTCGTAAGCGATTACATAGCCTGCGTCTGCCCAGTCTGTAGCCTCTTTGAGCTTAACATTGATATTGAGATAGTACTCAACGCCGTCCTCACCTGTTGGGAAAGTAAAGCCGTCGAGAAGGATTGAACCTGTTTCGCATGGAGCGATATCGCCGATTATTGCGCCTGTGTCAAAAACTTCGCCGTCCTTGAGGATTTCCCATGTAACGTCGTAGTCTGAAAGTGACTTGCTGGAGTTTTCACTCTTAACAGTTACAGTTCCGTTTAAGAGACTGTCTCTGTCTGCCTCAAACCAGAAGTCCTGATACTCGTACTTAACCTGAGCGATTTCAGGCTGTGGATCTCTGTCAGGAGATATAAGACCGTTTGCGCAGAAGCTGCCCTGGTGACCTGTCTCTCCCCAGTCACCGCCGTAACCGAAGAAGTATCCGTCCATTTCCTCATTATAGAGGGTCTGATGAGCATAGTCCTCTGCATAGTAATCCCATGCATCTATTGGCTTTGACTCGCCTATGCTCTGGCTGTAATCCAACCAAAGAATAACGCTTTCGTTGTCTGCTGTGATAGCAGGAGATGTGCTGTTCTGAGCCTTAATCTCGTCGAGAGTAAGAGCCTTGTTATAAATTCTTGCAACGCCGATTTCACCGTCAAGTGTTCTGCCGTTGTCTGCGCTTATACCAACGCCCAAAGCTGTGTTGGTTGATGCAATGCTGTTTGCAATAGTTGCGGATTTCAAAAGAACTCCGTCACAGTAAATGCTAACTGCACCCTTATTATAGGTTACTGCAAGCTGATGCCAGTTGCCAACCCAATCGCTTGGATAGTTTGCTGATACGCTTCTCCAACCGCCTGAGTACACAAAGAACTCGATAGCGTTTGTTGTTGTCTTAAATGCAACCTGAGTGTCGCCCTTAGCGATAAATATCTGGTTAGTAGCTGTTGAATTTGGCTTAACAGTAACTTCCATGGTGAACTGCTTGTCAGTACCTGAGAGATACTGATTATAGAAAGCTGAATCATCCATTGTTGTGTAACCGTCAACAGACTTTGAAGAAAGAGCCTCGTCAGCGTTTACATCGTTTATTGCGTTTGCATTAAGTGTACCTGTCTTTTTGTTTGAGCTGAGGTCAGATACATTGTAAACTGCACCGAACTCATCCTCAAAGCTGATTCTTCTTGACTGGTCAACCCAGTCCCAAATGAAGCCGCCCATCATATTGTCTGAGCTTCTTATAATATCCCAATAATCGTTAAGGCTTCCCACTGCGTTGCCCATTGCGTGGTCGTATTCGCAGATTACATAAGGAAGTCCTGTTGGGTCGTCGGCTCTTGCCTGAACCTGGTCAACTGTTGGATACATATGGCTTGCTACGTCAACGCCCATCCATGCTTTGCCCTGCTCTACAAATTTACCTGTGGCACCTTCGGAGTGTACCGGACGAGTTGTATCTCTGTCCTTAAAGTACCAGATTGCCTCTGCAAACATGTAGTCACTCCAGCTTGCGTCCTTATTGTAGAAAGTTTCGTTACAGATTGACCACATAACAATAGATGTATAGTTTTTAAGTCTGTTGAATGTTGTTGCCTGTCTGTCAAGGAACATCTTCTTAAATATAGAAGCGTCTTTTCTTGCGTCAAGGAACTGATGGCACTCTGCGTTTGTTTCTGCCATTATGTAAAGACCATATTTATCGCAGAGCCAGTAAAGATACTCATCGTTGCTGTAGTGAGAGGTACGAACAGCATTGATGTTGTTGAGCTTCATAAGCTCGATATCCTTTTCATAAACCTCTTCGGAAACATATTTTCCGTAAACAGGGTCTGTGTCGTGTCTGTTAACACCCTTGAATACCAAAGGCTCACCGTTGATTGTAACCTGCTGATATTCTGTTGTGTTAATTGTATAGTCGTTGTTTGCTCTGTCAGCAACCTCTGTTCTTGTAAATCCGATTTCTCTGAAACCAATCTCCTGAGAAGCAGCTTCAACCATATTGCCATCTGCATCATAGAGAGTGAGAATCATTGTATAGAGGTTCGGGTTTTCCGCTGACCAAAGTTCTGGAGCAAGATTTTCAACGCTGCCTGTTACTGACTTTGTTTCGCCGCCGTTTACTGTAACTGTGGCAAGTGTTGTTTCCTCAAGGAAGTTTGTGCCGTCCTCGTTTTTGAGCTGAACTTTAACAGTATATTCTCCGGCCTGTGAACCGTTGTTTGTAACTTTGATATCTGTGAAATCAAGGTCAGCCTTTGTATAGTCCTCGTTGAGGTCTGTAACAACCTGATAATCGCTTACATATGTTTCAGGAGTTGCAACGATAAATACGTCACGGAAGATACCGCCGTCCTTAATCATATCCTGAAGCTCCATCCATGTAGCGTCGCTGAACTTGTGAACCTCAACTGCCAGAACGTTTTCACCGTCATAGTTCAAAGCGTCTGTAATGTCGAAATAGTGAGGAGAATAGGAGTCCTCGCTGTAGCCGATTTCCTTGCCGTTGAGGTATACATAATATGCAGACTCAACGCCCTGGAAAGAAATCATAACTCTGCCTGTTGCAGACTTCAAAGACTCGTCAACTGTAAATGTCTTTCTGTAAAGGCCTACAGGGTTGTAAATTGTAGGAGCCTGAGGAGCCATGTTGTTGCCCCACTGCTCGCTGCCCTGGAAAGGAACTACAGTATTTGTATAGATTGAGTAGTCAAAGCCCTGCATTGTCCAGCTGCAAGGAAGCTGAAGTCCTGTTTTCCAGCCGCTTGCGCTGTTTATATCGTAGCTTGGCTCATAGAAATTTGCATAATTTTCGCTCTTGGCAACAGTGTCATTCTGAAGAACAACAAGTTCCCAATCCTGATTTTCCTCGCCTGTGAGCTTTTGATAATAAGGTGATTTATCCTTATCATAGTTAAGTGAACCCAAAAATGCATTGTCCACTGTGTCGTAAGGCAAAAATGCAGATGTTGAGGGAGAAAGCACGTTTATACCAAAAACATCTACGTTATCTCCTGTGCCCTTCCACTCGTCATGAGTGAAAATTGAGTCACCGTTGTCGGCAAGCGGTGCTGCCTCTTCTTCATTGCCGCTTTCAAGAACAAGTCTGGCTGAAGCCTCTCCGGAAGTGATTTCGTCTTCCACTTCCTCAGGCAGATATGTTCCGTCCGGCTGTTCCTCAGCAACCGCCGTTGTGGTTTCCTGAGTTGTTTCCTGTGCTTCTTCGGCAAAAACCGATGAAGTTTGTACCATTACACTTGAAAGCATCAAAACTGTAAGTGCAAGAGATACAATTTTCTTTAAATTCTTCATCTTTTTCCTCCTTTTTTCTAAAATAGATCAGAATTTATATTTATACTCGAACCTTTTGGGCCGAATCTAAATCAATTTTACAAGCTGCAGTTTTTGAAATTTATTTTTATATTTTCCGTAAAAACACAAAAATATACTTCAAAATGCCTTTGCAAAGCAAAGCTTATATAAAATAAGCTCTGCTTTGCGTTTAGGTCAAAAAATGAATATGGAATTATCTGATAAAATGAACCTTGATTAACTTATAATCATCTCATAAGGTGCGAGATACTCTACAATACCTACGATATACTTCTGGATTTCTGTAATATCGTTTATATCGATTTCACCGCTTCCGTCTGTATCGGATGCTATAACTGCAATATCAGTCTCACCAAGATTTTCTTCATTGAGATAAAGCTGAAGCACTGTTGCGTCAATAATTGTAATCTTTCCGTTCATATCAATATCGCCGCTCATGTATCTTACATCTGTAGCCTTATCGAGCTCGTCAATCATATTCATTAACTGCTCGTTGGTTGCCTCTGCATTTTCAAGGAGAGCATAGGCTTCTGCCACTTTCTCTTCCAATGCTGTTACGTCCGGTACATACCAGAAAGTTTCAGGATTTTCAGCGATGATTCTAAGCTTGTTCTCTCCCTTAAGAATAGCTGTTTCAAGCTCTTCTCTGTAGTCAGGCTCTGTTTCGTCACCAGGTATATAATACAAAGCAATTTCAGCAGCAGATGCATATGTATTTCCGATTTCTCCTGATACTGAGTCTACTGCTACAAGCTTTACATATTGGGCTTCAACAGTTCCGAATTCTGCCTTCTTCCATGTTGTGTCGTTTGCCCATGTGCCTGTTGCATAAGGTGTGAAGTTTATACCGTCTGTACTTACCTCGATTGAGTACTCTGTGATAATTCCGTTTACACCGCCGCTCTGTCTTGGGAGGTAACGAAGTCCTGTGATGTTCTGAACAGAACCAAGGTCAAGAGTAATCCAAAGGTCATCTCTGTTATTGCCGGCTGCCCACTCTGAATGCCACATTGTGCTTGTGTTCTTGTCGATAGCCTTGTCTGCGCCTTCTCCTGCATGGAAGGAACCTGCTTCAGCACCTGCAACTGCAAGGTCAAAGGAACCGTCGTCAGCTGATATACCATAGCTTGCAACAGCTATTGTTTCGCCGTTTCTCAGTGAGCTTACACCTCTGAGTGTGCTGCTTTCAAGATTTGCAATAGGCTCGATAACTGCGCTGATGTCGCCGTTGAACTTTTCTTCTATTGTGTAATTGAAGTAAATTTCATTTGTGCCTGAACCGCCTGCATAGTCAGCATAAACTGTCTTTGTTTCGTCTCCAACATTGTACTGGAGCTTAACCTGTGCGTTTCCTGTTACAAATACAGGAACTCCCAATGTAACCTTTACTTTGATTGTGTCGCCAACCTCTGTAACGCCTTCGCTTCCGTTTGCACCGTTGATAACCTCAGCAGAAATATCTGTGATTTCCGGATACTCAGGAACATTGTTTACATTGCCGCCGTTGCCCTCAAGGAGATAATCGATGCTGAACTTCTGGAACAGCATGTCGAGAGCGTGCCATGTTGTATCTGTTTCGTAAAGAATACCGATTGTATTTTCATCTATAGATGTAAGGCAGGAATACTGGTCGTGTCCTACGTTGATTGTTGTATATTTCCAGTCTGATGAATTTGTAGAGATAGTGCCGTCGGTAATGTCTGTTACACGAATTGTCATGTTGTATCTTCCACTTGCGTTAGGATTAGAGATAACAAGATATTTTCTACCCTGATACTCATGAACTATTGCAGACAATTGGCAGTAATACTCAGGAATAGCCTGATTAATTTTACAGCTGTCCCATGTTTCTCCTCCGTCACTGCTGAGAGATACATATGCATAGTTAGCCTTGCTGTTTCTGCTCAAAAGAGCTACATTTTCTCCGCCGAGACTAACCATTACATTTTCTGTAAGCATACCCTTTGTGGGAGCGTTTTTATCTGTACTATCATTTAATTTGCTTGATCCGTCAAACTTTTCAATATTTGTAGCTCCGGTATAACCTTCTGTACCGGGGTCTCTGTTTCCGTTGTCAAGGATTTCCTGCGGAGACTGTCCTCTGTGCCATGTAACACCGCCGTCATCGCTGTAAATGGAAGCAGAACTCTGGCTGTTTACCGTAACTGAGTTTGTGAAATAAATTGAGAATAACAGTCTCTCTGTGCCCTCATCTGTGGTAATACTTATTCCTGAACCTGGGCCTGTTCCACAGAATACCATCCAGTCTTCCTTTACCATGCCTGTGATATCCACAGGGTCGCTCCAGGTAAGACCGTTATCTGTACTCTTGAAAAGCCACAGATAACTTGTACAAAGAACGCTCAGCTCGCCTTTGTTTGCTCCTGAATAAAGGAAGATAGAACCTGCGCTCTGCTCTTCGCCCTCAACTGTCTTTACAAGTGTGCCTTTTCCAAAGTCTGTCACTTTGTAATCAGATACTTCTCCCTCGGGAGTATAGACAACGCCGTTTTCTCTCAATGTGTATTCGTTTTTATCAGCGTCATAAAGAATCATGTATTTTTTGCCATCTACTTCTTTATAACCACTACCTGCCTTAAGAAGTCCGTAATTCATAAGAGCATATGACTCTGGGAACATATCAACCAAGCAATAGATTGTACCGTCGCCGGCAACCAAAAGCTCGGAATCGATTATAAACGAATGAGCAGAACCGCCGGATGGAAGGTCTGTAAGCATAATAGGCTCGCTCCATGTTTCGCCCTTATCCTCACTGCGTCTTACCATAAGGTCGATATCGCCGTAGTCAGCAGCTGTTGTCTTTCTCTGGTCGATAGATGCAACCAATGTGCCGTCAGCAGCTGTTACCATTGCAGGGATACGGTAGTTGGCAGAATTACCATAGCCTGAATAGAAGAGAGCTGTTCTGTCGGAAACATCTTCCTCGGAAACGCCTACAGAACCTGTTCCGTTCTGGATAGAAGCCATCTGAGAAACTGAAAGAACATTTGAATATACCTTAACGCTGTTTACGTTAAAGTCGCCGAACCACTGGTTGCCGGCTCCTGTTTTTCCTGTTCTTACCATACCGCCGAGAGATACTGTGTTGAGATTATTTATCCATGTCAATGCGCTGAACATACCTGTGAAAGCCTTTGCTCCCTTTGATACGCCGTCAACATAAAGTGTAACGTTTGTACCGTCAAAAACAAATCCTAAGTTATGCCAGTTTCCGTCATTGAGGTTTACTCCGTCCCAGAATGTATGTGGATTCTGAGCAGCTGTTTTAAATTCAAAACCTACTCTTGTTCCGGCAGAATTCAAATAGAAAGTAGCGTATTCATCCTGAGCGTCTCCGTTGGAGAAAGCAAGATAGCTCTGGAGGCTTGCGCCTGCAACGCTTGAGTCTCTCTTGTATGTAATGTTGATTGAACCCTGGTCCATAGCCTTGATTGCATCAAGGTCAAAATCGTCTGTAACTACCAAAGGCTCTGTTCCTGTTGTATCCTTAACATTTGTTTCGGATATAACTTCTGCCGGGAAAATACCGTGGAACTTGAGAAGCTCTGTTTCATCCAAAGCAAAGTTTGACATATAAACATCTTTGATTGTTCCGTTAAAAGACCAGTCCTTTGAAGCATTAGATCTCTTTGAACCGCCGATAGTTGCTGCAACCAAATCTGAAACGCCAAAATTGCTTGTGAATTTTGTGCTTGTTGCGCTCTTGTTTACAACACACTCACCGTCAAAATAGAATTTATAATATTCGTTCTCTTTTACGGTGAAGCTCAGTGTATGAAACTCTCCGTCGTTATAAGTTTTTGAAAAGCTGAATGATGTGTTTTCTGTACCTCTTATCTCAATACCGATTGTATTTCCGCTGTTGAGGTAAATATTTACGTAGCCGTTTTCGTTACTTTCAGAAAACAAACCAACAAGACTTTGGAAGCTATTGGCTGTTGTTTTAAAAGTAACTGTCCATGTTGCACTTGTGTTATCCTTGAAAAAGTCAATATCCTCTGATATATCCAGCCTGCTCGCTGTAGTGCCGTCAAAGGTCTTTTCTTCGTTCACAAGATAACTCTTTGTGTTTTCCTCTGTAACTGAATCCGATATTTCATTGGCGCTTACCGGCAATACAAGGGCGGATGCCAGCAAAAGAACCGAAAGAATACAGGAAACAATCTTTTTAGTTGTTCTTAGTTTCAATCACAATCTCTCCTTTTTAATTTTTATATATTGATATAACAACCCTTCTGCCACACAAGTTGCCATAAAAATATCCTATTTTCTCACAGCAAGTAAACCTTTTTATACATTTCATTCATTATATGAATTCATAAATCAATGATTTCCGTTAATTCATCAATTCATATAATAATTTATAATTCCTTTTAAGAAATTTGTTATAAAAGCCATGCCACCGGCGTACAAAGAGAGTACGCCAGTGGAGGTTTATTCACTTATTTACTGACTTTTATTATTACTTATTCAGCAGGTCAATCTGAATATATGTAGCATCGTTAACTGTAACCTTGCCGTCATGATTATAATCAGCCAAAGCCAAATTAAATACAAGTCCGTTTCCAAGGTCGCCGCCGTCTTCGATAGCTTTTGTAATGTAAAGCTGAATAGCAGTTGCGTCGTCTATTGTAATGGCACCGTCGCCGTTAACATCTCCGAGAATATCCTCGCCCTCTTCAGGCATATATTTCTCGATTTCTTCGTAAGCTGCCAAAATCTTGCCTATATTACCTGTAACTGTATCTTCATAAACAGCCTTTGCATCTGCAACAGCCTTAGTCATAGCGTCCTTATCGTCGCCCTCAGGCATTGTTGCAAGAGCTGCTTCTGCCCTAGCAATGTAAACTCCGAATGCTTCTCTTTCGTCAGAATTTACCTTAGGAACAATAGCGTTGTAAGCATTTGTAAGCTTTTCTGTCATAGCGTCGATTTCGCTCTGACCTACGCCGGACTGTTCTCTGAGCTGCTTAGCCTCTGCAAGAGCAGCTGTGAAAGCAACCATATCCTGACCGTCGTTGAAGTTTGCAGTCTTAATTGCTTCTGCCTTTTCGATTATAGCGTCAAGCTCTGCCCATTCTGCAACTGTTGTAAGTGCGTCCTTAGCAGCATACAAAGCGTTAATCATTTCGTCAATAGCATTAACTGTTACTTTCTCCTCTTCAACGAGAGCTTCTGCCTCAGCAATCTTGTTCTGGAATGCTGTCCAGTTTTCATCCTTCACATAATCGCTTTCAACTACATTCTTCATTTCGTCGATAGCTGTCTGGAGTCTTGCCTTGTCATCTGCTGTTGCATAGCCAACAAGTGCACCCTTAGCCTCGAGAAGGTTGCTGTAAGCTGTGAAGATTTCATCGTCTGTAGCTGCGTCGCCCTTGTCAATAACTGCCTTTGCAGCTGTCATTGCCTCTGTAAGAGCCGCAAAGCTGTCTTCTGTGTAATCATCAGCGTTGAGAGCATCGCACTCCTCATAGAGAGCTGTAAGGGAATCCATAGTAGCTGACATTTCCTTAACAATGAAGTTGTCAAGGATGTAGTTGTTCTGGTTGCCCTTTGTGATATCGATGTATGCTTCGTTGTCGCCTGTTGTGAACTCCAGTGTTGCTGTTGTCTTTACCCAGCCTGAAGGATTTCCGCAGGATACAGAAGCAAGTGTCTCACCTGTGATATCGTCCTTAGCTGCAAATGTAAATGCATTGTTGCCTGTTGCGAAGTAGTCGATTGTTGCAACATACTTTGTATTAGGCTCAAGTCTTACTGTGTAAGGCATTGTTCTGAGGTAGTCGCCTGCACGAACCTTCATTGAGTAGTTTCCGTCGATAACGTCGTTTGTAACGCCTGGGTTCAACTCAGAAAGGTGAGAGTTATCACTTTCTGTTGTTGTGAATACTCCGTAGCCCTCATCGCCGGACTCAAAGTCTTCGTGGCAAATCTCTGTGCCTGTAAGCTCTGTACGTGTTGTTTCGAGAATTCTTACATCGTCAAGGTTTGCTGTGCCTGTGCCTGTTGTCTTGAGTGTAAGAGTTATTGTATCTGACTCAGCTACAAATGTTACCCACATACGCTGTGTATATGTCTGATACTTACTTGTATGGTGAATACCATATCTTACATTACTGCGCTCCATATAGTTGGAAAGTGTTTCATCTCCGTTCTTAACCTCAATGGTTGCAGTTGAATTGTTTACTGTTGCCCAAACAGAAGCTGTATACTGCTGTCCAGGTGTAAGTCCTGTAATTGTCTGATAGAGAGTACCGTCGCCGTTTATAACAGCCTCTGTGTTACCTCTTGAATTGTTTACAAAGCTGATGTTATCCTGATCGCCTGCGTTCCAAGCGTAGTTCGGGTCATGGCTGTCAAATCCTGGATCCTTAACGTATCCGCCTTCGCCCCACTTAACATCTTCCTGCTCAGCCTGAGCTTCTTTATAAACAACATAGCCTGTGTTAGCCTTTGCGTTGATTGTTACCTGACCGTTCTCGTCAACCTTGAGAACTGTAGGCTCGCTTCTTCCTGTATCGGAAAGCTCATAGAGATAAACCTCTTTAATTCCGTCCCATGAATCCGGGAGATACCATGTGGAGCTGCCGCCGTTTGAATTCCAGTGGTAAATCTTGTTTTCTGTTTCTGCATCCCATGGGATGAATATCTTATTGCCGTTGGCAATTTCCTTGCCGTCCTTTGTGATAACATTTACGCCGTTAACAACCTTTGTAACAACATTCATGTCCTCGCCAAGTACAGCCTCGCTGTTGGAATTGTACTTGTAGATTGGGAACTGAGCCAAATATCTGTTTGGAAGAATGTTTGTAAAGAACTGCTGGATTGTATAGTCAAGTCTGTAAGATGTCTGCCATCCGTCGATACCTACAGTAGCTCTGTCTGTCATTCCTCTGAAGAGTGTTGAGTTGTTGAAAATATCCTGAGTTTCATTGCTTACAAAACGAACAAGGTTTCCGGCTGTGTTAAATCTGCCGTCAATGTGATGTCCGAATGCACTTGCCTTGTCCATCATGTTTACATACTCTGTGCTTACTGCAATGCCTTCGCTGTTGATAGCATCCTGAAGCTTGTACATTGCCCATCTTGTGTCGAAGTAAACGTCAACATAGATGTTCTTGAGCAAGCCCTGAGTATCATCGTAAAGCTGCTGGAGTCTTTCGCCCATATTCTGATAGTCTTCGCCGTTGTACTCGGTCATAAGAATATCGTTTTCACGCTTAATCTGAACTGCGCTGTCATACCAGCTCCAGCCGCCTGCTGTAGAACCGATAATGGAGTACTGAGGAGCCTCTGGATATACCTCTGTATGGTTGATATGAACACCGATGTTTGCATTGTAAGCGTCTGCATTCTGGAGAAGTGTCAGGAAGTCGTCAAGACCGCCGGCACGTGTGTTATAGTTTGCAAAGTCTGGGTGAGAAGCGTCATGACCTTCTGACTGATAACCCTTGATGATGATGTTCTGATTGAATCCGTCTGTTGCAAGATAAATCTTCTTTACGTTGTCAAGAATTCTGAGGAACGGATACTGAGCAGCTGAACCAACGTTCATAGCTATCATTGTCATGCTGTCCTGATAGTTCTCATAGCCTACAACATAACCGTACTGACCCTCGGAAGCGCCTGCATCGTCACGTCTTGCGATAGCTGCATCCTGGAAGTCAACAACGTCGTCCTGGTTTCTGTCGCCTGTAATTGCAATCTTTGCCCAAGGCTCTTCGATAACCTCGTTATCGATGCCCTTGTAAAGGAATTCGTTTGTCCAAAGCTTTGTTACAAAGCTTCCGTCCTCCGCTGCCACTGTGCGGTAAGCAACGCTCTTTCTTGCTTTGATTGAGCCGTTGTTGATTGTAGCACCGATATTGCCGTCGCTGAGAACTGCAATTGAAGTTTCTTTGTAAGCCTTGTCAGCCTCTACAACTGTTGAAAGGTCAACTGTTGTTTCGCTGTTGTAATCGTTTACTCTCAGCTCTGCATCTCCCTGTGTGCTGCTCATGGAAACCATTGCCTGCTCAGGGAAGTTGATTGTATAAATTGTGTACTGACTGTCGTCAATATCTGTGATTGTGTAGTTGATTGTGTTGCCGTCCAATGCATAGTTTACATTCATTGTTACAGCCTTTTCGTCTGTAATATTGATTGTAACAGGATATGTAATGGATGTGCCGTTGTTTACAGCCTCACCTACAACAGGTGTAAACTGCTTGTTGTTGATTTCGATAATGTTATTTGGAGTTGTTTCGCCCGGAGTTGTTGCTCCTGTTTCCAAAAGCTCATAGCCGATAACTCTTGGGAAGTTCTTGTCCAAAGTAACTCTAATCTTCTCGTTCTCGATTGTTGTTTCCTCTACAGTTTCAGGAGCTTCTGCAGGAACAACATTTGTAACACCAAGGTAAGAAGCAGTAATGCTTGATCCGCTCTGCATGAAGATACCCTGCTTACCTGCGCCTGTTGTGATTATATCAACATAGCCGTTGTAGATTTCAGCGTTGTCAAGGTAAACTGTAAGAACCTTTCCTACAACTCTTACTCTCAGTGTGTAAGGCTTAATACGGTCTGAGTAAATTCTCTGACCGTCATCGCAGTAACCGCCGGATGTAAGAGAATAGGTCTGACCCTTTGAGTTCTTAACCTGCCAGGAAAGACCGTTGCCGCCACCGCTTGCAGGATAAATAGCTGTCCAGTTATCATCGTTTACATAACGAACAACAATACCCATGTTGCCGTTGTCCTTAGATGTATTGAACTTGTACTCAACGTCAACATTTGAAAGATCCTTAGAATTCTGGTCGATAAACAGTGTGTTGCCTGTTGCGTTTACAACCTCAAATTCTCCGTTCTCATTGATACCGCTGGAGTTAACATTTCCGGAAACCTTTTCAAAGCCTTCAATGCCGTCCTTGGAGAAGTCACGAACGTAATCATACACAACGTAATGTTTGTCATAGCTTGAGGTATCTCCTCCGCTTGACCAGTTTGTTTCCCACATTGTGCCTTTGTTATCATCAAAAGCATTGCTTATCGGTGTGCTTCCTTCCTGACTTCCTGCAGTAATTTTCATACCGCTTGGGTCAAGCTCGTCCGCTTCTCTTGCAGAAGCAGTGCTGACAGCACCGGTTGCAAGGCAGGACAACGCCATAACAGCTGACAATACCAAAGCCACAAGCTTTTTAGGTGTTGATTTTGCCATAAAATCCATACTTTCTTTAAATTCACTTACAACATGCCTTCTCAATATTCCTAAAATTTTCAAGATGAACGGCAACTGTTCCTGAAAATCAGAAATTTGACTTACTATATTCTTTTTAATAACACAGATAATCACTCAAAAAACATATTATACGCATAATTATCATAACACAAGTGGGTTCTGAGTTCAAGAGCTGTAAAAAAATATTCTAATTTTTGTTATCTTTGACGAGAATCTATCTGTTATATTACACAAAATACCCTCATTATTTTTTATAGTCTATACAAAAATATACTATTAACTTTAAATTTACAGTGCATTTTTTGTCGTATTGTGTAACTTACACAAATTATAGCTTAAATCTGTTTATTTATACAAAAATATGCTATAATTTTATCAGCAATTATTACATTAAAGGAGCTGCAAAAAAATGGCAGAAAATAAAAAACCGGGAAACACTCTCAGCACAACCGAAAAAAAACTAACCTTTTGTATAAAAAGCAAGTCCTGCGGTGCATGTCATCTGGCAAATCTATCCTATGACCAACAGCTTTCTCTGAAAACCGGCACAACAATAAAACTAATATCTAAATTCTGCCATATTGAACCTATAATAGGCGCAAAAAATCCTACAGGTTATCGAAATAAGGCGCAGGCAGTCTTTATGAGGGACAAAAGAAATAATCTTGTATCCGGTATTTACCGTTCCTCCGACGGAAACGCCGTACCTGTTGACAACTGCAGGCTTCAAACAGCAAAAACAAACGAGATTTTCAAAACTCTGTGCCTGCTTTTTAAAAGCTTCAAGGTAAAACCCTTTGACCCGAGAACAAAAAGCGGCTATTTGAGAAGCGTCACCATAAGGGAAGCCTTTGCAACCGGCGAAATAATGGTTATAATTTCCGCTGTAACTCCGGATTTTCCCGCAAAAAAGACATTCTGCACAGCTCTTGTGGGAAAGCATCCCGAAATAAAATCCGTAATATTTGCCCAAAACAAAAACACCGAAAGACTTTTTCAGGGAACAAACAGCAAGGTCCTTTACGGAAAGCCCTACATCACAGATTATCTCTGCGGTTTGGAATTTCACATTTCGCCACTTTCTTTCTATCAGATTAACCACGACCAGACAGAAATTCTTTACAACAAAGCCATCGAACTTGCACAGCTTTCCAATGAAGATACCGTCCTTGACGCATACTGCGGAATAGGAACAATAGGTCTTGTGGCGTCAAAACAGGCAAAATCTGTTATAGGCTTTGAAATAAACGGCGATGCGGTGAAAAGCGCAATAGAAAATGCAAAGCTGAATAAAATTAAAAATGTACGTTTTTATAAGGCGTCGGACAGCGAATTTTTTGATTTTGCCGGCGATGAAAAGCTGAATTTCTCAACAGTTTTTCTCGACCCTCCAAGAGCCGGATGCAGTCAGTCATTTTTAAGTGCGCTTTGCAGTAAAATAAAGCCGAAAAAAATCGTTTACATTTCCTGCAATCCTGAAACCCAAGCCCGTGACCTGAGATTTCTCACTAAAAACGGCTATAAATGCAAAACCTCCCAGCCTGTAGACATGTTCCCCTACACCAACCACATAGAAAACATCGTGCTGATTGAAAAAGTGTTTATATCCGACGTGCAATAACTTAGCAATTAAAATTAACATCATCACACGCCGGGCGAGACGTTAGCTTTAGAAATAACAATGGCTATGTTACAGTTAACTTTGTAGCATAGCCATTTTTTATTATGCCGTTTAATAAAAAAATCAAACCTTAGGGGCGGATTGTATATCCGCCCGGTTGCAGTAAGGTTTTTGTTAAAAATAAGTTAGTTTATAAAAGATAATTTTTATTGACAGATGAACCAAATCCGTATTTTAAAAATATTTTTTGGGACGGTTTGTTATTTAACATCTTCTCCGTAAACGTCATTATTTTTATTATACGGTGCTTGTTGCCGGACACACATGATGGTGCGCCCTACGATATATAGTTCTATATAAGAATAATAAAGAAATGACAAAGCCAACTGAGAGCGAACAATTCCAAACCGCTTAACAAAACGCTTCGTCCGCCTTGAAACTAAGTTTATTTTTATATAAAACCTTTGCAAGGCGGAAACAAAAAACTCACCCGACGGAAAATGGAAGTTTATTTTTACATGAAAGCTTTGCCGTCGGAATCAAAAGACTCGCCCGCTTTGAAACGAACTCTACTTTAAAATTAAGCCTTTGCAAGACGGAAACAAAGGTCTCGCCCGACCTGAAACGGAAGTTTATTTTTATATCCTCCCCTTGCAGGTCGGATATAAAAATAACCCCTCCGAAGTCTCGTCCGGAGGGGTTTGTCAAGAGTTAGACTCTTGTGATATTAAGTTTTATTGAGCGATAGGATTACTCCATGTCAAGCTCTGCAAGCTTTGTGAGATGCTCGTACTTCTTCTCTGCATACTCCTCTGCCTTCTCGAAGAGCTTTTCTGCTCTCTCCGGGAATGCACGGCTGAGTGCGTTGTAACGAACTTCGCCCATGATGAAGTCACGATAAGAAGCTGTTGGAGCCTTGCTGTCGAGCATGAATGGGTTCTTGCCTTCGTCTGCAAGTCTTGGGTCATATCTGAAGCAGTTCCAATAACCTGCGTCTACTGCCTTCTTCTCTTCCTGCTGAGCAATGCTCATGCCGCCCTTAATACCGTGGTTGATACATGGAGCGTAGCAGATGAGGATTGAAGGACCGTCGTAGCTTTCAGCCTCTGTGAATGCCTTGATGCACTGGTTGTAGTCAGCGCCCATTGCTACCTGAGCAACGTATACATAGCCGTAGCTCATTGCGATTGCAGCCAGGTCTTTCTTCTTTGTAGCCTTACCGGCTGCTGCGAACTGTGCAACAGAACCGATTGGTGTAGCCTTAGAAGCCTGTCCGCCTGTATTTGAGTAAACCTCTGTATCGAATACGAGGATATTTACGTTCTCACCGGATGCGATAACGTGGTCAAGTCCGCCGAAGCCGATATCGTATGCCCAACCGTCGCCGCCGAGGATCCACATGGACTTCTTAGCAAGGCTGTCTTTGTCGATAAGTGTCTTCTTAGCAAGCTGGCCTGCTTCGCAGTCGCAGTCTTTGATTTCCTCGAGCTTCTCAATAAGAGCGTCAGCAGCGATTCTGCTTGCGCCTGAGTTGCCGAGAGTTGAGAGGTAGTTGCTGCATGCTTCCTTAACGCTTGCATCCTCTACCAATTCTTCAATCTTAGAAACATACTCGCAGAGTCTGTTTCTGATAGCCTTCTGGCCGAGAGCCATACCGAGACCGAACTCAGCGTTATCCTCGAAGAGGCTGTTATGCCATGCAGGGCCGTGACCCTTCTTGTTTACTGTGTATGGAGTTGCAGGTGCAGAACCGCCCCAAATTGAAGAACATCCTGTTGCGTTAGCAATGAACATTCTGTCACCGAAGAGCTGTGTAGCAAGCTTTGCATATGGTGTTTCACCGCAGCCTGCGCAAGCGCCGGAGAACTCGAGGAGAGGCTGTTTGAACTGGCTGCCCTTAACTGTGGACTCAGCAAACTTGTCGAGAACCTCTGGTTTTGGATCGAGCTTGAAGCCATAGTCGAAGAGCTTCTGGCCTGCTCTCTGAGTATCGATTGGCTTCATTGTGAGAGCCTTGTTACCCTTCTTGCCTGGGCAAACCTGTGCGCAAGCGCCGCAGCCTGTGCAGTCGAGGGTAGATACTGTCATAACGAAGTTGAGGCCCTTCATACCGATCATAGCAGCTGACTTTGTATTCTCCGGAGCAGCTGCGAGTTCTTCGTCTGTCATAGGAACAGGACGGATAACAGCGTGTGGACATACAAATGAGCAGCGGTTACACTGAACGCAGTTTTCCGGATTCCACTCCGGAACGTCAACTGCAATACCTCTCTTCTCATATGCAGCGGAGCCCTGTGGGAATGTACCGTCTACATAATCCATGAATGCAGATACAGGGAGCTTGTTGCCCTTGTAAGCATTAACTGGATGGAGAATTGTGTTAACATACTTAACAACATCTGCTCTGTCGCCTTCTGCGCAGTATGCAGCAGCATCGTCAACGCAATTAGCCCAATCTGCCGGTACTTCAACCTTCTTAAGGTCTGACATACCTCTTTCGATAGCAGCGTGGTTCATGTCAACGATAGCCTGACCCTTCTTAGAGTAAGACTTTGTAGCAGCGTCCTTCATGTACTGCTTTGCTTCCTCAGCAGGAATGATGTCTGCAATCTTAAAGAATGCGGACTGAAGGATTGTGTTGATACGGCCGCCAAGTCCGATTTCCTTACCGATAGCGATACCGTCGATTGTGTAAAGATTTATCTTCTTGTCAGCGATGAGCTTCTTCATCTTGCCTGGGAGTCTCTTTGAAAGCTCTTCAACGTCCCAACCGCAGTTGAGAAGGAAGCTGCCGCCCTCTTTGAGGTCCTCTACCATCTCATACTTATCAACGTATGATGGGTTGTGGCAAGCAACGAAGTCAGCCTTGCTGATGTAATATGTTGATTTAATTGGCTGATGACCGAATCTCAAGTGAGAAACTGTAAGACCGCCGGACTTCTTTGAGTCATATGCAAAATAGCCCTGAGCATACATGTCTGTGTGGTCACCGATAATCTTGATGGAGTTCTTGTTAGCACCAACAGTACCGTCAGCGCCGAGGCCCCAGAACTTACAGGAACGTGTGCCTGCCGGAGTTGTATCTGGATTTTCAACAACAGGAAGTGAGAGATTTGTAACGTCGTCTACGATACCGATTGTAAATCTCTTCTTAGGTGTTGCGCTCTGTGCATTTCTGTAAACAGCAACGATGTCGCCAGGAGTTGTATCCTTGGAAGCAAGACCGTATCTGCCTGTGAATACCTTTACGTTTGCAAAGTCAGAACCGTTGATAGCAGCCAAAACGTCAAGATAGAGAGGCTCGCCGATTGAACCAGGCTCTTTTGTTCTGTCGAGAACGGAGATTGTCTTAACTGTCTTTGGAAGCTCGCTGAGGAGGTAATCAGCAACGAATGGTCTGTAAAGTCTAACCTTCAAAAGACCAACCTTCTCGCCTGCTGCGTTGAGGTAATCAACAACTTCTTCTGTAGCGTCGCAAACAGAACCCATAGCAACGATAACGTGCTCTGCGTCCTCTGCACCGTAGTAGTTGAATGGCTTGTAATCTGTGCCAAGCTTTGCGTTGATCTTGTTCATGTACTCAACAACAACCTCCGGGATTGTATCGTAGTACTTGTTGCAAGCTTCACGAGCCTGGAAGAAGATATCGTCGTTCTGAGCTGTACCTCTGATTACAGGATGCTCAGGATTGAGGCTGCGACGACGGAATGCTTCTACTGCGTCCCAGTCGAGGAGCTCGCCGAGGTCTTCATAATCCCATACACCGATCTTCTGGATTTCGTGTGAAGTTCTGAAACCATCGAAGAAGTGAAGGAAAGGAACTCTGCCCTTGATTGCAGAAAGGTGAGCAACTGCTGCAAGGTCCATAATCTCCTGTGGGTTGTTGGAGCAGAGCATTGCATAACCTGTCTGACGGCAAGCATAGATATCTGAATGGTCGCCGAAAATAGAAAGAGCGTGGCTTGTGAGAGCACGAGCTGAAACGTGGATAACGCTTGGGAGCAGCTCACCGGCCATCTTGTACATATTTGGGATCATAAGAAGCAAGCCCTGAGAAGCTGTATAAGTAGTTGTCAGAGCACCTGCTGTCAAAGAACCGTGAACAGCACCTGCAGCGCCGCCTTCGGACTGCATCTCTGTTACCTGAACCTCTCTGCCGAAAAGATTCTTCTTTCCTGTTGCAGAGAACTTGTCTGTCTCGTCAGCCATAACTGATGACGGGGTGATAGGATAGATAGCAGCAACGTCTGTGAAAGCATATGATACATATGCGGCAGCATTGTTACCATCCATGGTCTTCATTTTTCTGGATATTGCCATTGGAAACTTCCTCCTTAAAAAATACCTTTTCCAACTGGGTTAAAGGTACATATCATGTAAACTCTGATGCCCAGTGTTTCATTAAGATAATAACACTTTTTTCGTCACTTGTAAAGTAAAAATAAAAATTATGGTTTGACATTTTATCAATTTTTCTGTAAAATCTATTTGTAAGAAGGTAAATATGTTATGTTTGGGTTTTCTTTTTGGAAAAAACCCTGTTTTTACCCTCTTTTCCGGAGTTTTTTTAAGCTTTCCGGACACTTATATATACCGAAAGGATGAAAGAAAATGCCTGACGAATCGGGAGGCAACAATTCACAAAGCAAAAAAGGCACCGGCTTCTTCGACAAATTTTTCAAAAATAAAAACCACGAGGAAATGCAGCAGGAAGCCGAGGACGAAATACTCTCTCTTGTTGAAGAGGGAAACGAAAAAGGCGTTATTAAAAGCTCCACAAAGGACATTATCGAGAATATTTTTGACTTTGACGACCTGTCTGTAGGAGAAATTATGACCCACCGCACCGACATGGTGGCAATATCCGACGACGCATCACTTTCAGATGTGGTAAATACGGCAATTTCCACCGGATATTCACGTATCCCTGTTTATCACGAGGATATGGATAAAATAACCGGCGTGCTTTACGTAAAGGATTTGCTGCGCTATGTGCTGGGCGACGTACCTAAGGATTTTAAATTATCAAATGTAACACGTGAGGTTCTTTACGTTCCTAAAACAAAGAAATGCTCTCTGCTTTTCGCCGAAATGACAAAAAAGAAAATGCAGTTTGCAATAGTTGTGGACGAATACGGCGGCACAGACGGACTTATCACCCTTGAAGACCTTATCGAAGAGATTTTAGGCAATATTCAGGACGAGTTCGACCACGAAAAAGAGGAAATAAAGGAACTTTCCGCCAATAAGTTTACCGCCGACGGCTCTCTTCCTTTGGACGAGGTTGAAGACCTTACCGGAACTTCCCTTAAAAACATAGAAACAGACAGCGAAACAATAGCCGGACTTATTCTTGACAAAATCGGCAGAATACCAAAAGAGGGCGAGCACCCGTCAATAATAGTAAACGACCTTATGATAACGGTAGATAAAATTGAGGACAGAAGAATTTCCTCCGTTATCATAGAAAAAAGAGATTAAAATTTCATATTAAAAATTTCAGCGGCTTCAGTTTTGAAGCCGCTCAGCTTGTCCAAAAACCCTGAATTTCTATCTGAAATTCAGGGTTTTTGCGTTTATCAAGCAACCAACACTTTGATAAAAAAGAAGGAGGAATTGGGGTTTAGCCTAT
>NZ_NFKS01000031.1 GCF_002160515.1 Anaeromassilibacillus sp. An172 | reverse complement strand
ATCCATCGACTTGGACTTTTTGTTCAGGTCTTTTTGTCTTGCATATTTTTTCATCCCTTATTCGTTATTTTTTTATTTTTCCTATTGACTTTTTATAGTTGGTCTTTCAGATTAAACAAAGAAATAAATAAAAAATTACACTAAAATATTTGTTTACGATATAAATTTATCCCTCCTCTTATGTCGATTTTAATTCATCACACATATAACCATCAAAAATTCTATAAATATCCGATTTCCTCCTTGCTCATTTAAAAATCTTTAATACTCCTTTCTCTATATGCTATATTTTAAGCTACACATGGCAAATCGGACAATATTCATATAGTATTTAACATATAATTATCTTTTCAGCTTTAAATCACACTTTTTTCTTATTTTTTACTTTTATATTTAGTAATAGCAATAATTTAAGCTAAATAAATATTATACTGTACATTTTTCAGTAAATTATAATGATTTTTTTGTGTAAAATAACAACCCTCTTATGTTTAGAATTATAACATAGAGAGGGCTGCAATACTAACAATATTCGATTTATTTAATTAAAATTCAACATTTATCTATTGAATTTCTGTATTCACGGGGAGTTTTTCCGCAATACTTCTTAAACAGATTAGCAAAATAGCTTGGAGAAGAAAAAGACAGATAACCGGAAATCTCAGCTATTGTATAATCCGTGTTTTTCAAAAGTATCTTAGATTCCCTGATTTTTTGCTCATTTATAAAGTCAACAATACTTTTTCCTAAATCATGTTTGAAATTTATTCTTAGATAAGATTCGCTGACGGCACAGTAGCAACAAATATCATATACGGATATATAGCTGTGCAAATGCTGGCTGATATAGCTTACGGCTTTTTTTACCGCCGGATTTACCTTTCTGATATCAACTTTATAAACATTTGAGTCTGATATTTTTTGAGTGTACTCTACAACTACAGATAAAAATAAATTTTTCATTTCCAATTCATTTTTGGCGTACGAAATTTTTTTGCAAAATTCTTTATAAATCGCCGCAGAATGTGTTTCATCAACGCCGAAAAGTATAGCTTGTCTGTAAATGACAAGCATAGCAGACATATAGCGGATTTTACTTGAGGTAAGGTTGTCATCACACCTTTTAAAAGGCTTAAAACACAAAAATGTTTTACACAATTCTTTTGCTCTCTTCACATCACCGCTTGTTATAGCTGAAAGAACTGTTTCCTGCCTTTCAAATGGAAAATAGTCTGGTTCTTCCTCTTCCCTCATCTCAAAAATTCTTTTTTCTATATCTCTGTTTATACTTTTATAAATGATTTTTTCCTCTATGTTATATTCATTCTCCATAGTATTTCCTGTAAGCATAAAATAACAGAGGAACAAATCATCTATAAAACTCTGTTTCTCGGAAATCTTTACCTTGTATAAATAGTCCTTTATTTTTTTGGTATCTCCTTCTGTAACCAAGTACAATGTTTTTCCGAACAGTCCAGAATCATTAAAAGGGTCAGTGGTAAAAACCGGCCCCAAAAGAACCGCAAACTCTTCATTAAATATAGAAAACTTAAATACAGCTATGAGTTCCAATCCGTTAATTAAAAATATTTTTGGTTTATCTCCAAACTTAATATATGGACGCTGAAAAATCTCTTTAAAAAATGCAGAAAAATCATCTGAACAGCTCCAAAATATATTATTGTCTTTCATATTAAAAATAGATATATAACAATTTGAAGACCTGTAAAACAAATTAAGCCCTAAAAGCAAATCATCCATATTTTTCACATGACTGCCCCCTCAAATATCTCTTATAAAAGATTTTACATTATTTATTCATAGTAATTCAAGTACAATCAATTATGATAATTAAACAATTTTATACAAAATCATCATTACAAAAATATTAAAAATCACCTTGCGACGCAGTTGTTTTTTCACAAAATTTAATCTGTATTAAATTATATATTTTATAAATTAAAACATTCGGAAAACACAAAGTTTCCCGGATATTTTTATATTTTATTCAGTTGTTTTAAGATTTTAAACAGTTGCTGCCTTATTGTCTTTTTTAAAGTTTCCTAAAATTATTGTGAGCAGGAAAGCAGCCACAAGAGCAGTAAGATGTGCAACTATGTACCAAATATAGCCGTTATTTGCCGGATCAGCCAAGGCAATTCCCGGAACTACAGTAGTACCAAATCCAAGAGCTGCCAAATCTGCAAAATAAACTACAAGACCACCGATTGCTCCGCCGATACATCCGCCTATAAGAGGATACTTAAATCTTACGTTGATACCGAACAATGCAGGCTCTGTTATACCGAAAAGAACGGAAACGAAGCTCGGTATGCACAACTCTTTTGTCTTTGCGCTCTTTCTGTGAAGCATAAGATATCCCAAAACAGCGCCGCCCTGAGCAATGATTGCCACAGACATAAGAGGGTTGAGGAAGTTTCGTCCTGTATCAACCAATAACTGTGCCTCAATAGCTCCGAAAATATGGTGAAGACCTGTAATTACTATAAGCTGTTGTGTACCGGAGAATATAGCGTATCCGATTGCGCCAAAGTTTTGTGTCATAAACACAAGACCGTTTGTAATACCTGAAGCCAGCATACGTCCTACAGGACCAACAACTATAAAGAGGAGAAGTGCACTGACAAGTGTTGTGAGAAGCGGTGAAACAAGAAGTCTGATAACCTCAGGAATTTTTCTTTCAAAAAAGATGTCAAGTTTCGCTGTGATAAAGCCCATAAGCAATGCAACAATAATACCACCCTGGAAACCTACCAAATCTACGCCTAAACCAAATATATGGAGAGTTGTAACCTCTACTGTTCCCTGTGCCGCAGCATATGCATCTGCAAGACTCGGTGAAAGCATTATACAGCCTATTACAATACCCAAAATCGGACGGCCGCCGAATCTTTTAACTGCGCTGTAAGCCACAGCCAAAGGAAGGAAGCCAAAGATTGCGCCTGATGCAATGTTAATAAGTCTGTTTATTGCAAAAAGTGTTTCGTTGCTTTCTACAAATTCAAAATTTCCCAAAACTCCGGAAATACCTGTAAGCAAAGCCACAGCAAGGATTCCAGGCATAATATCGATAAACACATCAGACAGAGCCTTAATTATTCTCTGGAGAGGATTCATCTTCTTATTTGCTTCTGTTTTAAGGTCGCTGAGACTCATGTTTTTCATATTGTTGTACTCTGCGAAAACCTCATAAACATCGTTTACAAGACCTGCACCGAAAATTATCTGCACCTGGTCTCCTGCAACAAATACGCCTTTTACCAAGTCTACATTGCGTATTTTCTCCAAATCTGCGCTGTCGTTATTTTTCAAAACTATTCTAAGTCTTGTGGCGCAGTGGGCAACACCCTGGATGTTTTCTTTTCCTCCAACCAACACGGTAAGTTCTTTTGATATGCTTTCATATCTTTCTCGCTTTTTTGCGTCCATTATGTTTCCTTCTGACATTTTTATTTTACCGTACTTTATATAAACAAACAATTATTGTTCATTTGCACATTCAGGAAATACCGCAGAAATGCTGCCCTTTCGGTTTAGTACCGACTGTTTATCCTTTCATAATTTCCTGAAATGAGCACTGCAAGCATAATTCTTTCAATCAGTTTGCCGAAACAAAGCACCTCCTCTCTTAATGTGTTGGTTTTGCTTACAGAAAAATTTTTATTGTGCTTTATGGCAGCTTCTGCAAACGACTTTTTTCGGCAGAAAAGTCTTTATTTAACGGCTTTACGCCGATTATCAATTTACTTTAACAAATCTAAAGCAAACACTTCTAAAATCTTTTTTCTCAAGCGGAACACTTATTCCGCTGTACATAAGCTCGTCGCCTCCGTACTCATAACCGGTAGAAATATCACGGTAAACGGCATCAGCGTCCAAACCTTTAAGCTTTAATATCTTTATAGGTGCTGCCGGCTGGCTTAAAATCTCAAAATGGAAAGCTACAGCCTGACTTCCGTCGCCTGAAACAAAATTCCACTGTGCAACATTCTCATCAAATGGACTTTTTATTCTGTAGAATTTTCCAAACTGGATTGTATTTCTTATATCTTTATAAAAAGCAACCTGTTTCTTTATCTCGTCAAGTTCCTCAGAGGAAAGCTTTGTAAGGTCAATTTCATAACCGAAATTTGCACTCATTGCCACTTGTCCTCTTGTCTGAAGAGGTGTAACTCTGCCTGTCTGCTGATTCGGCACCTCGCTTACATGAGCTCCCATAGTAACAACCGGATATGTAAATGAGGTTGCATATTGAATTTTCATTCTGCAAACTGCGTCGGTATTATCACTGCACCATGTCTGCGGCATATAATACAGCATACCAGGGTCAAATCTTCCCCCGCCGCTGGAACAGCTTTCAAAAAGTATGTCCGGAAACTCTGTGGTAAGCTCTTCTAAGATTTTATACAGTCCTAAAACATACCTGTGAAAAATCTCTCCCTGTCTTTCCATAGGAAAGTTAATGCTTCCAACATCAGTGAGGTGTCTGTTCATATCCCACTTTACATAGTCAATTTTTGTTTCTCTAAGAACCTTTGAAACACTTTCGATAACATAGCGGCAAACTTCATCATTAGACAAATCGAGAACAAGCTGTCCCCTGCCGAAAGTATAGGGGCGTCCCTCTGTGTGAAGGGCATATTCAGGGTGATTTCTAAAAAGCTCGCTGTTTCTTGATATCATTTCAGGTTCAAACCACAGTCCGAATTTAAGTCCTCTGTTATGAATTTCGTCGGAGAGATGAGACAGTCCCAAAGGCAGCTTTCTTTTATCTGTGACCCAGTCGCCAAGGGAACTGTCGTCATTATCTCTGTGACCAAACCATCCGTCATCCAAAACAAAAAGCTCTATTCCTGTCTGCGCCGCCTTATCAGCAAGGGCAAGCAGCTTATCTTCATTGAAATCAAAAAATGTAGCTTCCCAATTATTTATGAGTATAGGGCGTGGCTGAAATGCAAATTTACTTCTTATCAGATTATGCTGATAAAAGTTATGGTATATCTGTGACATTCCGTTAAGTCCCTGTGAGGAGAAAACCATTACTGTTTCTGGGGTGAAAAATTTTTCGTTGGGCTCAAGATACCATTCACCGTTCCATGGGTTCATACCCATTTGAAATCTTACATTTTCAAAGGCGTCCGCCTGTGCCAAGGCGGTAAAATTACCACTATACACAAAATTCGCGCTATATATATTTCCTGATTCCTCTGAAGCATTTGCCTCTAATAGTGCCATAAAAGGGGCTTGCTGCGGAGAGCTTGTTCCTCTTAAACTTTCAATCTGTACCATTCCGCTTTTAAGCGGTCGTAGATCCACATTTCTTTCATTATTGTGTGCGCCATACAAGGTCATCACCTTAAATCCACTTTCACGGAAATCCACAGACATACTCAGCATCTTTGTAAGAGTCAAAGGACTGTTTCCATGATTTTCAAAAACCACACTGCGTGTTATAACGTCCGCATTTTCAAAGACTCCGTACAGAAGGAAAACGCTAAGTCCTGAAATTTTATCTTTCATATGGATTTTTAGTGTTGAAACCTCTTCCTCCGAACCGAAAGAGCATGGAAGTCCCTCAAGCTTTGGTTTACCCTTCATTATTTCGTAGCCGACATATGAAAGGTCACAAATTCTGCTTCCGTTCTGTTCCCTAATTCCAAAAGCGCAGCTTCTGAAATCACCGTTTCCCCCATGAGGATATTCCATAGGAAGAGTATCAAGAGAAAAATCCCTGTCATTTTCCTGAGGATTTGGCGCAAAACCTCGGTTTTTAAGGATTATTGACCTTGTTCCGCAGTAATTTTGAACTCGTTTTCCCCAATATAAATGGAGAAGATACTTGTTTCGGACAACCTGCATAACATAGCTTGTACCTTTGGTTTGCAGATGAAAAATTTGTTTTTCATCGTTATAAATAACTGCCATTTATATTCCCTCTTTCTTTTTATATTTGTTTTCTGTTTGTTTCTTTACTTACATTATACCAATAAATAAATTTTATTAAATGGACAAATGTTGTTTCTATATACAGATTTGTGACTAATATCATCACAAATCAATAGTTATATTAAATAGTTTTTATAAACTCATTGATTGTATTAAATTATAATATTACATATATCTGTTGCCCTACACACCGAATAATGATATAATTTATTACACAAATAGTAATTTTAAGGCAGTGAGTTTGATGCATGATTATGTTTTTTCAAATGATTTTTCTCAAAATATTGATGCAATGGTATACACCTGCGGATATGAGGCATGTGTTCCGGGACACAGCTATGGTCCGGCTCTGCGCAGCGGCTATCTAATTCACCTTATATTGGAGGGAAAAGGAATATTTGAAACAAACGGAAAAACCTATCATCTTTCCGCAGGAGAGGCTTTTTTAATAACGCCGGGTTCACTTATATACTATGAAGCCGACAAGGATGACCCATGGACATACACATGGATAGGATTTCAGGGCATTAAAATCAAACAGTACCTTTCAAGAACCTCTCTTACAAAATGTCCTGTTTTCTCATACGAAAATGATAAGGAATTTTTAAACTGCCATGAAAAAATGTTTGAAGCCTATCAGCTTACTGAAAACAGAGATTTAATAATGAACAGTATTCTATACAGATATCTATTTCTTTTGGCACAGAAATTTCCAAGCAAAGAAAATTCCGTTGAAAACCGACGTGTCGAATATGTAGATGAAGCATTAAAATACATAGAAGCCAACTACTCTTGGGAAATAACAGTTCAGAGTATTGCAGATTTTCTAAATATAGACCGTTCCTATCTCCACAGACTTTTTAAATCCGCCGTTGGCGTTTCAATAAAAGAATATCTTTTGAATTTCAGAGTAAAAAGAGCCTGTGACCTTCTTGTACATACGGATTTACCAATATCAACAATCTCACGTTCGGTTGGATATGACGACTCTCTGTATTTTTCCAGACTATTCAAAAATAAAAAAAGCGTGTCCCCAAAAGATTACAGAGAAACACACAAAAACAAATAAAAAACAAAACCGACATCAACAATTTCTCGCTGATGTCGGTTTTGTTATAAAAAGAAGAGATATATAACAACATGTTTTATGTATTGTTTTTGATAAAACTCATATCTTTAATCACAAAATTTTAACCTTATCCCCTTGGCTTCTAAGCCACATATCAATTCCGTCGCCGTAGGCTTCGGCTCGGATTGTGTATACTCCTTTTTCCTCTTTCAAAATTTTACAAGTGGGAATTCGGTCGAGAATTGCTTCAAGCACGCCGCTGTACTCAAAGGTCACTGTTTTCAGTTCTCCGGTATACATAAACTGAACTCTTTTACGGAATTCTCCGTCATTGAATTTATCCTTATAGGGAACTGAAAAAATCTCGCCGGTTTCTTTTATATCTTCCATTCTGTCTATTCTGAAAACAATCAGAAAATCCTTATCTGCTTCAGCCATATATGCTATAAGATAAAAATAAAACTCAGAAAACATTATAGCTACCGGTTTAACCTTTTTAACACTTTTCTTGCCGTCCTGTCTTGTGTATGAAAAAGTTATAATCTTATGGGATTTAACAATAGCTGAAAGATTCCAAACCAAAGAAAGCAGACGCTTATTATGTCTTGGCGGAATGTATGACATATACTCACCGTGAATAATGTCTTCAACGGTTTTTCTGTCTTTATCAGATGTCTGCATTAAAAGTTTTTTCATAAGCTCTGAAAGCTCGTCTTTTCTAAAGGCTCGGCTTTCCAATAGAATTTTTGCAAGAGCAAGAACCTCTTCATTTGTAAACCATTCCCTCTCCAGCCGCACAAGATAATAACCGTTTTTAGCCTTATCATATTTTATGGTGGCTTCTATTTCAGTAAAATGAGCTTCTGTTAAATATGCTCTCAAGTCGTCAATATCACGCTGTATGGTTTTAAGTGAAACTCCAAAATCCCTTGCAAGCTCCTCTTTACAAACCACCTCGCCTTTGTTTAACCGCTCGTAAATATTTAAAAGTCTGAAGCCCTTGTTACCTTTATAATCCAAAGACAAATTCAATAAACTCACCCCCTATGTATATAATTTATTATATCACTCAGCTCGCATTTTGTCTAATAAATTATATTTTTACTTATCTATGTTATCCTTAATAATTTTTCGTATCCATTTTTCGCTGTATCCAAACTTGGTGGCTAAATGCTTTATGTTATATCCGTTATATTCTTTCAAAATCTGTGAAACAATATATTCCTTATCAAACAGCTGAACAGGAAGCGTAATCTGTTGACCTCGATACTCCTTGTACACTTTTACGGCGGCATCTATTCCCAGTAAGTCGGCAAATTCCCTGTACACACCATTAAGGTCTTCGTATTCAATGTATTCCGTATCAATGGTTAATAATGTTCTGGACAAAATTCTCTCCCCTTATCTATGACAGATTTTCACGAAACAGCAACGTACACTGTTATTCTTATGATTTTATGATAACAATACAGATACCCATAAAACGTCCATCTTTCTTTTTCATTAAATAATTTTAAAAATTTTCGTGAAAGTCTCGCAGTTATATAAGGAATTTTATCCTCTTCTCCGCTGTCACAAAAACGGCTATCACCAAATAATGATGATAGCCAAAATAAATAATTTAGATTTTACTCAAAAGGTCGGCCTTTTTAGCGTTAAATTCCTCTTCTGTAAGAATTCCGGCTTCTTTTAATTTTTGAAGCTTTTGTATCTGCTCCAAAGGATCAACCTGTGGAGTTGATGCCTGCTGCACAACAACCTGAGGCTGTTTATTGCTCTCTTTAATTCCACGTCTGCATTCTCTGTATACCTTTACAGCCTTTTCAGCCTCATATGTATACATATTATTTAATCGTTCCTTCGCTCCTGCAACTGATATTTCCAAATCACAGACGCTCAGCGCAACTGTAAGGGCAAGGTCAAGCAAGCCGTTTGTATTTTGAATTGTAGCCATGGATGTAACATCTTCATAATAGAATTGCTTTACATTTTTAGTCAAACCAAAGGCTTCACGGTCAAGCACAACCATCTGTTTGTCTGAGCATACTACAAAGTCCTTTGCAGTTATAGAGTCACAGCCCCAGGCGAAATAAAGGATAAGTTCATCGTCAAATACATATTCGTTGACAATTTTTAAAATATTCTCCCCTATTTTTTCCTTTATAAGCTTGTCTATCTGCTCGTTAGTAATAGTAAAATCTCTGTTTTTAATTCTTGTTATATAGCCTGCAAAGGAATCTGTATCAAGTGCAAAACCTGTTTTGCTGTTAAGCAGTTCTACTCCGTTACACGCAAATATGTAGTTTTCGCCGTCTTTTCTGTAGGAAACAGACTCAATATTTTCTATAGGAATTGTACCTGTGCAGAAAAACATATTTTCCTCATCATATGCCTTTTTGAAATACAAAGCTTTAGTGGAAAGAAAAATTTTCTGCTGACCTTTACCCAAAATCATCCACAAAGGCGTTTCGTTGGCATTGTTATATTCGGGAAAGTCCTTTTGTGCGTACTTGTCAATTTTCTTATCAAGAGGATGAAAAATCAACTTACTTGCTGATACGCTATGCGCCGGCAAATAAAGCTTGTCATAATAATCGGCAGTAAAATCTGCAAGCTGTTTTTTATCAACGTCAAACAATGTTCCTTGGCTTGCTCTGATATCCTCAACCATTTTCTTTGCAGCCACATCTGCCTCCGCCTGCTTTTCAGCTTTTATTCTTTCTCTTTCAGCCTTTTGGGCGTTTGCTTCTTTTCTTTTTTCATCATACTTTGATTTTGCCGAATTAGCGGCATTTTTAGCCGAGTTTGCCGCACTTGATGCGGTTTCCTTAGCTTTCTTTAAAAAATCGTTAAAAGCCATTTTTAATACTCCTCATTATGCGTAAATAAATAATAAAATCAAAAAAGCTACTCCTCCAATAAAAGATATAATGCTTCCCCAGTTTGTTTGAAAAGCTTCCTTTATAAAATCGTCAAACTGAAGTTTTTCTTTGCTGTAAAGCATTTCAAGGTCAACCAGAGATAAAACCAAACCGGCAATAATCAGGATAAAAGGAAAAATTGCCATCTCTGTTAAAAAGAATAGTATGTAGCCCAACACAGCACACACAAGCGATATCAAACTAAGCATTTAAGCCACCTCCTTATTAAAAATATTTAAAGTGGAATCTATTGACCACATTTTTCATCTTCTAAACTGCTTTTAAGGATTTTTCTGATCCATTTTTCACTGTAGCCGTATTTCGTTGCAAGTTGTTTTATGTTACTGCCGTTATACTCCTCTACAATCTGTTTTCTCAAAAAATCCTTACTGAAAAGTTGAACCGGGAAAGTAATCTGCTGTCCTCTATAAGCCGCATGTATTTTTAACACCGCTTCAATCCCAAGCAAATTTGCAAGTTCATTGTAAGCGCCGTTTAAATATTCGCACTTTATACTGCTTACATCCATATTCTGCATTGCCTCCCTCTTTTTACTAATATTATTATATATTTTCTAAGAATTGTATAGAGCGACTGTTCTTATGAAATATTCCTTACATTATTTCCATTAAAAAAATAAAATAATCCATCAGACTACATAAAATCACTTTTTTCTTTTTAATAAAACAAAAACCTTCAAAGAGGCTTTTCTCCACTTTGAAGGTTTTTTATACAAATATTTTTCTTTTACCAAATACAAGTTTTAAAGCTGTTCAAGCAAATATCCTCCGCCTCTTAGTGAGGAAATTTCAAGACGTGAGACTTCACTATTCAGTTTTTTTCTAAGTCTTGAAATCAATGTCCACAATGCTCTATTTTCTTTGTCAGACTCTTCTCCCCACACTTCTCGCATCAACTCACTCTGGGTAACCTTGCGTTCTGCATTCTTTGCCAAAATCAACAATACGGAAAATTCTTTCTGAGTCAACTGAATATCCACATTCTTTACATATCCGGTAAGCGATACTGTATCGAGCTTCAAACAACCATATAAAAAGTATCTGTGAACATCAGCGGCAGAACGCAGACGTGCTTCTATTCTTGCAATCAGCACTTCAAAGTCATAAGGTTTTGCTAAATAATCATCACCGCCTGCACGAAGTCCGTCAACTACATCCTGGTTTTCACCGAGGGCAGTCAAAAACAAAATCGGTATATTAAGATGAGCTTTCAGCTCTCGGCATAAATCCAAACCGCTTCCGTCAGGTAAAATAATATCAAGCACTATCAAGTCCACATTATGCCAGCGAAGTTGGTCTTTTGCTTTTGCTATAGTTTCCGCCTGAAGTACATCATATCCACGCAGTTTCAGAAGCTCAGAGTTTATTTTTATAATATGCGGATTGTCTTCTACAAGTAAAATTGTACTCATTTAACTTCCTCCTTTAAAATCGTAAATGCAAATACAGTACCGTCAGGGCCTGTTTTTTCTACCCAGATTTTTCCTCCATGAGCATCCACTACTTCACGGCATATTGTCAAACCAAGTCCGCTGCTTCCGCTTCCGCTGAATCCCTGTTCAAATATATGAGGAAGAACTTCCGGTGAGATACCTTTACCCGTATCCTGCACACGGAATACCACAAATTCGTCCATTTCATTGTCGGATGCACTTATAGTTATAGTTCCGTTAGTTGTGCCTTTACTTGCGTTTACAATTAAATTTGTAAATACCTGAAGCATCATTTCAAAGCTTCCGTGTATATCAGAACATTCATTTTCAGAAATCTTTACTGCGTTACGATTTTTCAGACACATAGGTACAGCAATAGCTCTGACATTCTCCAATAATTCCGATACGTTAATACAGCTGAAAGCAACTTCCGAAGTTCTTCCATAAGAATATTCCATAAGCCTTGTTACCATATTGGCAAGTCGCTGTGCTTCATACTGAATTGTCCTTAAATTATTAGGTGTTTCTTCATTTATTCTGTCAGCGGCAATCTGTATACCGGTAAGCTGTGCATATCCGGAAATAACCGTAAGCGGCGTTTTAAGTTCATGGGCAACCTTATGAAGGAAATCCATATTCAGTCTGTTCATCTTTTCAAGCATTTCGCTTCTGCTGCGGCTCTCAATAAGTGCAAATTCTCTTTCCTGAATCTGAAGATTGATTGCCGAAGCATTGAGAAAAACAAAACTTATCATACCGTAAGCAGCTGCACCATAGTGAGCAACTGATGCTCTTTGATTAGTCAAAAGTGCTTCGTACAGCATGCTGACTAAAAGAATCAGGAAACCTGCAAGTACCAGAATGTCAGCCGTTTTAAGCCTACGTAATTTTATATAGTGACGTGTAACACCATAAATCAAATAAAGCAAATAAGGAATAGACAAATAATAAACCGATGTAGATATTAAAACCAGGTTCTGTGTAGGAATTACGCTTATCAAAATAACCGCAACAGCAGCAATACCTAGGTAAATGTACAGCGGCCAATTCTTTGTCGCATCATGATACAGAAACTTCAACAACAAAAGCAGTGAAACCGGCATTAACATTACAATTATAATAAACAATCTATACACTATATACCATGATGTATCCGGCGGCAGTAAATGACTACTGTAAAAGTTTTGATCTCTCAGCGCCATTAGCAAACAGCAGAAAGCCAAGCATAGGAAATTTCCTTTGCGAAGAACCGCAGCACTCATTAAAAAGTAAAGCATCAGCATCACAAGACCGCCGCTTATCGTAAGGGATGTAAGGTCGTTGGCAGCTTTGAATTCCTCCATATTCTGAGGAGTTGAAATATAGGTTGTCTGTATAAATCCGCCTTCATTATGAACGTAGTTTCCATACTGATAGATAATGTCAATTTCTCCGTTTTCGTCAGATGCCATCGGCACCGTCATATAACCTCCCTGAGGCACAAAGTCCTCAGCATTATCCGCTATTTTTCCATAGGATACAACTTCCGCTCCGTTTACATATACAAGTGTTGCGTAATCTATAGAAAAACTGCAAAGTGTGTAATATTGATTTGGCTCTGCCAATATTTTCAAATGATAAGTTCCATAACCATAATCATCGGCAGAAACACCGCTATCTGCTTTTTCTTTCACCGTTCCATTTTTAAAATCTTCATAAATATACAGCTTTTCGGGGTAAAAATCCCAACTATTAACGAGATGATATACTTCATCCGAAAAATCAATACCCCTTATATCCAATACTCCATCATTCGGCTCTAAAGCCTGCAATGAAACATATCTTTGCGAAAAAAATGACTGCAACAGCATCATGCTCAAAATTACAATAGAAATAGGCAAAAGACATCTAAATAGTTTTTGATTTAATTTCCTCAACTCCATAACAACAGCTTCCTTTCCCCATTGTGTATTTTACACTTCTATTGTATCACAAATATTGCCCCAAACTGCGAACCTTACAAAATTGTAAGGTAAAATTTCAAATTATGTGATATATTACAAAATTTTCAACTAAAATCCTTGTATAACCCAGCATTACGCCCATAAACTTTAAACAAAAACATAAAAATAAATATATATTTTCTCTATAATACATATAATATTTATATTATGTGATAGTTTATTTTTGTTTTCATTATAAAAAACATAATAAAAATGCCACAGCTAAAAATTAAGCTATGGCATTTTTTAAATCTGTTTCTTTAAACTTATAATTTTATACTATTTAATATTATTGTTATATACATCAACTGCCGGTTTCTGTTTCTCCCTGCCAATCGTTGATGCCTCCAAATTCCATTATATTTGTATATCCCATTTGTGATAATTTCTGAGCTGCCTGTTTGCTTCTGTTTCCGCTTCGACAATAAACTAAAATTAACTGGTTCTTATCCGGCAAAAGTTCCGGCTGTTCATCTCCTATTGATTCATTAGGAATACAAATAGCTCCCGGAATGTGTCCTGATTCGTACTCACCTTGGGTACGAACATCCAAAATAATATAGTCGGTTTCCTCATTCATTATTTCAACAGCTTTATCAACTGTAATCTGCTTATAAGTACCGTCTGTATTCTGAGATGCACATCCTGTTAGGAAAATAACCATTCCAAGCATAAGCGCAATTATTTTTCTCATATAAATTACTCCTTATTTCGTGCTTTGCAAATCAGCTGTGTCATTGTACCCATCGGGCAATAGACACACCAGCTGCGAGGTTTAAAAAGTATCATTGTAACAAAACCAAGTATAGTGGAAGTAAGCATTACACTGTAAAATCCAAAAGCGAATTGTGCAACACCGGGATGTAAAATCGTTCCATGATATGCCCAATGCCATGGAAGCTTAAATGTCCACAGAAGAGTAACGGTCTGCTTTAGTCCTGTAGCTCCAGAAAACACTAAATAAGTGTTCCAAAGCATCAAGAAAAACATTGCAAAGAAGAATATTAAAAATCCATATCTAAACCACTTACTCTTCATCCATTTAGGAATATCCTTTTTGCGTGATAATCCAAATCGTCCTCCAACTAAAGAAAACAGCTGTCCTCTTCCGCAGTACCTGTTACAATATCCCTTGTTTTTCTGAACAACTGAGATAATCAGAGGAATGAAAAAACATAGCAAGCCAAGCCATGCAAAAAGTATATTGAAAAATCCAAGAATCAAATATAAAAGCGATGCAATCCACAAATAATCGTACCATTTTTTCTTCATGGCTGCACCTCCTGAATTTCAATAACAGACGCAGGACATTCCTTTGCGCATTTTCCGCATCCCACACATTTTGTTATGTCCACCACAGCTGTAATTCCCTTCGGAACAGAAATTGCATGCAGGGGACAAACTTTCACGCAGCAGCCGCAAGCAACGCATTGTTCTGTTGAAACAAAAGCTTTTCTCTGCTTTCTTTTTACATTAACCATTATAAACCTCCAATTTATCATACTAACACAAATATACTTGCATAGTATACATAAAAATTCCTGTTCTCTCTGTAACTCAATCACAAATCCATTAAAGCTTCAAATAAAAATACACTGTCACTTAAATAGATAACAGCGTATTTTTATCATTAAATGTTTAATTGGGTTTCCTTTGATTTATGGCGATATTCAGTTGGAGAAACCGAATATGTCTTTCTAAACACCTAAGGGATATACTCAGCATTTTCGTGACCCAAGAATTATCCCCGGAAAAAATGGAAATTATTTTATGCTGATAGGTGCCCAGCGTGATAACGGAAAGGGCGGTATAGTTCTTTTAAATTCTAAAGACGGAAAACTTTGGGAAATGAACGGTCTTTTGGCAAAAACCGAAGAATGGCAAATGGTTGAATGTCCTGATTACTTTGAAATAGACAATACAGGCATTTTACTCTACTGTCCTCAGCACCGTGATAACGAAGCCGACAAAGTAGTTGATTCTGTGGCTTTATTTAAAATAACAAAGCTGCATAGTGATTTTTCAAAGCTTGAAGACAGCGATCTGGATAACAACTATCAAACCGTTGATAAAGGATTTGACTTTTATTCACCACAGACAATGGAAACCCCTGACGGACGGCGAGTTTTAATTGGCTGGATGTCACGAATGGATGAAACACAGGAAGAAATCTTTTCAAAAAACGAACCGAGAATTCATTGTTTGACTATGCCCCGTGAGGTTCTATTTAAAAACGGACATCTGATACAACGTCCGGTTAAGGAACTTTATGAGCTGCTTGGTCAGAGTATTCAAGGAAACATTGATGGTGAAAAAATTATTTTCTCAAACATAAGCAGATGCTTTCATCTATCAGTTGATTTAAAAGATTGTCAGAGAGCCAAACAAATAAAAATCCACAGTGATGAATGGCGTTTTGAATACAACTCAGAAAACAAAACAGGCCTATTTGCAAGAAACAGCTGGGTATCTGAGTCAGAAGAAATTCGTCTTTTTAATCTTGAATCTTTTGAAAATATAGAGATTTGGAGTGACAACTCAAGTCTTGAAATATTTATAAACGGAGGTCAAGACGTTTTGAGCTCCAGAATATTCCCAAAAACAGATGTATTATCATTATGCATTGAGGGTGCAGGTTTGTATAGTTCGGTGCAGTTAAATGAAATTCTCACCGTTTAAAAATAGAAGGAGGTACTATCATGTCAGAAAAGGAATTGGCTAAACAAATTATCCAATTAGTTGGAGGAAAGTAAAATATATCATCGGTTCAGCATTGTGCTACCAGACTCAGAATTATCGTGCACGACAAAGAAAAAATTAAAGTAGATGATATTGAAAATCTTGAAAGTGTTAAAGGTTCGTTTTTTAACGCCGGTCAGTATCAAATTATCTTGGGCACAGGTTTGGTAAATCGTGTATACGACGCAACAATGTCAGAGCTCGGCAAGGCTGCCGAAGTATCTGCTCCGGTTAAGACAAAGAAGACAAAAAGACTACATACGGAAATAAGTTCCAGCGAGCTATCAGAATGTTTTCCGATGTTTTTGTTCCGATTATTCCTGTTTTGGTTGCTACAGGTTTGTTCATGGGCTTGCGTGGTTTGCTCACTCAGGAAGCGGTTCTCGGTGTTTTCGGATTAACTCCGTCAGATATTCCCAACCAACTGCTTATATTCACTCATATTTTAACTGATACAGCGTTTGCTTTCCTCCCCGCTCTTGTATGCTGGTCAACATTTAAAAACTTCGGAGGAAGTCCTGTTATCGGAATTGTTTTAGGTTTGATGCTGGTAAGTGGAAGCCTGCCCAGCGCATATGACGTAGGTTCAGGCGCAGCAGAGCCTTTGGTATTCTTTGGATTTCTCAATGTAGCAGGATATCAGGGTTCAGTTCTTCCAGCCTTTGTAACAGGTATCATAGGTGCAAAATTTGAAAAATGGCTTAGAAAAAGAATCCCTGATTCATTGGATCTTATCCTCACACCGTTTTTAACTCTTCTTGTTGGAATAGTTTTGGCTCTGTTCGTTCTCGGCCCAATTCTCCACACAGTAGAAAATTATGTTCTCTATGCTGTTGAAACACTTCTCACCCTCCCACTCGGTATAGGTGGTTTAATATACGGCAGTTTCGGACAGCTCCTTGGAATTTTCGGTATTCATCATATCCTTAATTTCCTTGAAATCAGTATGCTTGCCAACGACGGCTGGAACTATCTCAACCCAATAGGCACATGCGGAAACGTTTCTCAGGCAGGCGCAGTATTGGCTGTAGCATTGAAAGCAGTATAAATAAAGACAAAACAGGTTGCTTATCCATCTTGCCTTTCCGCACTTTTGGGAATTACCGAACCTGCAGTATTCGGCGTTAACCTTAGATTTGTAAAACCATTTATTATGGCTGTGATTGGCGGCGGCTGCGGCGGTTTCCTTGCTTCAATCATCGGCTTGAAAGCAACAGGTATGTCAATTACAGGTATTCCAGGCACACTGCTTTACCTCAACGAACAGCTTCCATTCTATATTCTTGTAAACCTTGTTGCCTTTGCAGTTGCATTTTTGCTCACATACTTCTTTGGCTTTAATTCAAAAATGGAGAAACACGCATGAGTATAACACTTAGTTCCGATAATTCTATAGTCCATATTACAAATGGGAAAATCAGCTACGTAATGGAAATATTAGATAATAAATATCTTATCCACAGATATTTTGGCAAGTCTATAAGAGCTTGGCACAGCTCAAATACCTTGATACCATTTAAACGCAGCTATACTATAGAGTATCCGGAAAAAAATCAAAATATATATTTTGATGACCTCACTTTTGAGTATCCTACACCAGGGCGTGGCGACTACCGTCTGCCCGCCCTTACGGTGGCAGGCCCAAGCGGAGCCGCTGTAATAGACCTTAAATTTCACAGCTGGCAAATATTAGACCACAAACCGCAGGAAAAATCACTGCCAATGTCATACGACAATAAAGATGAAAGCGAAACACTTGAAGTTGTATGCCTCGACAGTATTTCCGGCGTTAAGGTATATCTCTACTACACAATATTTAAGAATATAAATATAATTACAAGACATCAACACATAGAAAATGTCGGTAACTCTACCATTCACATAGAAAACGCACAGAGCCTATCTCTTGAGCTTCCTGCAAAACAATACGAGTTTTTATCTCTTTACGGATGTCACGCAAAAGAAGCAAATATAAACCGTTTCCCCCTTCATCAAGGAATACAGCGTATAAACAGCGGTTACGGTTCCAGCAGTCCAAGACACCAGCCCTTCTATGCATTGCTTCAGCCCGGAACCGATGAATCATCAGGCGAAGTCTACGGATTTCAGCTTATCTACAGCGGCAATTTCTCAGCCGCCGCTGAAATGGATTCCTTTGGTCAAATAAGAGTACAAATCGGTATAAATCCCGATGAATTTAACTGGACACTTTCTCAGGGCGAATCCTTTATAACCCCCGAAGCTGTCCTCAACTACAGCGACGAAGGACTTAACGGAATGAGTAATAATTTTCATAATTTTATTCAGAACCATATAATACCTTGCTCTTGGAAAAATAAAATTCGTCCAATCTTATTAAATTCATGGGAAGCCATGTATTATGATGTAAATCTTGAAAAAATAAAAAAGCAGGCGACACTTGCAAAGGAACTTGGAATTGAATTATTTGTTTTGGATGACGGATGGTTCAGAAAGGGCAATGACAGTCATTCATCTATGGGAGAATGGGTATGCAATGAAGAAAAGCTTCCCGGAGGAATTCAATATGTATCGGATTTGATACATTCAATAGGACTGAAATTCGGACAGTGGTTTGAACCGGAAGCTGTAAGTCCTGACTGTTCAATTTATATTGAACATCCAAACTGGATACTGAACGTTCCAGGATACGAACCACTAAAGGGACGCCATGAATATCTCCTTGATTTAGGTCAAAATGAAGTTCAGGAATATTTGATTAGTATGCTGAATGATTACTTAAGCGACGGAAAAATCGACTATATTAAATGGGATATGAACAGACCATTTACTGATGTATATTCTTCTGCTCTTCCATACGAGCGCCAAAGCGAAACCGCTCACAGATATATACTCGGCTTTTACAGAGTTCTGAACGAGACTACATCTGCTTATCCAAATGTCCTTTTTGAGGGCTGTTCCAGCGGAGGCTGCCGCTTCGATGCAGGAATGCTCAGATATTTTCCGCAGAACTGGACAAGTGATAACACTGACGCATGTGACCGTGTCCAAATTCAAAACGGCTTTAGCTTGATATATCCTCAGTCATGTGCGCTCATGTAAGCATAACTCCCAATCATCAGACAGGCCGCACCACTCCCCTTGATACAAGATATCAAATTTGTAAACTGTTTAATTTAGGGTACGAGCTTGACCTGACAAAATGTTCAAAAGAAGAGCTAAGCGATATCTCAGAGCAAATTAAAAGATATAAAGAACAAAGAGAATGCTCAATGACCGGAACCTTTTACCACGGCAATAGTCCAGATAACAATCACACCTCATGGATGACTGTAAGCAAAGACAAAACAAAATGTCATGCTGTAATATTCCAAAAATTATATAATCCACTCTCGTCACACGCAGTCTTTCCAATTTATGGTTTGTGTAAAGAATGGGACTACCGTGATTTAAACACCAATAAAATATACGGCGGCGACGAACTCACACAAATAGGAATTCCAATCCCGCTCATAAAACAAGACTTTGTAGTGTTTGATTTAAATTTAATAAAAGTATAATTTAAAACCACCAGTTAAATGTAGTAGTAATCATAACCACCAGTTTAACTGGTGGTTTACTCATTCCTATTCGGCGGACAAAAATGCACCCAATGCATAATGCTGTCAGAATTATGCATTGGGTGCAGATTTGGACGAGATTCCAATTTTTCCGTAATTTACACCATCAATTTACACGTGTGTCATAATATCTTGAATTGAGATAATAGAAATCCGTTTCCATATTGTAATAACATTCTCGATATCTGAACGGGTTTACTTCACCGATTTTCTTCTTATTATCTCCAAAGGTAATCGCATCAAGTTCCTGTACGCTGATGATTTTCCCCATGGATCATAGGTATATCTTTCGCATACTTTTCTCTCTATCAGTCAGATTGTTTTAGTTTAACTGACTGGTAGTCAAAAGATAAGATTACAAAACGAATAATTTTTTAACTTTATACAAATAAAAAATCAGGGTTATAGTCAAGAATACACATAACCAATACAATTATACATAACAATATCGTTATTACAGTGTAAATACCAAGAATAGATTTGTAATTGAAGCTTTTAATCAATAATTCTAATATAGATTGTCCTAATGCTCTTATTGCATGAACACAACAAATCCCTGATGGAAAAACAATATAAAGATAGCTAAAACGATCATATGGCATAATGTTTAAATCCATTAACAAATATAAAATACCCCAATATATCAACCCGGTAATAATCGCAATTATAAGATCTGAGTAATTATATTTTTTATCTACTTTCCAAACATAGTATATGTTAGTTGCCATTAAAGGACAAAGCATTGCTCCGTTTGCTATTATTGCAACCACAATTGTTGTTATCGGGAAATAATATATAATTCCTGTCGCAACAAGTACTGTGACTATAGAAATTCCAATAGCTCCCATATACATTAACTTTACTGGTATAGTCAGTATCCTATGTAATAAATTCATATTAAGCCTCCGTTAAAATTCCATATATATCCCTGCATACTGCATGTGCATTATTCCTAAATTTAAAAATGATAATATCAAAACCGAAAAAGTAAACAACAGAAAAATAACCGATACTATTAAAATAGCTTTTTTCTTTGTACTGCCTTTTGCTTTTGTCAAACCAATTATTCCCCTTACCGCAAAGAGAAGAAATGTTATTCTTTGAGTATTCATTGTTATTAAGTACCATTTATCCGGTGAAAATGGACTTGCTATAATAGGTATCATATAGTAAATTAAAGGCAACAAATGAGTAAATATCATTGGAAGAACAACAGATAAAATAATATCAGATGAATAATTTCTTATTTTATCAACAAAATCTTTTTTTATTGAAATAAATATGGAAAAGAGAAAAATTATGCAAATTAAGCTTGGAAATAGTATATTTACAGTTGTATCTGAAAACCACCCATTCTGTTTAAATAATGTATATCCAAGCATTATTATTGTTGATAAGATTGCTGTAATGATAATTTCTTTACCTAAAATATCTGTTCGTCTTTTCATAAATTTCAACTCCATGTTTCCTTTATATTTTCTACTATATATTCAATATCCCAAGTTACAGATAGGTTTGCACCGCCAAAAATATATGCACCTCCACCAATTCCAATCCCTTTATCAGCACTAAATCCTGGATTAGTTACAGGGCTGTATTCTATCTTTGGTTTATTAGAACCATATTCTTGTTTTGTTATATAGTAATCACCTAAACCAACACCATATATATCGAACCCATAGCCTTTCTCTTCGTATGTTCCTAGCCAAATTTCTTCAGGACTAATTATAAAATGGAAAAAATCATATTTATAACCTATACTGAAATTGATTCCATCTATGGTTCCTGATATTTTTAATCCTATACCAATACCTCCTTCTATTCTTACGCTTGCTAATGGGTAATATAATGTATCTGTGATTTTTGATAACATGCTTTTTTCTGGAGCAAAATCTTCTGGATTACTCATAAGCTCATTCATAGCACCAATCGTCCCGTATTTAATGGTTGCCGCTGCCCATTTTTGACTATCTACAGAATAGCCACGTATAGTAATAGCTTTATTGCCCATATAATCCGCATTATTAACTGGATTATTTAAGCAATAGCAGAACATATTGGTTCCATTGAAACCTTGGCCTGTCGAGGCATATGCATCAGAATTTATAAATCTCTTAACCTGCGGATCATAATATCTTGAATTGAGATAATAGAAACCTGTTTCCGTATCGTAATAATATCCTCGATATCTAAATGGATTTACCTCTCCGATTTTCTTATTATCCTCGCCAAAGGTAACCGTATCAAGCTCCTGTACATCGATTATATTTCCCCATGGATCATATGTATATCTCGCACATACTCTTCCATAATAATCATACAGTCCTATTACATCTCCCTGTATATTTTCCATGAAGTAATAAATCTGTTCATTGACGCTTATTCCATAAATTTTGCCTTTATCATCATACAGATACAATATATCTATGCCATCATCACGATATTCTCCAGCTTTTACTCCACCTATATTATAAAATACTGTAGTATTACCGTCAACAGTTTTTTTACTTCTTATTCCGCTTGAATCATATTCATAGTTTATTGCACCATTATTTATACTACTAAGTCTTCTTCCCTCCCAACTCATGGTCATGGAATCTCGGTATGTGAGCGGATTTCCGATTTCGTCGTAGGTTATGACACTTCCGTCATAACTTGTAAGCAGGTCTTTCCAATTGTAGTCATAGGTATAACCTGACATTGTTCTAAGATATTTATTTTCTCCATTTGTACAATAATACTCTTTAGTGGACAGTATGTTTCCTCTATCATCATAATCATAAGTGTAAACTGTATCTCTCCACTTTTGATATACCTCTATCAAGGTTCCGTCCAAATCATAGGTATATTTTTCTGCTAAATTTCCGTCTATACTTAATGTGAGGATATTACCCATACTGTCATATGTATAACTTAGAGTTTCTCCCCAATCATTTTGTATTTGACTTATCAGATTTGTAGTTGTTCCTGAATTCTTACCTGCTTGATATGTATAGCGTGCAGAAGCACCACTAGTGTTATATTTTCTTTGAGTAACTCTTCCAAGCTCGTCATATTCATAAGACAAACTGCGTCTATCATTAAATGATACATATTCCGGCAGATCTGTTGTGGAATTATAACTGTATTCAAATTTTGCCTCTCGTATTTTGTCAGATGATGTTGGTACAGTTATTTCCGTTGTCATTCCGGTTACACGATTCTTTATATCATACTGCTGGGTAACACCTGCATAAAGATCTCCATCAGCATTATCTATTACCATTTCTGCCTGAACAGGTCTGCCTATCAAGTCATAATAATACTCCGTTTTTGTTCCTGCGGCGTAATCATCTATTCTTGAAACCTCTCCTTTTGCATTATACACTGTTTCATATTGAAGTTGATCGTTAATTTCCTGAGATACAACTCTGTCGTACTGGTCGTAGTTATACTCTATAACTGTTCCATTTCCGTATTCAGCTTTTATAAGATTTCCGTTGTTTGCCGCATAGGTATTTTCAGTAAGAACATTATTTCCTACGGATATTTCAGTAACATTTCCGAAGTTATCATATACAAGATGATAGTCTAACCCACCTTGACTTATCTTTGTAAGTTGATTATCTGAGTTGTAAGTGTAATCTATAGTTTTTCTGTTTAAACTATCGGTTACTTTGGTAGTTTGATGTGAAGCGTTGTAATCATATTCTATGCCATATCCATTAGGGTAACTTACTTTTTCTGTGAGACCTCTGTTCTCATCTGTATCATATGTGACTGTATTTCCGCTTTGGTCAGTTATCTTTTTTACATATGTACCGCTTGTAGTATATTCTGTACTTCCCTCTATATATGGTTTTGATGTATCAATTACTCCGTCAGTATTCATAACACCAAGCTTTGTTCCTGTTACATTGCCGTAGCTATCATAACTGAAAGTATAGCCGTTTCCAAGGCTATTTACCCTTGCACCTGTGATCTGGTGAGAATTACTGTCACTGTAAAAATAGGAGTAAGTCTTATTTGTCTCATCTGTAAGCTTTGTTATTTCGCCTGCATCGTTAAACTCATAACTTTGGTTACGTTCAGCATTATCATTTGCACTTATTGGATTTCCATCCTCATCATAAGTATAGGACGCTCCCGTCTTATCAAAAGTCATCATTACATCATCAAAATAAGCCGTATTCGCATTATTAGAATAGGAAATGTATAAATCGATATAGCTTATCACTTTATCGATGTTTTCTTTCGGCATCATTACGGTTTTATTAAGATACTGTTCTCCTGTTGTTTCATGAGAGAACGACTGCGTAAGCTTACTTGTTGTTCCATCGTCATATTTTACTTCCAAATAGATACAGAATTCCCTTTCAGAATCTTCCTTGATGGGAACTGAACTTGTTGTTGATTTTCCGCTTATATTTACAGCGTTTAATTTGTTTCCTATGTAAACTCTTTGGTAACATTTTTTATTTACATTGTAAACTCCTTCTATTTTTAATTTGCCATCTATTTGTCCTTCACCTGTTCCAAGTCCTTCTGTTTCCCAAGAACTTGTCTTTGAGAAACTACCATCTTCAACCATATTATAGTTATTGACAGACTTTCCTTTCTCAAACTGAACACAGTCAAAATATGCAGTTCCGGTTGCTTTCTTCAAAACACAAGACGGTGTTACTGTAGTCATTCCTTCAGGAATCTGTACTGTTACAGATATCCTTTGCCAATCACTTGTTCCATCTACATATTTCTGAACGGATACCGGTTCCAGTTCATTTAATCCGTTATATACAATAACTGTTGCTCCAAAATCTTTATTTGTTACAACATTATCTGTTTTAACATATGCCGACAAGGTGTAGTATTCTCCAGGAGTAACTGTAATATCTTGGCTATATTTAACGATACTTGTATTAATATACTGTTCACCGTTGTTAGTTATCTGATGAACCTTATTTCCAAGATATGTGTCGCTAGATGTAATATTTTCATTGACAGACTGATCATGATGTCCAACAGAACGCCACCCTGTACTACCCTCAAAACTATGGTTTGAAAGTAGATTATCTACAAATCCTGCACCAGAAGCAACTTTTGATATTCTATTATTTTGAGTTGACTTATTGCCATCATCTCCAACCTCTTGATAGCTTTGGCTCATTGCTGTTCCATCTGAGTTTATGACACTAATAGTTCTTCCAAAGTTATCAAAGCTGTATTTTGAAGACACATTTCCACTTGCCTTTTCATAGGTGAATGTTGTTGTTCCATCTGTTCCGTATTCTATTGATATGGCGTTTCCTTTTGTCCCGTCTGCAGCATATTCAGTAATCTTTTTTACTCTAAATTTAAAAACAGCATTCACATTAGCGTTTTGTTCATATTCATATTTTACATAGGAGCCATCAATATCTGTTATTTTTTTCGGAATATAATATTCTTTTCCGTCAAGAGTTATTTTATCATAATCAAATGAAACGGATTTTCCGTCAGAATATGTAAGTCTTATCATATCCATTCCATTTTCATTATAAGTAACGCTTGTTTTTTCTCCGGCAGCATTTGTCACACTTCTCAAAACTGTTACCTGTCCTATTGTTCCGTCATAGGTATAGTTCATTTTTCTTCCGGCTGCATCCGTTACTGCATCAAGTGCATGATATGTGCCATGATAATTTAGAGTACTTGTATTGCCATACTTGTCTATAATTGAAGTTACATATCCTCTTGTATCAAAAGTTAGTTTCTCCCCCGTTTTTGCTTCAAGCGTATATGTACCTGAGCTTTCCTTAGTCAATGTAAGAGAAAGTCCATCTTCATCTTCAAATTGATCTGTGGTATCATCCTTTTTTGTAAAGTAATGCATTGTACCATCAGAATCGGTATATACGTACTCATACCCTTGTTCTTTTAATGCTTCTTTGACCGATGAATCCATATACATAATATTGTCAATTGGATCTATTCGTTGGTCATTGCTGTTCATCCAGCCCGCTCCACATACATGTCCTTTATCACCAGAATGAAAATGATTAAAAGAATTGTATGTATTGTATGTCATAGTAAGATTGTACGGTGTAACTCTACCAGGCAAACCGCTTATCGGAGCTGTTATAACTAAATTTCCAGAGTAATCATTTACGTATGCTGTTACGCCACCAGAAAAATTTTGCTGATGATAACTCCAGTAGGATTCAAGTCCTGCATTATTTCTGTAAATTATTGAAAATACAGGTCTCGTACCTGTAGGAGCAAATCCGCTCAAATAAAGTGCTCTGTGAACATATGTATCGTTTTCAGCCGGTGATGTAAATACAATACCATTGCACGTGCTTGAGTCATTGTACCACTCCCTCATTGTAGATGTTATATCCCAAGAATCCACAACTGGTTCTCCTGTGTAGGTTCCGGTTATATTCATGTAATCAAGCACAGTATTATCATATGTTGGTTGATTATTCCAAGTAACACTGTAGCTGTTCCATCCACTTGTAGCCTTATGGGCATACACAGGCATACTGCCTAAAAACGCATCACGAAGCATACTTATTTCTGCGTGAACGATTACATCACCTGGACTAAGTTCAGGCAGGCTCTGTGGCTTAACCATAATTCTACTTTTATTAAAAGGGCTGAATTCATAACCAACTGGCATCCAAACCTGTGAAGCACTCCAAGCTGTGTCAGGACTACCTGATGTTACCATGCCCGTTTGTATATGTTCACCTTCTTGTTTTGTAATAAATCCTGGATCTACAGTTACAGGGAATGCTCTTTCTGAATCTAAAAGCCATTCTTTATCAGCAGTAAGCTTTATAATCAGCCTTTTGTTTTTTTGAGATACAATTTCTATTTTAACACGACTACTTATATCTCCGTCACTATCTTTCATCATAGGAGCTGTTATTGAATATATAATATTTCCTGCAGAATCAACAAGATTTATTTTTTGATCATCTGATTGTACTGCTGTCAAACTATCTATTTTATACTCAATAACATACTCGTTATCAGCATTTGCAGATTTTAAAATCAGATTTTCCTTTACACCATTTGGCATAGCAATACATTCAATATCTGTGTCTTTAAAAGCATTTTCATACAATGCTGTTTGAGTAAGGTCAGTAAGTACAAGATACGCATCATTTCCTTCAAATGCAGTATTGTAATCTTTAAATTTAACAGATACGTTATTTACTTCCTGATAACCCCAAGATATTTTGTAGTTATCAACTGTAACCTTGATCATGTTCTTCTTTTTTGCTTTATTAGAGAAAACTATATCCACATCGCTTTGTATATTGTCATACTCTACTGATGCAGTCAAACCATTAGAAACAGCATTGTTCAATGTATTTTCTTCAGTAAAATTTTCTGTGCTATCTGTATTGATTTGATTATCTGATGTATCATCTTCAACAGAATTTAAATTTAAACTTTCATCTTCCAAAATCTTTACTGTTGATTGTGATGTTTCTTCACCAATAGTTACTGTAGAAGTATCTTCCGAATTTTCATCATAATTAGTAACCATTTTTGCAACCATGGTATTATTGTATTCTACCCATTTACCTTCTTCGTTCATATAGTGTACAGGTTCTGGATACTGAACAGCCATATAATTACCATCATCAAGAAGAAATGTTTTTTCATTGCTTGTGCGTTTTGATTCAACTTCAGCAATAATTTGTCCTTCCACATAATCATCTTCATACCCTGATACTGTAAAGTCTTGATTTGCCGCTTCGCTTACTGCTTCGTTGATAGCCTCAGCACTTATTTGCACAGGATATAAAAGTGCTGTTGATGCAATTAATACAAAAGCAATAATCTTTTTCATTGTTCGTTTAACTTTCATTGTTTCTACCTCTTTTCTGTTTATTTTTCTCCTGACAAAATATGTCAAGAGTTAATTCCCTCATTGTTATTTGATTTCATCTTATAAAAAAATCCATAGAAATTACACATACTTAGTTTTTCTTTTGTGTTTTGTAATCTCTATGGATATATAAGCCTATTATTTATATTTATATTTATTTGTATTAATATTAACTAAAATTCTGAATAAAATTAATTAATGCGTCGCTTGCAATTCCAACAAAAAAAGACGAAGCAAATTCTTTTGCATATTTTTTTATTATTTTACCAACAGAAGAATGTTTTTTGTGATCACTACTGTCTTTTATTGCTTCTATTGCTTCAGCTAATTCTGAAAGAGCTTTATATAATTCTGTTTGTGAATTAAGTTTTTCCTTTAAATCTATAATTTCATTCAAAAGCTCTTTAATATTATAATTACTATAATGATATTCGTTTCTAATTACCGCAGAATTGTCATGAAATGTATTACCGCTAACATATACATTTTTCATATATCATCACCTTGTATACTAATTCTTTATTACAGTTGAATCGTCGTGGAACTCATTATCACAAATCATGGTATCTATTTTATTATCTTTTATATTAAATACAATATTTGAACTTTCATTTTTGAATGCTAAAAGTTCTGTAAGTATCTTTAATACTTCTTCAAGGAATAAAAGACTGCCAAAAATTATAGTGTATTTTTCGCCAGAATTCATCACAAACACTAATTTTTTAAGTTTGCTTTTTTGGTAAACATCACAAAGCCATGTAGCAAACCAACCTATACCTATGGCTAGCAAACATACACCTACAGGTACACTGTTTACTGATATTAAAATCCAGCCTGCTAAAGCAACAATTAACGACAAAGAAGGAAAAGGCTTTATGTTCATACTATCTTTAGATATAGAAGAAATATTACTTATCTGAATAATTGTATTTTGCCAACATATAAGATTACCTTTAACAGTCAAGAAAGGCGTTTCAATAGAGTTTTGTTCAAAAAAATTATAATTCACTTTGCTCCTCCATAATCAATAAAGAATATAATACTTTATATATTTTTGCACTTTATTATGTTATCAATATAAAAAATATACAATAAATTTATTGAAATTATTTTTATATTTATGTTACAATAATTTCTATTTAAGTCATTTAAGTTTTCTTTTATTTATATAATCTTTAAGATTTTTAGGTTCTTTAGGTTGACAACTACCATACCATGAAGCTGTGCCTGAAGCTTCTTTTGCTGCCATCAATGCTAATTTTGCCACAGATTTTCCAATAATTTTTTTTAAGTTCATTTTTACTACTCCTTACCACTATAAATTATAAATATTATTTATTTCTGATATAGAAAATGTTACTATGACGCGTATAACATTAAATATATCATTTTTTACAATTTTTTATTATTAACAACTCCCAATAAAATCATAAATACAACTATTAAATCTCCCGTCAAAATAATATTTAATCTATAATTAAATATTATTAATATTAAAAAATAAAAAAATATATGTATCATGTAAACAACTATCGATATAATTTTAAATTTTTTAATTTCAATATTTGTTAACTTTTTATTTTTGTTATATACTGGTGAAAACAACCATATACACATGAAACAAAAAAATACTGTCGCAATAAAAAAAACAAGTTCTCCAAAGATATTTCCAACGAATCTATTGACTAACAATACAAATGTAACAATCATAGAAAAAACTATATTGCACATTATAAAAGTTTTACAATGAAATCCACCTGTAAATCTTCGTAATGATGAAAACAAAACAAAAAATAATATTCCGTTAGCTAATTCATCTAACAATAAACTTATTGTTATGCAAATTAATAAATTAACTATTGACGAAAGAAAAAGTTGTATTCCGTAAATATATATCTCTTTTTCTTTTTTATTAATTATTTTTTGACATAAAAGAAAATCCGCTATACTTTGCGATAGATGATGTTGCATTAAAATTCTTCCTCTACATTTTCTATCAAAATTATAGCAGATCTCTGAAAGTTATTTTATTTCAGGGTAAATTTAGTCGTTATTTGGTTATATTTGGTATTTCAATTGTTATATTTACATAAAAACAATTATTTTCTTCGAAATAAGAAATTTCACCTTTGTATTTTTTTATAATTTTTTTTACACTGCTTAATCCAAACCCATGATTTGATTTATCTTGTTTATTAGTGATAAGTTTCGGATTAGTTTCCAAAACAGATTTAGTACAGAAATTCTGAACACTAAGAATTGCATAAACACCTTTTTGAATAATTTCAATTTTCAGTTCTTTTTTCTGCTCATTTTTAAGCGCTTCTATAGCATTATCTGCAAGATTACCAATAACTACTGCCAAATCATCACCATCTACAAAATTAAGATTATTGTAACATTCAACTTTTAAATTTATACTATTTGTGTTAGCTTTTTCTTTAACTATATTTAATATTGCATCCAAATACACATTACCGGTTTTATAAAAATGTATATTTGCATTAATATTATTATCAATACTTATGCATATTTTTTTTGCTTCTAAATACTTCTTTTGATCAATAAGATTTTCAACACATAATAACTGATTTCGGATATTATGTTTAATCTCAGAAATATTATTCAAATATTTTTGGGAATTTAAAATTTGAATTCTATATAGCTCTTTTTCTTTATTTGCAATTATACTTTTCTTTTTCAATTCATAGTTTTTTGATATATGATTTATAAGATAAAAATTGAGAAAAGTAAATAAAAGAATAATTATTGATACAAGACCTAATATTATTCTATCTCTATTCAATATCATTCTATTCGAGGAGACTAAAAAAGTAAGCATACCAACTATAATACTTAATATAGGCATTGAAAGTATTAAAAGTTTTTCTCTTTTTTTCATTATATAAAAATTATTTTTAAGTAACTTATACGTTATGCACAAAAAAACTAAAAAAATTAAATTCACTAAAACTACATATATGTATCTATATACTGTGCTTTCACTCATAAGATAATTATAATCACTATCAATAACAGCAGAAAAAAAGTAGTTTATTCCAAATGATAATACAGAATACAACAAGTTTATCGATAATGGAACCAATATTCTTACAAAAAATTTATCTGTAAAAAAGAAAATACAATACGTCATCATTATTGCAAAAAATACTACTGTTTCTATATATGCAAAAGATATATATAAATAATTCATTATAGTGATTGCTAAAAACATCATTATAACAACAGAACAATAAGCAATTTTATTTACAGATTGATTTTTCGTAGGAGTTAATAATTTATAACAAAAACTAACAAACACCACTCCTTGATAAAAATTAATAAATAATTCAAAAATTAGATTTATTATATCATTGTCCATTATAAAAAATACTCCTTTTAACAAAAGCTTCTTTCACCGCTTTACTTTTATTTCTACTCATTGGAATATTTTCATTATTAGTAAGCAAAATAAATTTATCAGATATTTTATAAATATTATTAATGCTAACAATATATCCATCATGACAGCGAATAAACCCATAATCAGAAAGAAGTTTTTCATAAGATAATAATGATGATTTAACCGGATAGCGTTCTAATTTCGTTTTAATATATGAATAATTTTTATATTTTTCAATATAAATGATATCCGAAACTCTTAAAACTACATCTTGTCTGTTAGTCCTTATAGTTATTGTTTTACCGTTCTTCTCAATCAAATTCGATACTCTAATTAAAAGTTCAGAAATACATGTTGTACTGGTAATATCAGTTTTACGTATAAAGGAATATGGGAAAAATTTCAATGCATCAAATACGAGCTCATCGTGGCTTGTAATAAAAACAAAAAATGGTATCTCTGATTCCTTTTTCGAATCATTAATTATTTTTGCAATAGCAAGTCCATCAACAAAGGGCATATTTATATCAAGAAAAATAAGATGATATTTTTTAAAATTTTCCATAATATCATATGCATTATAAAATTTATCAATATTAGCATGTATATTCAACAAACTACAATATTTATATATTTCATTAACTAAAATTTCAACAAAAATTGGTTCATCATCTATAACCGATATATTAATCAATATATATCACCTACCATATTATAATATCAGCAGATACGATTATTTATTTTTGAAAAATATAATCGTATATTGTGATTATATCACTTATTCATAGTTTTTTAAATATTTTCTTTATATTATTTATTATATTCGTAAAATAAAACGATTAAATCAAACCAGCAACTCAAATATGGGATAATACTTGCTTACTGTCGAAAACAGACTGGCGCACCAATAAATATCTGACTGAACTCATTAAAAACTGCTACGTACTTAGAACCTACAGGTTATTTTCTTGCTGGACGCAATGGTATTTTTATAGGTTGGTGTTACGCTTAACTGTAGGATTATTTTAAAGAATTTTACTTGGTTATAATTTGATTTTAAATATGAAAAGACCGCCTACAAACGTTAAGCGGTCCTAGTCTACAGTTAGTTTATTATTTAGTGTTGCACTAATCAGAAACTCAATATATCGACAATCTTTGCATGTCAATGCTTAGGTAATATTAACAATATTTCTATTTTTTACCATATATCAAAAATCTAAGTGTATATAACTATGAATTTCTTCATATATTTGCTATTATAACAAATATATTTACCATAAAATTACATCATTTTACGATAATACACATATTGTACATTTATCTGCTTTTTCTGCCACACGGAGGATAACTATGTCTGACAAGCCAAAGATTAATGTTATAAAGAATATACGCAAGTTACATAATCTATATAAAAACATCGGTGTCTATTGCCGTGTAAGCACCAACAGCCATAAACAATTACATAGTCTTACTCAGCAGATTTCCTATTATGTAAAATTATTTCATGGTCATCCTACTTATAGACTTTATGATATTTACATAGATATTGGCAGCGGAAATGAAAGCTCCGAACGTTCTCAATATCAAAGAATGCTTAATGATTGTAGAAATAAAAAGCTAAATACAATTATAACCAAAAGCATACGCAGATTCGGTCGAAACACTGTTGAGGTAATTTCTGCTGTTCGTGAACTAAGAAATCTCGGTATTAACATCATTTTTGAAAGTGAAAATCTTGATACAAGAGACAGCAACAACGAATTTCTTATTTCTATACTGAGTGGATTAGCCGAAGCAGAAAATGAATCCCGCAGACTCAATATTATTTGGGGGCTGGAAAAGCAAGCAAAAAATGGAACATCGGAATTATATCGCAGGCGATGCTACGGCTATAAAAAAGATAAAATCGGCAACTTAACTATCAATGAATCCGAGGCAGAAACTGTTCGTTTTATTTTTTCTTCATACATTGCAGGAAAAAGCTATAAACAAATTTCAAAAGAGCTTACAGAAAATGGCATCTCCTCACCCACAGGAAAATCCACTTGGTGCAATAAAACCATTGAAAATATTTTAAGCAACGAGAAATATTGTGGCGAAGTAATACTGTTCAAAAATATCAGTGAGTCCAAGCTTTCTGGTTTTTCCTCAGATATTATTAAACATAGAAACTCTTATCACATGATTGAAAGCCATCCGGAAATTATTAGCAAAGAAGATTTCAATCTGGTACAAGAATTAAAGAAAAAACGTTCTCGTAAAAAACCTAAGGATTCTTCTAACGTTATATAATATTTATTTTATTATCTTCCCTTCATACTAATATTAAAAAGTACTTTCTATGCACGCAGCATGGAAGGTATTTTTTATGCCTGTCTATATTTGTCTACTTAAGTGTATTTTTAGGTCCTTAAGTAAACAAAACTCGCCTATGTTAATAGCATTTTTTAATATGTGTATAAGTTTAATTAAAAGATTTCATCAATATTTTAAGAAACCATATAAATATTATTATAACACTTCCTATTACTTACTCAATAATTTATACTTATTTCTCATTTTATTTAAAATAAAATTGTCCACTTAAGTATAGTCTGTCAACGCCGGAAAGAAAATAATGAAAAACGCCGGAAAGAAAATGACCGCAACGCCGGGATTATTACCGCCGGTTTATTGATCGTCAGTTAAGATTCTTCCGAAATAGTTACTGGAGGTGCGGTGTGAATACCAGCCTTCAGACGATCTTTCAGTCTATAGGTCTGCCCGCGAATATTAATAACATGTGCATGGTGAAGCAGCCTATCCAGTAAAGCGGTTGCCAAAACATTGTCGCTGAGCAGTTCTCCCCAGTCGCTAAAATATTTGTTGCTGGTAAGGATCATGCTGCCACGCTCGTATCGGTCAGAAACCAGTCGGAAGAATAGCTCTGCCTCCTGACGGCTTAGCTGTGTGTATCCAATTTCATCAATCACCAGTACGGCGGGTCTGAGGTACACGCCAAACCGCCGCTCTAACTTTCCCAAAGTTTGTGCCTTTCTGAGGTCATCAATCAGATGGGACAACGTGGTGTAATAGACGACCATGCCAGTTTCCAGTGCCTTAAGTGCCAATCCAACAGCCAAATGCGTTTTTCCTACACCAGGAGGCCCCATGAGGATCACATTCTCTGTTCTTGCGGTAAAGGCCAGAGTGGCTAACTCATCAATCTGACGTTTGTCAATGCTTGGTTGGAAGGAAAAATCAAAATCCTCCAGTTGCTTACGATGAGGCAGTCTTGACAGCTTCAAGCGGGTTTCCTGGCTTTTTCTGCTTCTTTCCATCTGTTCTGAGGATAACAGTGCATCCAGGAAGTGAAGATAGGTCTGTTGCTCGTGAGATGCCTGTTCCAAGTGGGCGTCTAATAGCTCTGCCGCCGTATAGAGTTTCATGGTCATAAGAAGCTCTCTTGCGTGTTCCAATTCAACCACGGTGTACACCTCCAATCATCTGATCATAAAAGCTCAGATCCCGCTGCTCTACCGAAGCTGACTGCATATAGGCAATACAGCTGGGGATCGCAATACCGTGCTTCTCTATCAAGCCCTGGTACTGGCCGGTAAGATGAATGGTTCGTCCTGCTCCGTGGGTTGCTTCATGTGCGGCAAGCAACGTCTCGTTATAGTAGATTTCAACCTTGCCGTTATGAAGCCGAACCTGAACTTCCTTTCCACTGTACTGCCAGGGAATCCCGTATCGAATGCCGTCATAACTGACCAGACCATCCCTGGTTGCATGCCTGGTCTCCCAGCGGTAGCGATCAAGAACTGCCTGCTCTGGCAATGGCTTCAGCGGTTCTGCTGCCATTTCCCTTGCAGGGATTTTACCAGTGGTGGCATGTACCTTAGCATTGACCTGGTGGCACCATTGCAGTGCCTGCCGATTAAGATCCTCCAGATTTGTAAAGATTCGCCCAGGGAAGAAATTTTCCTTCACATAACGAACCAACCGCTCTACCTTCCCCTTTGTCTGGGGTTTACGTACCTTACACACCTTGGGGACGAATCCAAGCTCTGCTGCAAAATTTGCAAATTGAGGGTTCCAGATGACCTTTCCTGCTTCACGATGATCTACAACGGTCTTCATATTATCTGTGAGGACTTCTTCAGGAATTCCTCCAAAATACTCGAATGCATGAATCATACAGCGCTCCAGACTACGAAGATCGCAACGTGCGGTAAACTCTACATATCTGGCTCTGGAATGACTCAGCACCATCACAAAGGACGGTACATAATGGATCTGCCCCTGCTCATCTTCGAACTGACAGATACCCCAATCCATCTGTGCCTGCTTTCCTGGCAGCGTTTCATATCTTCGCACTGCCGGTGTCGATTTTCCCGGACGAAATGGATGTACATAGTCCTTGAGAATCGTCATACTGCCATCGTACCCCATATTACGAATACGGTCAAGCAGTACAACGCAGTTAAAAATGCCTTGGTTCATCATTTCTTGCAGCATCGGTTTATACGAATCCAACTTGGATGGTTTTTTGCGTCCAAGCAATCCGTGAGGTTTCATCGGCCCAGCTATGTACTTTCTGGCCGTATTTTCCGATACACCAACTTCACTGGCAATTTGAGATACACTCTTGCCTTTTAACGCTAAATCCTTTATCATTAGTATTAGCCCACTCCTTATCATTTGGCCATCTCCCTTCAAGTATTCGACACACTTAAAGGATAGCCGATTTTAAGGCGTGGGTCAATTTCTTCCCGACTAAATTATACTCCGGCGAGTACAC
>NZ_NFKS01000030.1 GCF_002160515.1 Anaeromassilibacillus sp. An172 | reverse complement strand
TAAACCCCAATTCCTCCTTCTTTTTTATCAAAGTGTTGGTTGCTTGATAAACGCAAAAACCCTGAATTTCAGATAGAAATTCAGGGTTTTTGGACAAGCTGAAGCTTCGGTACGTTATTACCGAAGCTTCGTTTTTTGTCAATGCAAAACTTTTGAGAAAAGAACAAAATCATATATATAAAAAGTAGTTACCTGTGTGATTTTATCCAGTAGTCAGTTTGTTTATGTAATCAGGCGTTGTCGGTAACAGCGATTCCGAAAGTAATGCTGCCCTTGTATTCTACACCGTACTCATATCTGCCTGCGATAACAGGGAGAATCTGATACTGCTTTGTACCGTCCTCAGTGAAAGAAACTACCTCTTTACCAACACCTACAGCACCTGTAGAAGCGTTAGTTTCAATAGTTTCACCTTTTTCATTGATAATCTGATATCTGATAGATGTACGTGGGCTGGTAGTGTCACATTCGAGAACCATCTGATCATTATAAGCATCTGTTCCGGCAATTGTTACGGAAATCTTTTTGCCCTCAGGGAGATTTTCAATATCCTCGGCAACAACATCAACGGTTGTTCCTTCATTTCCCATTGTAACTGAAGCAGGGATTGTAACTGTGTAGGTTGGTTCTGCTGTAAGAGTGCAGCTTATGCTCTGCTCATCGGCTGAAAAAGAAATTGAAGCGGCGCTGAGAAGAACTGCACAGCACATTACTGTAGTTAAAACTTTTTTAAACATCTATATTTCCTCCTTGTTTCAGGTAACTACCAAAGTTGTTTTTACTTCTGCCCCGTTCATAGGGGAGAGATTTTCGTCTAAAGAATATGTATTTATTTGCAGAATTAAATCATATGTGCCGGGGTTGGGGACATTTTCTAAAGAGATTTCTTTTATAGCCTTTCCCGGTTCGATTAAATCTGATTTGTAAAGTACGCTGTCGCCTACTTTAAGGGTATATTCAAAATAACAGGGATTGCCCTCGGGATTTACAAGAGTGATGTTTGCGCTTTCTGCGTTTTGGGGAATGGTAATTTCACCATATCCGGGAATTTTTATGCCAGTTGTTTCGTTTCCTAAGTCTTCCAGTGTTTTGTCCCAATCTTCGGCATTATCAGCCAAGGAAAGACCTTTATTGTTGCTTACATCCTGCTGTTGACTTCCGTTAAAACAGGTGAGATAAACAACAACCATAGCCATAATGAATACAGCTAAAATCAAAACACCGATGATAATCTTAGATTTATCAATTCGTTTGTTTTCCATGGGAATAAAATCATCCTTTAAATAAGTCTTTTTGGAAGGCTGAAAAGCACAAAGCTTCTCAGCCTTCTTTATAGTTAAATAAATACAGAACGGAATGATTTAAATAATGAATTAAATTAGATATCTTTAAGCTCGACACCGAATGTCATAGAACCTTTGTATTCAACACCTTTCTGGATTGAGAGGTTCTGGTTTGTTGAACCCGGATAGTCGAATGCACAAGGATACATCTGGAAGTTTGCTGTACCGTCCTCTGTGAAAGAAGCAAGCTCCATGCCTTTTATCTGCTTCTCAAGAGCGCCGCTTTCAAACTCGTCGCCTGTACCTTTGATCATCAATGTCATCAAATAATTTTTTCCGCCGTCAGGATTTTCAGCTTCAAGATAAAGGCGTCCGTATGTACCGCTGCCCTTTGTGAGTGTTACGGAAATTTTCTTTCCCTCAGGAATGTGCTGTACGTCGCTTGCGGTAACTGGAACATTTGTGATTTCTTTAGTATCAATCTCTATAGTCTGAGGTATTGTTACAGTGTATACCGGATCATAGGGCTGGTACATTGTGATATCGGACTGAGCCGAAGTTGTGTTTTCTGCGCTTACCTGTGCAGCCATAACTGAACCAATCATGGCAACAGCAAGCATAGCTGCGATAATTTTTCTTTTCATGATACTCTCCTCGATTTTTTCCGTCTGCACCATTATTATAAGACTTTTCTTTTTAACTCATCATCATAGAACGGTAAAAAATCTGTTAATTTGCTTTTCTTTTTTTACCGATGATAAAAGCCGATACTCCTGCCGCAGCGGCGCATATTGCGGTAATACCGGGGATAATAGTGCAGTTGTTTTCTCCGGTTTGGGGAGAGGATGGCAAAGACTCCGTTGTTGATGAGGAATGTGTTTCAATTTGGGTTTCGGTTGGTTCATACATAATCAAGTCAGCTTCCTGAGCCGATATATTTTGACAAAGAAGCACCATGAAAACCATTAAACCTGTAATTTTCAACATTACTTTACCTATTGAAAAAAATCTGTTTTTCATATAATCACCTGCCTAATTTTAATTATAGAATATTAAATATTAAGTTTTTAATCTGATAAAGGTAAATTGTGGGTTAATTAAATGCATACCTTAAACAAAAATCAAGATAATAGAAATATATCAGTATAGAAAAGGTGATTGAAATGCAGATGAGAACGGATTTAGCCATAGAAGCAAAGGAGCTTGCAGGCGATGAGCTTTCAGGAGTTGAGCAAAGAGAAGAAACAAAGGGAGATATGAAGATAACATTTACAAAAATAACAGGGGAGGGAGCGGCACGACTTTTAAACAAAAGCCGAGGAACATATGTGACGGTTGAACTTCCGTCCCTTTCTGATAATATAAAACACACTGATAAAAGAGTTCCGGAGATAGGAAAGATAATAAAAAATCTGCTTCCTGTAAACGGACTTATTTTGGTGGTGGGTTTAGGAAATAAGAGAATAACCCCTGACGCTCTCGGGCCTTTGGCGGCGGAAAAGATTTTGGCTACACGGCATATTTCGGGAGAGATTGCCAGAAGCACGGGCTTAGACAAATTAAGGCCGGTAGCTGTTGTGAAAACCGGAGTAACAGGGGAAACGGGAATAGAAACAGCAGAGATGATTTCAAGTATTGTAAAGAGAATTAAGCCCACAGCGGTTATCACTATAGACGCCTTGGCGTCAAAGAGCCTTTCACGTTTGGGATGTACAATACAGATTACCGACACTGGAATATCTCCGGGGGCGGGGGTGGGAAACTCACGAGCCGCAATAAATTATGAAACACTGGGAGTTCCTGTTGTGGCAATAGGAATACCAACTGTTGTGGACGCCGCCACTCTTGCCATAGATATATTAAATGCTGAAACAGAGATGCAGGCTTCACAGATAGCAAGAGAGGTCACTCCAAAAGGAAATAAAATGGTGGTAACCCCGGGAGAAATAGACCTTTTGTGTTCCAGAGGGGCAAAGCTATTGGCGATGGGAATAAACTGCGCCTTGCAGGATAAGTTTTCTCTTGAGGAAATTATGGAGTTTGTATAATTTATGTTAATTCATTGACACCTATTTTTTCCTGATATATAATTAAATCAAGAAAAAATGAAAGGGTGATAGCTGTGAGCGTTTATTGTGTTTCTGACATACACGGAGATTTAGAGAGATTTGACAAGCTTTTGGAGAAAATAAGTTTCTCCGAGGAAGATACAATGTATGTAATCGGAGATGTGGTTGACAGGGGCAAAGAGCCTATAAAGCTTTTGATTAAAATAATGGAAACGCCCAACATCACTCTGCTTGAGGGCAACCATGAAGAGATGATGAGTCTTGGCCTTGACCCTATCCATGAAAAAAGAATTCTTCATATTTGGCAGTGGAACGGGGGAGAAAATACATTCAGACAGTTCATCCGCCTTGAAAAGGAACAGAGAGAAAAAATTCTTGATTATATAAATGACCTTCCCGACTATATGGAAATAACGGTGGGGGGAAAAAGATTTTATCTTGTACACGGATGTCCCTCTGACGACCATCGCACCAGAATATGGGAGAGAGTGGAAAAGGAAGAGGATTACACAGAATTGAATTTGGGAACTATTATTTTCGGACACACTCCAACCATTATGTATATGGACGTGGATAAGAACGACCATTTGAGAATTTTTCACGGAAAAGGCGTAATAGGAATAGACTGCGGATGCGGCCACTCAATGATAGAAAACCGCAGACTTGCCTGCATAAGACTTGACGATATGAAGGAATATTATGTGTAAATAAAATATCCCTCGGCTGTTTATAAGCCGGGGGATAAGTTTATTATAAAAATAAGGGTGCGGATTTCCGCACCCTTTAAATTTTATAGTAATAAATAATTATCAATATTTCTTACGTGCAACGTAAGTTGTGTGGAGAAGCTCGTGAGCCTTATGGCTGCCAGGTTCTCCAAGATATTCCTCGTAAAGCTTCTTAACAACAGGGCTTTCGTGGGATTTTCTCAATGGAAGGTTCTTATCCTCATCATAGAGAGCCTTTGCACGGAGAGCTTTAAGGTCTGTAAAGTTGCGAACCTGTGCAGGCTGAATCGGCTGGCCGCCGCCGTTTACACATCCGCCCGGGCAGCACATGATTTCGATAAACTGATAATCTGCCTCGCCGGAACGAACCTTATCAAGAATTTCAGCTGCATTTTTAAGACCGGAAGCAACTGCAACCTTAACCTTAAGTCCTGCAACATCGTATTCAGCCTCTTTGATGCCCTTTGTACCTCTAACATCCGGATATTCGATTTCTTTCAAATCCTCTCCGGTGAGAGTATCAGCGGCAGTTCTCAAAGCAGCTTCCATAACGCCGCCTGTTGCGCCGAAGATTGCAGCAGCACCTGTAGTAACGCCCAAAGTTGGGTCAAATTCACTGTCAGGAAGCTCTGTAAACTGAATACCTGCGGATTTAATCATCTTTGCAAGCTCTCTTGTGGTGATAGAAATATCAATGTCAGCAAGACCGTTTCTGCCCTGGTCATCTCTCTTAATTTCAAACTTCTTAGCTGTACAAGGCATAACAGATACAACAACAATGTTGTCAGGGTCGATGTTTTCCTTTTCAGCGTAGTAGCTCTTGATTATTGCGCCTGTCATCTGCTGAGGTGACTTGCAGCTTGAGAGGTTGGGGAGGAGGTCCGGATAATAATGCTCGCAGAACTTAATCCAGCCCGGTGAGCAGGATGTAATCATAGGAAGCACGCCTCCGTTTTTAACACGTCCGATAAACTCGTTAGCTTCCTCCATAATTGTAAGGTCTGCACCGAAGTCTGTATCGAATACCTTGTCAAAGCCGAGACGCTTGAGAGCTGTTACCATTTTGCCCTTTACGTTTGAGCCGATTGGCATACCGAAGCACTCGCCCAAAGTTGCTCTGATAGCAGGAGCCGTATGTACAATAACAATCTTATCCGGATCGTTGATAGCGTCGAATACCTTGTCTGTGTCGTCCTTTTCAACCAATGCGCCTGTAGGACATACAGCAGTACACTGACCGCAGGAAACACAGGCAACATCAGCGAGCTTCTGCTCGAATGCACAGCCGATTTCTGTGTCAAAACCTCTGTTGTTAGCGCCGATAACGCCTACAAACTGCTCTTTACAAGCGGCAACGCATCTGCGGCAAAGCACACACTTGTTGTTGTTTCTTACAAGATAAAGTGTGCTTTCGTCGTTCTCGTAGTGAGGACGAGCACCCTCAAAACGGTTTTCGTTGTCTATCCCGAAGTCAGCGCACATTTCCTGAAGCTCGCAGGAGCCTGAACGTGGGCAGGAAAGGCACTTTCTGTCGTGGTTGGAAAGTATAAGCTCAAGGGTTGTTTTTCTTGACTCCTGAACTTTCTTTGTATTAGTAAAGATTTCGGTTCCCTCTCTGTCGATTGGGTAAACACAAGCGGCAACAAGAGAACGGGCTCCCTTTACCTCGCATACGCACATACGGCATGCGCCGATTTCGTTTATATCTTTAAGGAAGCAGAGAGTAGGAATTTTAATTCCGAACTGCTTACATGCCTCCAAAATTGTAGTGTTCTTCTCAACAGAGAAAGGCATACCGTTAATTTTAATGTTAATCATTTCCATTTTAAATTATCTCCTTTCTCTTATTCCTTTATAATTGCGTCAAACTTACATTTTTCCATACAAGCGCCGCACTTGATACACTTGTTAGGATCAATAACGTGAGGCTGTTTCACGCTGCCCTGAATTGCGCCAACAGGACATACTCTTGAACAAGCTGTACATCCACGGCACTTATCCTCAATAATCTTGTACTGGAGAAGCTTCTTACATACGTGAGCAGGACATTTCTTATCTACAACGTGAGCCATATATTCGTCACGGAAGAAATGAAGTGTGGAAAGAACAGGGTTAGGAGCTGTCTGACCAAGTCCGCAAAGTGAATTCTCTTTAATGTAATAGCAGAGCTTTTCCATCTCGTCAATAAGTTCAGGAGTACCCTGACCTATTGTGATTTTGTCAAGCATTTCCAAAAGTCTCTTTGTACCGATACGGCAAGGAGTACATTTACCGCAGGACTCGTCAACTGTAAACTCAAGGAAGAATTTTGCAATATCAACCATACATGTTGTGTCGTCCATAACGATAAGTCCGCCGGAACCCATCATTGAGCCGATAGCGATAAGGTTGTCGTAATCAATCGGAACATCAAGGTGGGAAGCAGGGATACATCCGCCGGAAGGACCGCCTGTCTGAGCTGCCTTGAACTTTCTGCCGCCGGGAACACCGCCGCCGATTTCTTCAACGATTTCACGGAGAGTTGTTCCCATTTCAACTTCAACAAGACCTGTATGCTTGATTTTTCCGCCCAAAGCGAATACCTTTGTACCTGCGCTCTTTTCGGTTCCCATATCCTTGAACCACTGTGCGCCGTTTAAGATAATCTGGCAGATATTAGCGTATGTCTCAACGTTGTTGAGGATTGTAGGCTTGCCGTAAAGACCCTTAACAGCAGGGAATGGAGGACGTGGACGAGGCTCGCCACGCTTGCCCTCGATAGATGTGAGCAATGCAGTTTCCTCACCGCATACGAATGCGCCGGCGCCGAGTCTTAACTGGATGTCAAAGGAGAAATCAGTTCCGAAAATGTTGTCGCCCAAAAGTCCGTACTCGTGAGCCTGGTCAATAGCTATCTGAAGTCTGTGAACAGCGATAGGATATTCAGCTCTTACATAGATATAACCCTTGGAAGCGCCGATTGCGTAACCTGCAATAGCCATTGCTTCCAAAACGCTGTGCGGGTCGCCCTCGAGAACAGATCTGTCCATAAATGCGCCCGGGTCGCCTTCGTCGGCGTTACAGCCTACATATTTCTGGTCAGCTTCGTTTGCAGCTGCAAAGCTCCATTTAAGACCGGTTGGGAAGCCGCCGCCGCCTCTTCCTCTGAGACCGGAAGCCTTGATTTCATCGATAACCTGCTGTGGTGTCATCTCTGTCAAAACCTTACCGAGAGCTGCATAACCGTCCATAGCTATGTACTCGTCGATTTTCTCAGGATTGATAACGCCGCAGTTTCTCAGAGCAACTCTCTTCTGTTTCTCATAGAAAGGTGTGTGGTTAAGGCTCTTGATTGTATCCTGTTCAACTGTCTCCTGATAGAGAAGTCTTTTAACAATACGGCCTTTGAGAAGATGCTCTTCAACAATTTCCGGAATATCCTCAACCTTTACCATGCTGTAGAAGCTGCCTTCCGGATATACAATCATGATTGGACCCAAAGCACAAAGACCGAAGCAGCCGGTTCTGATAACATTAACTTCCTTTTCAAGACCTTTTGCCGCAATCTCTTCCTTGAGCTTTTCAATTATAAGTTCGCTGTTTGAGGAGGTACAACCGGTACCGCCGCATACAAGCACGTTAGAACGATACATATGTTTTCCTCCCTGTTATGAGTTTGCACCGATTGTGTATTCGGTAACTACGTTTTTATTTACAATATGGTCATTAACAACCTTTGCTACCTTTTCAGGTGTCATCTTTACATATGTAACCTTGTCCTCGCCCGGAACTTCAATTTCTACAACCGGCTCAAACTGGCAAATACCGATACAACCTGTCTGTGTAACTGTTACGTTTGTAAGACCTCTTTTTGCTATTTCTTCTGTGAAAGCGTTAAGCACAGGTCTTGCTCCTGCTGCTATTCCGCATGTTGCCATACCAACAAGAACTCTGATAGCGTCCGGATTGTCCTGACGCATATTAAGCTGTGCCTTTGCTCTATCTCTGATTGCCTGTAATTCGGCTAAAGATTTCATTTATAACGCACCTCCGTAAAGTATTTCTGTTTGTTCTTTTAAGTAATCATCAATCCACTGCATGACCTCCGGCGTGTCCAGAGGAACATCACCAAGCACCTCTTTAAGCTCTCTGGTGTCGAGAGTAAAGGTTTTGTCGTCAACCGAATGAGTAAATACAATGTTTGTGTCGGGATTACAGCGGATTAAAATTGAAATTGTTGAATTTATATCTCCGAGAGGAGTCATATCCATGTGGGATGAAATAAATTTAGCGGTTACAACAGTTCCTTTTCCTAATTGTGACTTAATGTCAAGGTATCCGCCCGTCTGTTCTGCCGCCATTTTAAAGAGAGGGATACCAAGTCCTACCTTCCTGGTGGTTCTCGTGGTAAAAAACGGGTCAATAACGCTTTTTACCTGTTCTTCGGACATACCGCAGCCGTCGTCGGTAATTTTTATTTCCAAAGTGCTCTGTTCCGTATTCTCTGTAATTTCTATTTTAATAACAGAGGCTTTCGCTCTTACGGAGTTTTGAGCAATGTCCATTACATTTAAAGAAAGCTCCCTCATACTTTATGCCCTTATGCCATGTACTTTGCAAGTATTCCGTCGATATCCTCAACCTCAAGACGTCCGTAAACATCGTCGTTTACAGTCATTACAGGAGCCAAACCGCATGCGCCTATGCAGCGGCAGGCTGTAAGAGAAAATCTTCCGTCTGCGGTACATTCCTCAGCACCTATTCCCAAAATCTCGGAAATTCTTTCAATAATCTTTCCTGCGCCCTTAACATAGCAGGCTGTTCCAAGACAGACAGAGATGTTGTACTGTCCCTTTGGTGTAAGTGAAAACTGTGAATAGAAAGTAGATACTCCGTAAACCTCTTCCAGAGGAACTGAAAGACCCTCAGCAATCATCTTCTGAACTTCTATTGGCAGATAGCCGTAAACTTCCTGTGCTTCCTGCAAAACGGGCATTACTGCACCTGGATCATCTTTGTGTTTTGCGATAATCTCTTTAAGCTTGGCTTCCTGCTCGGCAGTTCCGTTAAAAGGAATACTGCTTATTTTCTTTTGCATCTGTTATTTCCTCCTTAGCAATAAAATAATTATGCAACATCAATATTCTCTTTAAACGATAAATAATTTTATCTGTTCTTATGCATACAACTACATAATAACATATATTTATTCAAAAGTCCACAAAAATTTAATCTCATGAGTGAAATTTTATACACTAATAACTGATTTTGAATTTTTAAATTCCTATTCCTGCATAATTTTGATTGAATAGGAAAATATACTCAGTCATACACCCACTCAAGCCCGGTAATAAAGTTGTCAATGAATTAACATCTTAAATTATATGCAGGATTTGAAATAAAAATTTTTGATTTAAAAAAGAAAAAACAGCCTTTCGGCTGTTAAAAATAAAAAATCGTGATTTATTTGAGTTTGAAAAAAGGATAAAAATACAAATTCTGGAATATGGATAATTAGGAGTTTTTTAAGTACAATTTGTTGCTGTTAAATTTTTATCAGCAATGCATTTTATCAATCAGTTCAAAAAGAATGTCCTGCTGTTCCTTGTTAAGCTTTGACCATTTTTCCAGAAGAATTTTTTGGGAGTGGGTAAGGGTTACAGGAGCGTCGTCCTCGGCAAAAAGGTGAGAAAGAGTTATTCCGAAAGCATTGCATATTTTTTCCAAAGAGGGGACAGAGGGAACCATGTCCTTTCTGTACTGGGAAGAAATGGTAGATTGAGGAAGTCCGGAGTGTTCTGCAAGCTGATATTCCGTCCATCCACGCTCAAGTCGATATTTAGTTATGGTTTCAAGAATATTTTTCATTTTATTTCACTGCTTATATAAAGTTTATCTATATAATAGCATGAAATAAAGAATTTGTGGATATAAGATGTTGTTTTATTTATAATTTTAATCTGTGATAAAACGTCTTAAAATACTTTTTGTAAAAAATCTCAAAAACACTCTTGATTTTTTGGTTAATTCATGGTATACTACACAGCGGAATGCAAGTCTATGAGTTTTCGCATGGATAAGTGAGCGGCAGGCCCTGTACGATTGAGGCCTGTGAACCATGTCAGGCAGGGAACTGAGCAGCATTAAGCAGTGCACTTGATGCGATACAGTAAGTCTGTCGTTCACTTATTTATGCGACGGCGAGCAGGAGATCCCCAAAAGGATAAATGTTTCGCAAAGGCTTGCATTTTACTTTTATTTCGGGGGTGAGTTGATTGTATCAGGTTCTGTACAGAAAATGGAGACCAAAAACATTTGATGATGTTTCAGGTCAGGAGCATATAACAACTACCCTTGTAAACGAACTGAAATCCGGAAGAATAAACCACGCATATCTGTTTACAGGCTCCCGTGGTACCGGTAAAACCACCTGCGCCAAAATTTTGGCAAAGGCTGTGAATTGTCTTTCTCCGGAAAACGGAAACCCCTGCGGCAAGTGTGAAAACTGTATTGCGGCAGAGGACGGAAGCTTTCAGGACATTGTGGAAATGGACGCCGCCAGCAACAGAAGAATTGACGATATCAGAAGCGTCATAGACGGTGCAGTTTTCACTCCGGCAAAGGGCAAATATAAAGTGTATATAATCGACGAGGTGCATATGCTCACCCAAGAAGCTTTTAATGCTTTGCTTAAAACCTTGGAAGAGCCGCCCTCACACGTTATATTTATCTTAGCTACCACAGAGGTTCACAAGCTTCCTGCTACTATAATTTCACGCTGCCAGAGGTTTGATTTTCACAGAATAAATCCTCATGTAATAAAGGACAGACTGAAATATGTGGTTGAACAGGAGGGCTGTTCAATAACCGACGATGCGGCTTTGCTTATAGCGGCAATAGCCGACGGAGCATTGAGAGATGCGCTGTCTTTGACAGATAGATGCATAGGTTTGAGCGGCGGGGAAATAACACTTTCGGTTGTCAGAGAAGCGGCAGGCCTTTCGGGAAGGGGCTATGTGTACGACATGGCGTCATCCTGCATAAATAAAAACTGCGGAGAAGCTTTAGAGCTTATTGCAAAGCTCTACGGTGAGTCAAAGGACATGGCAAGACTTTGCGAAGAGCTTACCGAGCATTTCCGAAATCTTATGCTTTTAAAAAGCGTAAAGAACCCGGATGATATTCTTGTTGTGGGAAGAGATGAACTTGAGGTTTTGAAGTCCCATGCGGAGAGAATAAGCCTTTCGGAAATCGTCCATATTATGGATGTTTTGGGTTCGGCTTTCGAGAGAATGAACAGGGGAGCAGACAGCAGAACAGAAATGGAAACTGCTGTAGTTAAACTTTGTTCTCCTCAGCTTGATGTGACAGAGGATGCGGTTTTAAGCAGAATCGGAGCTTTGGAGCGAACCGTAAACCGCCTTATGAACATGATTTCAAGCGGAACTTTGACAGTTCAAAAAGATGACAATCTGAATAAAAACGGAGAAACTTCCAATAAGGCTGAAACATCAGAAAACACTGCTGAGTTTAAGGACACAGATAGTTTAGAGAATACTGTTTCCAATCAGACAGAAGACCCTCAAAATTCTTCGAGAGAACCTCAAAGAAAAAGGGGAGCGGTTGATGTAGATGAGATTTACCGAAATGCAAAGCCATTCCCAAACTGGAAAGAAGTAGTGGAGAATCTCAGGAAATATTCAAAAACCATTTCAGCCGCTTTTGACGGAACAAAAGCATATGTCAGCGGCAGATATATATTGATAGACTCTCCGTCAGATATTCCTTTCCAGCTTTTAAAACAGTCGTCACAAAGGGAAAAAATCAGGGAAGCTGTTTTGGAAATCACCGGTGCAACCTACAGCCTGGGACCATACAGACCACCTGAAAAGAAAATCCGTGAGGAAAAGGAAGACCCAATGGAAAAGCTCACAGAAAACTTTAAGAGTTTGGGTATCGAAGTGACGGAAGAATAATTGATTTAGCAAATAAAACTTTTGAATAAATATTTATTAAATTGGAGGACATACTTATGAAAGCAAGATTACCAAAGGGATACGGTTCCAACGGAGGAACAAACCTTCAGCAGATTGCAAAGCAGGCACAGAAAATGCAGGAGCAGATGGACGAAGCATCAAACGTGCTCAATGAAAAAGAATATTCCGCAACAGCAGGCGGAAATGCTGTAAGCGTAACAGTTACAGGTAAAATGGAAATCAAATCAATGGACATTAAGCCGGAAGTTGTTGACCCGGAGGATGTTGAGATGCTTTCCGACCTTATCACAGCTGCAGTAAACGAAGCACTGAGAGCTGCTCAGAAGGATAAGGAAGACACAATGACAGAGCTTTCCGGTGGATTTAGCTTGCCGGGCTTGTTCTGATAACATGGGAAGTTATAATGTAGCACCTTTGGACAGGCTTGTGGAGCAGTTTGAAAAATTGCCGGGAATAGGCATAAAGACAGCTCAGAGGCTTGCCTATTATGTGCTTAATATGAGTCAAAACGAGGCGTCGGATTTTGCCAAGGCGATAACCGACGCCCACGACAAAATAAAGTACTGCACGGTTTGCTGTAATTTTACAGATAAAGAAAAGTGTTCCATATGCAGCGACCCTAAAAGGGATAAAGAAGTTATCTGCGTTGTGGAAGAGTCAAGGGACGCCATGGCGATAGAGAACACAAGGGAGTTTAACGGAACCTACCATGTGCTTCACGGAGTAATCTCTCCTCTTGAGGGCATAACTCCCGATAGACTGTGCATAAAAGAACTGCTGGCACGTATAAATAACGGCAATGTAAAAGAGGTAATAATGGCAACAAATCCCACAGTTGAGGGGGAAACAACCGCCATGTATATTTCAAGACTTTTAAAGCCATTGGGTGTAAAAGTCACCAGACTTGCCTATGGAATACCTGTAGGCGGAGATCTTGAGTACGCCGACGAAGAAACATTGCTCAGAGCAATAGAGGGCAGGAGTGAACTGTAATGAAAGAGTCACTTAAAACAATAGCTCAAAATAAAAAAGCCTACCACGACTACTTTGTAGATGAAAGCTATGAAGCGGGAATAGAGCTTTGCGGAACAGAGGTAAAATCTCTGAGAGCCGGAAAGGTAAACCTGAAAGATAGCTGGTGCTCTATAGTGGAGGGCGAGATTTTTGTAAATGGTATGCATATAAGTCCATATGAACACGGAAATATTTTTAACCGTGACCCTGTAAGGGTAAGAAGACTTTTAATGCATAAAAAAGAGATAATGAAGCTTTACGGAACGGTAAAACAAACCGGCTATTCACTCATACCATTGAGCCTGTACTTTAAAGGAAGCAGAGTAAAGGTTCAGGTAGGACTGTGCAGAGGTAAAAAGCTCTATGATAAGAGAGCCGATATGGCGGCAAAAAGCGCCAAGAGAGATATCGACAGAGCTATGAAAGAAAGCAGAAAATGACAAATATCTCTTGAAAAGTAATAGGAATAGTGATATAATACTTTTCCAAAGAAAGCAGCTTTAAATACAAGGTTTGTAAAAACCAGATAAATCTATTAGGGGATGTAAAGGTTTCGACGGGGATTTCAAGCCATGGTAAGCGAGCAGCGGTGCGGAACCGCTATAAAATCCGTAACTTAAAAATAACTAACAACAATAAAGTTGCTTTAGCTGCTTAATGCAGCTCGTTCTTCCTCGGAGTACCACGGCTGAGGTAAGGGCGTCGATTAGTGGTAAATGTGAATCAAAGAGTGTTTCGGCTTTGGTCACACAATAGAAACTACCGACTTATGAATCCTGTTGTTGGGAGTCATAATGGGGGAATCCCAAAACAATAACTGCGCTCGGAGAAAGCCGTGAGGCGAGATTTTCGGACAGGAGTTCGACTCTCCTCATCTCCACCAAATCCGCACCCAATGCATAATTCTTACAGCATTATGCATTGGGTGCATTTTTGTTGTCCAAAAATCCAGTAATAAAGCCAAAAATTGATACTTACGCGTAACGATTTATTTTGCCAAAATAATGCAGTCTTTCTGATTAGAGTCATAAAATATGGTTATACCAATAAAAGTTTTATACTCACTGTAACGATTTATACTAATCTGGTGCAAATCGGCGTGCTTGGTGCAAATCTCCTTGATAAATGGTGTTTTATGTTTAAATTAGTTTTGTTTGTAATTTACTGCGTGATATTTTATAAAAATCATTTAGCTACTTGCATTTAATAATTTAAGCTATTATAATATTTATTATAAAAAACAGTAGTGTTGTGTGGTAAAATTTAGCAGCTCCACTCTTTAAATTATTACTGATAAAATGCTTTTATAAAAAAGAATATAAAATATAAATGGAATAATTTTAATAATTTTTATAAAATGCGACTTTTGTATTTTATTATATTTTATAACCATATATTTTGAATATATTGATTTGGAGGTTTTGCATGAAGCCAAGCAAATTATACAAAAAAGATTTTTTTGAGTTGTCAAGCGCTGAGAAAAAAGAGAAATCTGATTATATCAAATCTCAGGAAACCATAGATATTACCAAAATAAGTTTATATTCTAAACTATCTATGGCAGTAAGACATAACCTATCGTTGTTTCCAAATAATTTAGTTGTCCTACAAGATGAAAAGAATACCAGCGATCTTGAAGCCATAAATTCTAAGTTTTATGATTTAATTCATAAGGAGGGAGCGTTAGAAAGAGATGTGCTTAATTATATAAATCACACTCCGGCATATCATATCGTTTGTGGGATACTAATGGATAGATTCCCTTTTGGCCATCATGAATGCTACCTATTTAAAGAATTTTGTCTCGGAAGCAAATATCGAGCTGACTATATGATTATCGGAAAAGGTTCTGGTGGTTATGAATTTGTTCTTGTTGAATTTGAGAAACCTGAGGGGAGAATTACACTTAAAGATGGGCACATCGGTGAAGCTATCAGAAAAGGTATATTTCAAGTTGAAGATTGGAAGGCTTGGATAGAGGGCAATTTTAATGAATTATCAGAAGATCTTATGAGTGTTAAAGGCGACGAAACTATGCCTTCTGAACTTCAAAAATATGACAGTACACGCTTTCATTATGTAGTGGTATGTGGTCTGCGATCAGATTTTAGTGATAAAACATATCGCACTGCCCGCGAAAAGGCAAAAAATTTAGGTATTCATCTGATACATCATGACAATCTATATAAAAATGCAGTAGAACTATTAAAGCGTGATACATTTTAATAATTTTATAACTTATGAAAACTATACGCTATATCATGTGAATAAATTTATTTTTGACAATAAATATTAGCGTTTTTATATTTAGTTTACAAATTTCGAGTAGGATGATTGAGTTTATGAATGAATTTGTTTTTTGGGATACAGATATTACTGGAACAGAAGATTACGATATTAAGGGTCAGGACTATAGCAATTTAATCAATATCTGTTGTAAATATTGTACAGTTCTATCATTTAGAATTGTAAATTCAGAGATTTCTTTTAAAAAAGAATTAGAAAAATTTCAAATTCCAAGACCTGAAAATATTAAATATGTTTATAGACATTACTATAAAAATTTAGAGTATCAATCTGACGTTAAATATTTCAGAGTTTGTCAAGAATTAAAAGACTTGCTTTTAGAAATTGCTGACAGTATATTTGAACTAATATGTGGTTTGGGCTTTAAAAATCCGGAAGATCCTGTTTTTTATAGAGATGACGGGAGCGTATTCTTTTCGTCTATAATTCATGATGGTAAATGTTTTTTATTTCCTACTGACTCAGAAAATATAAGCGATATAGTTTCGTCAGATCATTGGGTACATAAAAATGAAAGTACTACAAAAATAGCTGATATTAAGTTATTCAAAGAACCACCTGATTCAGAAAATCTATAAGAGAACAACAAAATAAATGTTTTAATCAGATTTTATGAACAGGTTCAGTAAAAACGGACAATAGAAAAAAGGACCTCCTATGGTAGAATAAAAGAAACTACCATAGGAGGAATTTTTATGCACAGAAGTTATAGACACATTAAAGATTACAAAAAATACTTGAATTTAAAGATAGCAACTGACACCTCAGGAAATCGGGAAAAGATTCGATTTACAGAAGAGAAAACAAAAGGGCTTGTAAAGAGTCATAACAAAATACAATGCCAAATGGCAGAAAGAATTGAAATAAAGCCTCAAATTGATACTTACACGTTGCGATTTATACTAATCTGGTGCAAATTAGAGCGCTTGGTGCAAATTTTATTTAAATTCACGATGTCCTGGTAATATTAATTATATATAATTAAATTAATTGGTCAATCTTTCACTTTAGTTTTCATTATAAATTTTTAATTTTAAGAGTGGGTAAATTTTATAGGCGCTAAAATTCTATTTGGTAAAGTAAGAATTTGCAATGAATATAGATTATTTACGTATTGACGCACAACTCACGTTATTTTTAGTGATTGTTTCGATAAAAAATTACAATATGTTTAATTATTATTATATATTAAGTTGATTTTGAGAGATATATGTTTTATAATAAACCTAAAATGTCACACCAAAATAAAGCGCATAGAAAATAAATGGCAAACTATTATAATACTATAAAGGATTTTAGTTTTAAAAGTAGAATTAATAAAAACAAAATGAAATTAACTTTTGTTGCGTGATTTGGATAATGTATCATGGTTAAAATAAAGAATCTAAAATCTTTTTGTAAAAGATGTAAAATATATGTACAGGAGAATACCCATGAGTTTACAAGAAGAAATAAAATCCACTGAAAAATTAGACGATGTATTGAAAAAGTGTGAGGATTATGCGGAACTCGGAAGTAGGCTCGCAAAAGATGCGGTATCACTACTTAGAAATACTGTTTGGAATGTATCAGAAATTTTAAATAAAGAAATAGATAACATTAAAAAGAGCAATTTTAGTGATAATAAAACTAATGAAAGTTTAATAACACAGTTATCTACAATTAGTAGTGATATTAAAAAGTTACCAGAGGGTCTAGTAGAAAATATCAATGCACTATCCAAGACAACATTTACAATTACACTTTTTGGAAAAACAATGGCTGGAAAATCTACGTTAATGGAAATTTTGACACATGGGAATGGAGAATCTATTGGTAGAGGGGCACAGCGTACAACCAGAGATATTAGAACATATATGTATAGAGGTTTGCATATTACTGATGTTCCTGGAATTGCTGCTTTTGAAGGAAAAGAAGATGAGGATATAGCATTTGAGGCTGCAAAAAAGAGCGATTTAATTCTCTTTTTGATAACGAATGATGGACCACAAGCTTGCGAAGCGGAATGTTTGAAAAAAGTATTTGAACTGGGAAAACCGGTAATTTGCATTATTAATGTTAAAGCAGATATTAGCCATTCAACAAATTTTAAGATATTTGAGCGTGATCTAAATAAAAAATTTGAAAAAGAGAAGTTGGATAATATTAAGAATCAATTTATTGATTTTGGAAAACAGTATGGACAAAATTGGCGTACAATTAATTTTGCTTATGTTCATTTAAAATCTGCCTTTCTTTCACAGCAGGAGGAATTTATAGATAACAAAGATAAATTGTATAAATTATCCCGTTTTAGTTATGTTGAAAGATTGATTGTAAATGAAATATGTACAAATGGAAGTTTTTATAAACTGAAAGCGTATACAGATATTGTTGTTGTGCCCCTTGTTAATGTTTTAGAAACTTTATTTAACCAGAGTGCGCAAAACAGTAAACAGGGATCTATTCTTATTGAAAAACGAAAAAAAATTAATAAATGGACTGAAGATTTTGAGGTTGATGGGAAAAAGCGTATTAAAGCGTTCCTATCTTCATTATCAGATGAATTAAAACGTGAAATTGCTTCATTCTCAGAAGATAACTATGACAATCAAAATGCAAGCGACGAATGGAATCAAATTTTGGGAAAAAAACATATTGAAAAACGTGCAGAAAAACTACTAAAACAGCTTGGGAAGGAGTGTGAAAAAGAACTGCAAGAAATAAGTCGAGAAGTAAACAATGAAATTAAGCTTTCGCATGAGGTGTTTTCAGATGCTTCAATTAATATGGATGTAATTATTGATGGAAAACGAATATGGAATTGGGCTACGACATTAGTAAGTGGAGGTTTGATGATAGCTGGTCTATTTCTTTCTGGACCAATCGGTTGGATTGGTGCTGGAATTGGTTTGTTTGGATGGCTAGGGTCAATCTTGTTTAGTAGCAGAGAAGAAAAAATTCACGATGCTCGTCAGAAATTGGAGAAAAAGCTTTCAAATTACATTGATAAAATGATTATTAGATTGGAAAAAAATATGCTTAATGTTTTATATAATGAATTATTGAAAAAACAATTATATCCAATGAAGAAAACTATAAATAATGTTATTAGCTCGATTTTTGTATTATCTAATGTGCAGCAGAACTTTGCTATTGAACTTAACAAAAAGCTTCAAATGATTAACATGTCTGTAGTCAAAGAAGCGTTGGTATATTTGGGATATTCAGAAGCGGTGTGTAATATTTTCAATATTGCAAGAATACCTGGATATGCAATGATGATTATTCTTGAGGATGGTAAACATTTTCCTGATGATGCTTCTAAAAAGTTGTATTCTCTTATGAAAGAAAAAATCTGGTATGTATTTAAAAAAGATAATTTAAAATCAATGTTATTGCAAGCTATTGGACGTGGATGTGATAGAGATGAGATTTATATCCAGTATATAGATAGTGTTCCTAGAATAGCACACATTCCTAAGATAGACAGTGTCGATGCAAGTACAAAAAATCGTGTGCGAATGGCTCAACAAATTACAGAGCTTTTAATTATGAAGTAAGGAGAAATTAAGTAAGGAGAAATATATATGAAAATAAAAGATTCAGTGTCAATTTCGGTATTTATAGAAAAAAGTAAAGATTTACTTGAAAATATTCGTGAGTTTCTAGATAAAATTGGATATGATACGAGCAATGTGCCCAAAGATGTATTTGAAGGTGATAAACCCGTAAGCATTGTTTTTGCCGGACAGTATAGTGCTGGTAAGTCTAGTATTTTAAAAGCGTTGACAGGAATTCAGAATATTGCAATAGGTGAAGGAATAACTACTCAAGAGGCGCATGAATATGATTGGAACGGAATCAAAGTGGTTGATACTCCTGGCATTCATACCACACTTCATCCTGATCACGACGCTATTTCATATCAGGAAATAGCTAATTCTGATATGCTTGTTTATGTTGTGACACATGAATTGTTTGATGATTTTATCGGAGCGAACTTCCGAAAATTACTGCTCGAAAAAGATAAAGCTGCTGAAATGATTTTAATTGTTAATAAGATGGCTGACATTGGTAATACTGTTGAAAATCAAGAAATTAAGCTTAAAGATTTAGAAAAAGTAACTACGCCATATACACCGGCACAGTTACGAACTGTTTTTATTGATGTGGAATCATATCTTGATAGTCTTTCAGAAGATGATGAAGAGATCGCAGAAGAATTAAGAAATCGTAGTAATTATGATTCTCTTATAAAAACATTGAATAAATTTATCAGCGATAAGGCTATCCCTTTGAAAATGACCACTGTACTTTATCAAGTTTTTGAGGTACTTCAAAATGCTATGGTTGAATATCAATCTTCCACTGGAGATAGTGATATTGATGCACTTGAAGAGCATCTGTTACAAGAACGACATATATTATTAAATTCGCAGTTCAGAATAGAAACAGAGGTTAAACGTATAGTTCAAGAAGCAGCATCAAAAATACGTGAAAAGGGACGCAAAATAGCGAATTCTATTTATGATTTTGAGGACGAGAATGATGCTAAAGAAGCGATTGATAATGCATATAAAGAAGTTGATAAAATAACGGATACATGTATTGACAACGTGACTCACAGAATAGAAGAATTAGCAGATGATTGTATAATGCAACTGGATCAGTTTTATAAATCTGATTTTTCTAAGGATCTGGAATTTAGATTGGAAAATAAGTTGAAAAAAGGAAATCCAACGATAGAACATTTCTTGAAATCTGATACCATATTTTATACTGGCAAAAAGATAATCGCCAATACAATTGGAACAAAATCTTCTGCAAGTGGGTTACAAATTTTCTCTGGGAGTAATATACATCAAAAAGTTTTGGATATTGGACATTTTTTTGGACATAGTTTTAAACCTTGGGAAGCAGTTAAGTGGGCTAGAGGAATAAATGTATTTGGTAAAGTGGTTGGAGTATGTGGTGTAGTGTTTTCATTAGGAATGCAAATAAAAGAAGACATAGATAAAGATAAAATTCAACAAGAAATGAGAAAAAATCGTGAAGAACTCCGTGGTAGTTTTGCGAATGCTGCTAACGAAGTTGAAAAATATTTTAATAATGCATTGGAAAAATTTTTGAAAGAAAATTATGTTATGCGTGTCGACCAAATTGATACGCATATTTCCGAAATTAGAAATATGCGTATCAATAAATCAGAAACGTATAAAATGCTTGAAAATCTACAGGTTAAATGCAGAAATATAATATCTGATATTCATAAAAGTTGTGTAGTTGATGTTGATAATTAAAATTTAAAATATCATATACGTACTATATGTTACGAATTTATTTGTTCCACTATTAGCAGTAATTTCTGTAGATAAATGAGAACTTAAGACTTTAAGATTGAACTGACTCAAGTGTTCTATTGGAATCAGTTTCTTAGATGCAGTGTATAGAGTTTCGCAGTTTATTTTAAAATACATGAGAGTTGATAAATTTGTTTTACAAATAAGCTATATGAGGTATTAAATGGTAAATGAACAAAAGATATTAGAAATAATAGAAAAAAGAAGAAAAGCGCATCCTCAAGATCCACAAAAAGAGAAACTTTTCTGGTTTCCATTGAGAGATGCCCTTGGTGATAATGAGCAAGATGCGCTTTTTTATCTAAATAATATAGATGATGATAAGGCTGTATTTTTCAGCGAAATATATGAAGATGTTATAGAAAGATTTCCTAGTAATGAGATGGAGAATATCTTTAAAGATATCATAGATAGAGCTAGGGAATATATGATTACAAATGATGTTTTTGAATAGTAAATATAATATTATATTTACTAACTTAAGATTAGATATTATTTGAATTTAAGTTCTATAACATATTGATAGATTATACAATTTTAATTAGCTGAAAAATCACCATAAGTATTACATATATTTTCTTTGATATAATTACTTATTTTGTTCTATTCAGCATGAAATAAACATCATCAGAAACTTGATAGTGGTTACAGATAATTTTGCAATAATTGAGAATATCCAAAGAGTTAAGATTAGTTTCTATATATAGATTATCTGCTTAAATTGATAGTCAATTTTATATATAAAAATATTGTATCATAATTAGATAATGTTTTCAATGCAGGTTATTTAAAGATAAAATCAAAACATATTTTCACATATTGTTGCAAATTTTTAAAAAATCATTATAATTTAGATAGATTAATGAATAATTCGGAGGAATAAAAATGGCTAAAGTAAACAATGCCAACATTGGTTTTGAAAAACAAATATGGGATGCTGCCTGCGTGTTTTGGAGCATATCCCTGCTGCTGAATACAGAAAGGTTATTGTAGGAATTATTTTCCTGCGTTATATATCCAGTGCTTTTGAGAAAAGATATCAGGAGCTTGTGGCTGAGGGTGACGGTTTCGAGGACGACAGAGACGCTTATGCGGAAGAAAACATCTTTTTTGTACCGGAAAACGCCCGATGGGGGAAAATCGCTTCTGCGGCTCATACTCCCGAAATCGGTACATCATTGCTTGATGCAATTCATAATAACTGTGTTGAGAACGCAAAATTAGTTACTTTAAGAAATATTATTCTTCCGAGTCTGATGTCCGGAGAGATTGATGTTTCTGACATTGATTTTTGAATAAATTTTGATTAACTTAAATGGAGGATAAATAATTATGGCTTACCTTTATGATGAGAAAACGATGAAAGAAATAAATAATAGTTTTACACCTAACCCTTCACAAATTATTGCCAGATATATGGGTTTTGAGAAATTTAAAAAGTTAGTAGAAGATAAATATTTGTGGATGGCAAAAGCTGAGAGTTTTATGGATGCATATGAAGGAGAAATTCCGCCGCGATTTTTTATAAATTGGGATAAAGAAAACGAAGAAAGTTATAAGATTATAAAGGAATGTAAAAGAAAGGTTTTTTCTGCATATATTAGTTGTTGGTTTGAATTTGAAAGAGAATCTGAGCCAATGTGGCTTGCATATGGATGTCAGAATGATGAAAATGGACATAGAGATAATAATGGAGTGTGTATTATAAGCAATGTAAAAAAATTAATGGAATGTACAAGTTCGTTTGATGCTGTGGTACATAGAGTAAATTATATAGATTACGAAAAAGTGAATAAAGATATGATAGTACCACCGTTTTTCTTCTCAAGAGGAGAAAATGGATTATTTAGGGAAAGAATATTCTATGTTTATAAGAAAAAGGAATATGAAGCCGAAAAAGAAATTCGTGCTATTACGTATCAAAATAATAAAAAAATGGGATTAGAAGTGTCAATTAATCCTAATAATTTTATAAATAATATAATTATAAATCCGCATGCAAAGAATGAGGAAAAAGCTTATATCAGAGATTATATAATAAATGCAGGGCTTAAAGATAAAATTATTGACTCTGAAATTATTTGCAATAATTAACTGATAGATTGATGTTTTTAACATCCATATTTAAGACATTATCATGTCTTAGAAAGTGAAGTAATTAAAATGAAGTTAAATCTTAAGAGGGTTAGTAAAAAAATTAAAATTTATATGGCATTACCTCACGTATGGATTTTATTTATAGTTGTATTATTGGCTTTAATAATGTTTGGATTGTCTTTTGTATACAGAGAAACAAATAGCTTTTTATCTTCAATTTTTGCAAATATATTTGCAGGATTACTAACAGGTGTGATTATCTGTCTTATTACAACAATAAAATCAATAAGTTTATATAGGACAGAGTGTAAGATTAAATGGCTCGAAGATTTGCATAAAGCATGTTTTAATTTTATTTCAATGTATAACGATATGCTTTTATCAGGGAAAAACAAATTTAAAAGTGATGAAGATTTTTATGAATATGTGTACAACACATTATGTTGTGGAAATGAAGTTAGTCATATAATAAGTCAAAGTTGTTTCAAAGAAGTATTGCCCTTTGATCCAAATAAGTATTGCAAGAAAGAATTTTCTTTTGATGCAGAAGAAACACTGAATGACAATTATATTTTACGTGATAAAATCATGGAACAAGATATTTCAAGAGAGTCAATAACTAAAATTATAGAAATGTTTAAACCAATGGAACAGCAGATATCTACTCTAAATAGTAAAATACTAAAAAAGATAAATGAGCTTAAAATAAAACAAAGAGCAATAACTGTTTCTATAGGATAAAATAGGTGAAAGATTATGAACAGATTATACACCGAAGCCGACTATGAAAACTCAATTATAGAATTATTTACAAATGATTTAGGATATGAGCGTACATATGGTCCCGATATAGAAAGGGATTTTTACAGTCCCCTTTATGAAGATGTTTTGCTGGATTCTTTGTATAGTTTAAACAGAGGCTTGCCAGGCGACGCCATTCAGGACGCACTGTTTAAGCTCAAAAATTTTGAAAACGGCGAGCATGTTCAGAAAAATATTTTGGATCTACTCAGTTCTTTTTTGCGCAATTATAAAAGATATATGAGAGGACAGAAACTACTCTATATATTAAAACCGCAATGATGGATATTTATTGAAATATTTCTAATTGACATATCTTTTAGTATTATTATGTAATTAATTTGAGGGGGACTGGTCATGAAAAATGAGCAGCATTTGAATGAATTGTTTAAATTTATAAAACTGATACCTGAAAATATTTTACAAGAATGTATTATCAGTATTAATTTTAGCAATAGAAGTGAGCGACGAAAATATGAAAGAATCAAATCTTTGGATAATAAAATTCAGATTCTTTTAAGTACTATATGTTTTAGAAATGAATTAATAGAGAAATTGTATAACGTATATAAAGATGATATAGTATCCGACTTAATAAGTTACGATGAGATTTTATCATCAATAAATTCGACAAACTATATTTCAAAGATATTATATATGTTATATCGCTGTTGCGATGATAAATTTTATAATCTCTATTTTAGTAAATTTATTCAATCCGAACCGTTTCAAAAAGCGATAAAAGATGAATGGAAAAGTGTACAAGTTTCCACAACAATGGCTTTTGATTCTGATAATACTTTTAAGGAGAATAATATGACATATTATTTGGGACACATTGAGCTAAGAGGGACATTCTACAACTTTAAACCTAAGTATATCTATGATGCTGATAACAGAATAGTCTCTGAAATTACTGACGACGATCTTGAAAAAGATTTTCCTATATTTGGTTCAATTAATCTTGCGTATAAATTGTATGAAACATCACAAGAATTTTTACAACATCTTAATGTAGATAAAGCAGAAGATAGTCGAGACACAAAACCGTATACAAGCATATATGCTATTAAATTTAATAAAGACGAATTGGTAGATACAGGTAATGATAAAATATTAAAGAAGCTTGATTTACAAAATCTCAGTGATAATAAAGAGGATTTATCAGATAGAGTTATTTCTATTTCAAATTTTAATATGTTTAAAATAGTTACTCCAAAAGAAGATATTACAAATGAATCATTTTCAGGTATGATTTTCATTAAAGAAAAGGATTATTTGGCAAATGAAGATGTTTTGTTAGAATATGGAGATAAACAACTTGTTGGTCCTTTCAAATTGCAAGAACGTGCGATTGATGGTGAAAAATATGTACGACCAGATATTGCTATTCGTAAATACTTTCTTGAATGTTATGGAGAAGATGATTATGAAATTATTCAGTTTGAAAAGCGTCATTATATCCAAAACTCTATATATACTGATATTGCATACATAAAAGGCAACTCACATTACATTGATGCTATTTCAGATGCTATTCTTCTTACCAAATTGACAGAATCCATAGATAGAAATAAGCTTATTGAAAATCCTGAAGAATTTGATAGACTATATTCTACATCGCCATTCTTAAGAGATATTCCTGACAAAATTCGTAATGAAAGAATAGAAAGAGTTCAGAGTATTTTGAAAAATACTTCAGAATACGATGATATTAAAAAGAAAGCACTGAATACGTTGATAGAGAGTCTTGATGATAACTTTTTGGCAAATAAAATTCAAGATAGTATACAATATAAAAACTTACAGAAAGAAATTGCTGAGTTACAGAATACAAGTAACGAACTTTACAATAAAAATAAAGTTTTAGAAAATGATAACCAAATATTAAAACATAAGCTTGAAGAGAATGAACAGGCAGATACTGTTTTAATTGATGGTGGAAAAATAGACGAACTTAAAGCTGAAAATTCAGAACTTAAAGAAAGGCTTTCTGTGGTTGAAAATTTTGATAGATTATCTGATGAATTCAATAAATTAAAAGATGAATGTGATTTTCAACTCAAGTTGTATGCTTCAATGGAAAATAAAGTAGACAAAAAGAAAGATGAATTAAAAGATATCGAAAATAAGATTCAAGAGTTTATTTCTAATGCCTTTAAAAAAGCCGATACAACTGAAATGCTACGTACTGCATTTGACCCTTATATTTCTAACGCAATGATAGAAGCAGCAGGAAGCTATCGTATTGATGCTGAAGCTGACCAATATAAAACTATAGCAAAAGAATTTCGTGAATTCATATGTTCAAAAAAAGAAAAAAATGAATTAATTGATAAGCTTGTTAATGAGGTTCAGAAATATCGTAAATATACCAAAAATGAAATACTTAATATGTTTATTTGCTTTTCACAGAATTTTTTGACAATATTTTCTGGCGAACCTGGAACTGGTAAAACTTCTATATGTAATATACTTGCAAATAGCCTAGGACTAAATAATTTTGGTGAGAGCAATGATATATATAAAAATAGATATGTACCCGTTTCTGTAGAACGTGGCTGGTCATCAAAAAGGGATTTAATCGGATACTTCAACCCGTTAACAAAAAAATACGACAGAAGTAATGTTAAAATCTATGACGGATTAATGATATTAAACGAAGAGCGCGAAGAATCACGTTTTCCATATTTGATTCTTCTTGATGAGGCAAATCTCAGTCCTATTGAATATTATTGGGCTGATTTTATGCGTGCTGCTGATAGTTCGGAGAGCGATGTTTTTATAAATATCGGGTTAGATAAAGATATTTATATACCGAAGACTCTACATTTTCTTGCTACTATTAATAACGATCAGACAACAGAGCGTTTGTCTCCAAGACTTATAGATAGAGCTTGGATAGTAAAGTTGCCTAAAACAAGCATAATGGAAACAGATATTAGCATAGATAATTGTGTTAAAGATGTAGTTCTATGGAGTGACATTGAAAATGCGTTTGTTTTCTCTGAAACAAAGGAAATGTCGTTAAAAACTTTAGCAGAACAGATTTATAAATTATTTGATGAACACCACCTAACTGTAAGTCCAAGAGTACAGCAAAGTATTAAGAAGTATGTTTGTGTGGCTCAAGAAATAATGGAAGACGAAATAGGTATATGCAGTAAAAAAGAAAAAGCTTTAGACTTTGCGATTGTTCAAAAACTATTGCCAAAAATCAATGGATATTACAAAGACTATGAACGTTTATTTAAATCACTTGCCCAAATTTGTGATGAAAACCATCTAAAAATGACAAAAGAAGCGTTGATCGATATGGAAGATTTTCAAAGGCAAAATATGGGATACTGTCAATATCTTGTATAATTAGGATGATAAAGTATGAGCAATTATACACTACATTTAAAAGCAAAAAATAATAATATATCTTTACCATTACGTTTAAAAGAATCAACCGATTTTCTCGATGATTACTTTGATTATGGTAATGGGGAATACATATATAACGACTATGCTTACAGTATGTTAGTAACCGACGATTGTAATAAAATTGTTTTTATTGATAAGATGTTTATCAACAACGAAATTGTTGAAGAGACAGCCTTTTTATATGGTCGCAAACCGCGCTGTATTTTTCTTGACTGTTTTGGTGAAATAAAAATAGAAGTGGTTATTAGTGGTGATATTTATATTACCAAAAATACCCGAGTTGTTATGAAGGAAGAAAGTATTAATAAAAATATTATAAATATGATAGATTATATTTATGATAATTGTGATGATTATCTTTATGAGGAACATAAAAATTCTAAATTTAGAGTTGGAGTGATGCCAAATAAAAATATTTCAATTGATACAAAATTAGCATTGCTCGGTGAAATTTATGATATTTACATTAAGAGTTATAACATTTTAAAGTACTCTTCTCAAACAAAGCTTATTCACACAAATAAAATAGGGAATTTTAATGAATTACAGAGAATACAACAAAGCACGATTAATTATATTGTTAACCATCCAGAAGAATTACAACCAGTTAACTACAACTCTGGAATATCTGTAAACAAGCAATATTATGAACCACAAAAGACACTGGTACAATCGGTGACATACTCTTACGATATTTATGAAAATAAGGTTATAGTTGGTTTTTTAAAAACAATTATAAAAGATTTAGAAGAAATAAAGGCGACGGTTGAAATACATAGAAACATTAATACATCTCCTTATAGACGAGATGGTTATGTTGATTCTGTATATTATATCTTTACAAGAAATACCAAAATGTTAGATGATTATGCGGTAACATTAAATGAATGGTTAGAAAAAATGCAAAAACTCTTTATGGAGTACAAAAAAATTCTGAATGTTTCAGATTTGAATGTTATAAATCCTCCAGAATATACTAATATATTCAGACGAATTATGCCATATAATATTATGTTTGAGAAAATGCTAAAATGGTTTAATAGTGGAAAATATGATTTATTAAAATCTGATTTATTGCTAAGTTTTATATCTATGAGCAAGATATATGAGTATTATTGTTTACTTAAAATTATTCGCTCTTTAGAAAAATGTGGATACAACTTAATTTCTGGGACTCCATTTAAGTATACAGAAAATAAATATTACCGAAATACAAATTACAATAACACTTTTAAGTTTTCTAAAGATTCTTTCAATGTAACTGTTTACTATCAACCAATTATTTATGGTAAAACAAAAGGACGAGAAAGACCAAATAACATAAACATATTTAGAAATACGACAATAAGTATAAAAGATTCGAACATGTTTGAATTGTTGGAAGAACGCAAAGTTAAACAGGGCAATTATTATACGCCAGATTATTTGATAAAGATAAGTAAAGATAATTTATCAAATTATTATATACTTGATGCAAAGTACAGTAGTCCTGACAATATAAAAAGGTATCAATTGCCATATTTAGTATTTAAATATTTATTTTCAATCAGTTCGTTATCTAATGATAACAATATTTCTGGTATGTGTATTATTTGTGGAAAAACAAGAACAAATTCATCCGAAAATTTGAATGATATTGCAGATGAGTTTAACATTAAAGTATCTCCAAACGCTTATATATTTAATGTAACTGGAGATGATGTAACCAATGACACAAACTTGATTAATTATATCAATCAAATCGAATTAACGATGCTATAAGGATATTTGAGGAAGCTTAATCATAAAAAATTAAGTTAAAATAATTTAACATGTATAGTAAGAGATTATTTGTAATATGACATTTCATTTATTTCAAAAAACTTAGGTGTAAAGAGTGAAGTGTCTATATCATTTGAAACCAACTTGCGAAAATATTTTGGCTCAATCCCAAATTATGTGTAAACAACGTACAGCAGTGTAAAATAGAAATTATAAGTATATTTTGAACAGGAGGCAGCGATAATTGATATGCTCCCCATACAGTAGACACTCGAAATAACAAAAATTTCGAGACTACACTACGTGGAGTGTTTTTATGGGCAAAATAAGATTTACAATCGAAGAGAAAATTCAAGCAGTATAATTACATATCCGTGGCGGGATAGGGTATAGAATTATTGGTAGTGTCAAGTATTTTTCACAAAATTAATTATACAACTTGTATATGTGCTATAGTATATTGACAAATTAAGGTTGTAGGTTTATAATCAAAATGTTAATAAGTTAATATGAAGGGAGGTAGAATTGTGCCAACTTTTGATTTTTGGGAAATCGAGAAAATTGATACTTCAAAATATGAAGAAAAAGAAGTAAGAATGGGAGATTGGAGAGAAGCCGATCCTGATAAGTATTAAGAGTAAAAGGTGTTGGTTTTAACCAACACCTTTTTTGGAGAGTTTTTATGGAACAAGTTTATTTTCTTATTACCAAACGTTGTAATTTGAACTGTGATAATTGCATAAGAGACGTTAACAAAAGTCAGGATGCTTCTTTTGAGACTGTTGAGCTTGCACTAACAAAAATCAAGAAACAGTTCCCTAATGTAGATTTGATATTAACAGGCGGCGAACCAACTCTTCATCCAAGATTTTCAGATATATTAAAAATGGCATCTGAATTATTTGATAATGTGATAGTAACCTCAAATGGTACAACTGACTATTATTCTGAAATTATATATTTTGATAATGTTAGATATCAAATTTCAATTGATGGTTATCGTGACTATCATAATAAACTTCGCGGTAATGAATGTTATGATAAAATTTTTAATAATATTGAAAAACTTCAAAAATCAAAATGTTGTTTTGCAGTGGCAACAGTTGTTAATGATTTTAATTATACATCACTTAAAGCACTTTATGAAGATTTGATTTTAAAAAATATTGATTATTGGTTTGTTAATAATTTGTTGCCAGTTGGTTGTGCCTCGGCATCAGATTATAAAGCACTTGATACTGCGTTGTGGAATGATTTGGTGTATACAATGAATAAAAATTGCACCAAAATAAATTTAAGAATGTATACGCAGTTTGATTTGCGGGAAAAAACTATACGAGATATAGTAAGTGGTAACAAAAAATGTGTTGGTTGTGGTTCCGGAGTTGATAAAATATACATCTACCCTGATTTGAATATGTATGCCTGTACCTGTTTGATAGATTTTCCTTTGGGTAATCTGAATACAGATAGTTTAGAAAAAATACTTAAATCAAAAGAAACAAGAGAATTAATAAATTGCAAGATGGATTCTTCATCTCCGTGCAATGAATGTGAAATATTTGCGCAGTGTAATGGTGGTTGTAAGGGAGTTTCGTATAATTATTTCAAAAAACTTGGTTTTGGAGATATAAGATGCCCAAGAGTGAAGGAAAAATATGAGTAATGTTTATTATTTTAATGTGAATTATTGTTGCAACAATAATTGTGAATTTTGTTTATCGCATAATACTTATAATGCCACTGGACAGAATTATGATATTAAAAAACTTTCAGAATTGAGTTATGATTTCAATAAAAGCAGAATTATAATAAACGGTGGAGAACCTACACTTTATAAGGACTTGAATAAATTTATTGATTTTTTTAAGGGAAGTAATGCTGAAATTGTCATGTATTCAAATGGCAGACTTTTTTCTGATTTTGATTATGCGAAGAATGTAGTAAGTGCCGGAGTTTCAAGAATTACTATACCTTTGCATGGAACAAGATACATTCATAATAAGATTACGGGTGTTGATTCGTACGATGAAACTATTTCTGCCTTTAAGAATCTTATTAAGTTAAAAAAAGATTATGCTTTAACTATTGAACTTAAACTTATTCTGAATAATGAAATTATAAAAAATAAGCTTACATGTGCTCAATTGTTGAAGGATATTGATATTGATGGAATAGACAATATTGTTGTATCACGAGTTATTGAAACAGAAAAATATAAGCCCAAACTTGACAATTATATTATAATATTCGCTAACGATATAATCCGTTATGCGGGGAATAAATGTGTTAAAATTGAGGATTTCAACCTCTGTCAATTTTTTACAAATGAAATTCCATATATAACAGATTTAGAGTCTTTTGACGAATTTTATTTTTTTGACGCTAAGACACCAAATGGTGAAAAAGATAACTACGAAAAGAAAACTCATTGCGATAAAAGAGGATCTCATCCTCTTTGCGAATATTGCAACAGTATAATGGATAATTATTACATTATTTGCAAAAAAGGTAATAAATGGTTTAAAATAATGGAGTAAAAAAATGAATTCTATAAGGTTACTTATAACAGAAAACTGTAATGCTAATTGTCCGAATTGTTTTAATAAGGACTACAGAACTAAAAGAGATATGGATTATTCACAATGTATTAGCCTATTATCATATCTTTCAAAAAGCGGATTAAAAAAGGTAAAGTTAATGGGTGGGGAGCCAACTGTTCATCCTTTCTTTAGTGATATTCTGAAATTTGCACAATCAAAATTTGATAGTGTTATTATTTTTACAAATGCAATTAATGATGAAATTTTAAAAATAAATCTTAGAGAAAAAGATTTGATTGTATATAATTCTAAGTTTATTGATGATTCTTTTCCTTTAGAGAAACTATTGCCTAATCAGGCAGGTACAAGAGTATTTGAAACACAAATATCATCTGATTTAAATGTTGATACTTTAATATCAAGGTTCGATAATTTTTTGTCTCGTCTTGAGAAAGAATATCCTCACGATTATTTAATTAAGCTCATTGGGTTTAATCTTACTCTTAATTGTATGGAAAATATTTTTGCTAAAAAAAGTAGTATTATTAAAAAGTGGAACAAAGTTTACGACTTTATTAAGAAAAAAAACTATGATGTTGACATTGACCACAGTATACCATGGTGTTTTTTTGTTAATACTGATATGAAGGTAAAACAAGGCATATGGAAATGTACTTCTCAATGTTCAGGATTGATAGATTCTGAAATGAATCTTAGATATTGCAATCAACATCCAAAAGTTCTTATGCCTCTAATAGAAAACGGTAAATTTACACCGGTAGCGAAAATGGAAAACTATTTATATATGGAAAATCTAAATAAAATTCATACAAATCTTGTGAAACTATGTAAGGACTGTCCTTTCTTTAATAGAAAGTGTAATGGGGGTTGCTTTATGCATAAGAATTTTATTTCATCAAATGATGTGATTTTGAATACAAATCTTCCCAAAAAAGAGTAACCTCCAAATAACCCCACGACTACCAAAAAAATCCATAGCAGTCTAAAATAGTCCCATCAGAACTAAGCAAGTCTAAATAGTAATATTGAGCAGGTAGAGTGCAAAGTTACAAGGGCGGCGTATGCCGCTTGTTTTACCCTTATAATTTTATGAACTGTCTTCTATTAACCTATCATAAGATCAGCTTCCACAGCGTCCAAATGCTTCATATTCTTGCATTTTTGCTGCCCCACTGATTACCTGCCACATAACGCAGTCTGGCACAAACCAGCATAAGAGCCGAGTTTCCATCATGGAACGCACCTACAGCTCTTGTTCTACGGTGAATTTCACGGTTCATTCTTTCTATGACATTGTTTGTACGGATTTTACGCCAATGTTTAGATGGAAAATCACAGTATGTTAATGTTTCTTCTATTCCCGTTTCAACTTTTTTTGCTGCCTCCGGAAGCTTCATAGCTTTTAACTCCGATATGACAGCCTTAGCCTTTTCTCGGGAAGCTTTTTTGCTTTCTTGAGCATGAATGGCTTTCAGCATTTGAGAAACCTTTTTTGCTTTGGATTTTGGTACTACGGAGAATACATTTCGGTAAAAATGGACAACACAGCGCTGATACTTTGCTTCCGGAAACACTTCTCCAACTGCCTCTAACATACCCTGACACTTATCTCCAACTATTAACTTTACTCCGTTCAGCCCTCGGTTTCTTAGCCACTGAAAAAAGTTAACCCAACTAACCTTATCCTCTTTCATGCCTTCTGCTGCTCCTAATACCTCACGGTATCCATCTTCATTTACCGCAATAGCCACTAAAACAGCTACATTTTCGTATTCTTCGCCCCAGTTTCGTTTTAAATAGATTCCATCTACATAAACATATGGGTATTTACCTCCCTGAAGAGGTTGATTTCTCCATACCTCGATGTTTACATAGGCTTTCTTATTAAGCTCACTTATCGTACTAGGTGAAACCTTGCTTCCCCATAATGCTTCTGTAATATCCTCAACACGACGCACTGAACTCCGGCTAAGTACATCTCGATAAGCGCTTCTTCTACACTGCTCTTTCTTCGACGATATTTTTCTATGATTGCTGTCTCAAAGGATATTACCTTTAGCTTTGGCATGTGTAAGGTTACGTTTCCGGAAGTAGTGGTAAGATTTCGGTCATAGTGTCCGCTTCGGTAACCCTGTCTCATTTCACTTCGTTCATATCTGGCTGCCTGGGTTAATTTTTCTGCTTCAGCTTCCAGAAGTTCGTTTATCGTTTCTTCTACACTTCCTCTTACCAATTCTTTAATTTCTCTCTTGATAATTTCCTTATTTAATTGTACAATATTCTTAGACATAGTTTGCTGTCTCCTTTCTAGGATTTTGTGTCGTAACTTCATTCTGCCAGGGACATGCACTCTATGTCTATTTTTTATTTGCGAAATTTATTGTACCTTATCAAATCTTTTAATTAAACTTATACACATATTAAAAAATGCCATTAACATAGGCGAGTTTTGTTTACTTAAGGACCTAAAAATACACTTAAGTAGACAAATATAGACAGGCATAAAAATACCTTCCATGCTGCGTGCATAGAAAGTACTTTTAAATATTAGTATGAAGGGAAGATAATAAAATAAATATTATATAACGTTAGAGGAATCCTTCAGTTACTTTTATGTTATTTATTACGCTTTTTTGCAATCTCAATCCATACCGGACCTTCCCAAACTATTTCTGATTTACCACCTGTAACAGAGCTTTTTTTCAAGCTTTCATGAAATTCAGTATAGTATTCTTCGTCCCATTTGATCCAAGGAACTACACGATTTTCATCGTATTTGGATACGACATTTCCCTTTTTATGATCTTTCCAGTTTTTTGAATAAATAGGAAGTCCCTGTTCATTCATTTTTTCTTTAGGATTATATGGCAATTTAATTCCTTCTTTACACCATAATGCTTCTATAATATAGCTATCAATCGGAGTATGAAAAAGCTTTTCTGTTTCGAGAATTTGTTTCCGGAATGCTTTCATGTTATCATCTGTGGTATCAAAAACCTGTATGATGCCGCAAATAATATATAGATTTTTAAATGTCATATTTACCCATTTTTGTGCGTTGCCATATGTAAACGATGGCTCATCGCTGTTTTTTCTTTTTATATTTTTATATGCATCTACTATATCATTACAAAGATTTTTATGATTTTCATCAAATTCAACATCAGATTTAGAAGATAATAAATCATCTAATTTTTCGGAAATTATCGAGCAGCATTTGCTTTTAATTCCATCAAACTTACTTTTTCCTTCTTTTGATACAACTGCATTAAAAGCCCCTTGATTTGTTGCATCTTTATAAGCCTTATCAATAGCTGCTTTAATACATTCTACTTTTTCAGATTCTCTTGTCAGCCTAAAATAAGTAAACAGCAAAAAGTCAACTGCATTTGAAAAAGCATTTCCAAATTCCTTTTGAATGTTCATTTTACTTTATCCTTTCGTATTCTCGTTATATTTTTTCAATGTATTTTCCATACACATTTTTATTCGAGCCACCAGTTTTGCGGTTCCAGTATGATTACATCCGGAGCATAAACTTTTGCAAAATGTTCCATAGCCATTTCGTTGGTATGTGCGGTCACGGTGACACTGTGTATGTTCTCATCCGAAAAGGTGATATCTTTGCCAAATGTCTCGATTACATCGCTGATCATTGATTTGGTAATGCGAAATTTCACCAGTACGCTTTCGCTGGAAAACATATAGATGTGTTCTTTCATATACTCAGTAAGATTCAGTCGCTGTCCTTTTGCGCCTCGAAGCGTTTCAAACGGTTTTGCGGATTCATCCAGAATTTTCAGTTCTCGGATACGGTCAAGCCGATAATTTGAAATATCATCGTATTTATCGTAGTTACAGATAAGATAATACTTTCCTTCTTTTGCCGCCATCTGGTAAGGGGTAACAACATATTCGCGCTCACTTCCATCTGGTCGTTTACGGTAATGTATTTTTTTATCTGTTCCGTATTCGGTATATTTAAAAACTACTTTACGGTTGTGATTGATAGCTTCATCCAGCAGCTCAATATTGAGAAAAATCTGCTTGTTATCCGTTTTGTCCTTCGGCAGAGTGGCAATATGCTTCACACGGGAGTGGAAATAAATACTGGACAGTTTCTCTAGTTTTTCCACCAGTGTCTTGCATTGACTGTATGGGATATGCCTGGAAAAAAGCAGGCTGTCAATCAGTAACCGCAGTTCCGAATCGTCAAACTCCCGGCACAAATAAAAGTCTGAAAGAATACAGCTTTCCTCTAATTTTCTGGTATGAGCGTTTGGCACCATACGGATGGTTTCTCTGTATTCTATTTCATAGCCGAAGTCAATCAGATTCATCAAATTACGTTTCACAGCTTTACGGTCAGCTTTCATATGATATTCCTGTTCCAGAATTTCCGAAATTTCCTTTTGACTGAGGCGATGATCTTTGTCGGTGTATCGACGGAGAATATCCAAAATATTGATAATCATCAGTTTTTTTGGCTGTTTGGTATACATTATATAAATCCTCCGATGTTATTTAGCTTTATTGTATCATCTCTAACGATATTTTACAAGATACAATGCGCTTAAAAAGTGTAGCGTTAGTATATTAAATTTTATTTTCTATTTTTCACCGCAATGGATTTTTTGAATAGATAGCTGAGTGGCATTGTTATGTAATTTTCGATTAGTACATATGACTTGAAATATTTATAACTGTGTATCGGCGGTTTTGCAGTCGGTTAGCTTTGGAAAAGGATACGATTATTTGGCAATAAATCATATATAAGTACTCTTGTTGGTAAAATTATTTTCACATATCACCATAATAAAATTCTTCAGAGATATCCAAACAAATACACCCCAGTGGGTTTCCGTAATTTTATCAGCGACTTTGTGACCATAAAAGAGCAGCAACTCTGGTTTGCGTTCTTCTGATTGCAAAATCCATTTTTTATTCAAAAGCGGAGATATAAACATTGATATACTGATGTTTAAATTTTTGTCCATCATAAAAGCCGCCTTGCTTTTTGTTATGTTTATATTATAGAGTATGGCATGGATTATTTTCGGTACACAGCAAACGCTATAAAGTAAATAGAAAGGAGTAAGGAATCATGTTTTATTATACTGTACCTAATAAAGGTGTTTTCTGGGTTATTGACGGAGAACTATTGGCTTTTCCTTTTGACGGAGCATATCCAGAAGGGATTGCAAAATCCGGAGATACCTATAATCATAAAAATCTATGGAAATCAGTTTGTCCGAAAGGATGTAACAAACCATATAACTACTATCCACGGGGACGGGTGGAAGTCACAAAACAGCAAAAGGCGATAATTTATATGAGTCTGCATATTCCGATTGCTTTTTTGCCAGAAATAAAGAAAATTTTTCAAATTAGTGATAATCCAAGAATCGTATATGATCATAGTGATCATTACCATTGTTATCTGGACAAATAAACTATATGTGTATCATATTTTATTCCAACATAAATAAATTTGTTTATATTTGTTGATTATATTAATTATTAAAAAGATCAAGGTAAATACAAAAATATAGATATTAAAGTTATAATGGAGAGAAGAACCGATGATGGTGGAAAGACCTTTTCTGATTACATAGGAACCATTATCCCTAACGTGAATCGAAGAGAGTGATTATATGATAAATATTAAAAAGCTTCATGAGCTGATAGATTTTGAAAATCGAATTGCGCAGATTTGTGAAGATTATCCCATGGCAGAAAAAGATATTTGGATTCCAACACTTGAAGCTCTTGGCGATGATGAGGATGAGATTATTGAGCTTATGGATAATGCAGATGAAACAATGCTTATGCTGCTGTGGCCGGTATACGAAGAACTTCTTGATAAGTTTCATAGTGAAAAAATGAAAAGCGCAGTGGAAAGATTTTTTGTCAATGTTGATACTAAAATAAAAAAAGAGTAACTTAAAAAAAGATGTCATTTTAGCGGGAACATATGTGGTTAATAATTTTGAGTTATCAAAAGAGTATCAAAATGCTGATATGATTAGAACCGGTGAGCTGCGGATGTGTAAATATAAGAATGTCGATATTGGTGTTATTTTAGAAGTTAGGATAAAAGATGAAATGTCATTTGATTATGTGGGTACTATTTTCCCTGATGAAAAAACAAAAGGTGTGATTGTAATGATAGACTATCAGAAGTATAAAAAGTATAAGGATTTTATGGAAAAAATGGAGAGTGAAGATGTAAACTATCCTTTTTTTGACAGAGATGCATGGACTCCTATGTTTGAAGCACTTGGCGATGATGAAAATGAAATAATTGAGTTTATGGATAACGCCGACAGTGATACACTGAGCGATATTTACACGTTTTGGGAAAAGCTCGAAGAAAAGTTTCCGAGTGAAAAGATGAGTAAAGCAATACAAAGTTTTTTGTGAATTTTAATAAAACACAGGATAGATAGTATAGAATTTTAAAAACTAAAAAATGAATTCTATATTGAAATAATTATCCCCGCATCTGCGGGGGATACTGAAGCACTTGAATCGGTAGTAGTGTGATGGCAGTTTGCAAAGACAGAAGTTTTATATCTAACTATCATTTCAACTTATGTTTTATTGTTTTAAAGACCAACTATAAAAAGTCAATAGGAAAAATAAAAAAATAACGAATAAGGGATGAAAAAATATGCAAGACAAAAAGACCAGAACAAAAAGTCCAAGTCGATGGATAA